>NZ_JBAKFV010000004.1:0-367466 GCF_036889365.1 Caulobacter sp. CCNWLW153
ACGGTCAGGAAGATCACCGGGGCGATGACCATCTTCACCAGCTTGATGAAGGCGTCGCCCAGCGGCTTCAGGTCGGCCCCGAACTTGGGCCAGAAGTGGCCGATCAGGGCCCCGGCCACGATGGCGACCAGCACCTGGACGTAGAGGTGCGTGTACCAAGGCCCCTGGCGAGGCGGCGCGCCTCCGGCGGGGTTCGTCTGCGGGATCATCGGGCGGCTCCTGGCTCTCGTTTCCTCGCGCGTCCTTTGAAGGTCGGGCGCTTGGTTCAAGAGTGCGGGATTTCACCGCCGCCGTGAGCCGTTTTCGAACTTCTGAACCAAGCCCATGAATGTTCGAGAGAAATTCAAGATTTCGCCTCGTCATGACCATGCTCTTCGTGCCATATTTCACCCACGCAGAACCGCACTCGTGTGGAATATGACACAACCAGATCCAAGCGCCGTCGATACGCGACCCGCGCCCGAACGCAGCATCTCGCGCCAGGGCCTGGCCCTGTTCGCGGCGATCGCCGTGCTGATCGGCGCCGTCCTCGTCATGGCCGTGGGAAGCCTGGCGCACGACCGCGCCATGACCGCCCTGCGCGGCCGCGCCAGCGCCTCGGCGGCCCTGCACGCGGCGGTGCTGCGCAGCGAACTCGACAAGCAGCGCGCCCTGCCCCTGGTGCTGGCCGACGACGCCGACCTGGAGACGGCCCTGGCCACCCGCGACCCCCGCCGGCTGCAGGCCCTGTCGCGCAAGCTGGAACAGCTGGGCGCCCAGACCCGCGCGGCGGTGATCTATGTCGTGGCCGCCAACGGCTACACCGCCGCGGCCAGCAACTGGCGCCAGCCGACCAGCTTCCTCGGCTCGAACTACGGCTTCCGGCCCTATTTCGCGCAGGCCCTGCGCAGCGGCTACGCCGAGCAGTTCGCCCTGGGCACGGTCAGCCGCAAGCCCGGCCTCTACCTGGCCCGCCGCGTCGACGGACCCGCCGGGCCGCTGGGCGTCGTGGTGGTCAAGCTGGAGTTCGACGCCGTCGAGGCCGCCTGGCGCGCGATCGGCGAGCCTGCCTTCGTCGTCGACGGCCAGGGCCTGGCGCTGATCACCAGCGAGCCGCAATGGCGCTTCCACACCCGCGCGCCGCTGTCGCCGGCCGCCCGCCAGGCGCTGCGGACCCAGGGCCAGTTCGGCGAGGCGACCTTCGATCCCCTGCCCCTGCGCGCCCGGCGCGGCGACGGCGTCGCCCGCACCGACATCGTCCCGGCCGACCGCCAGATCGAGACCCGCCTGCCCGACGTCGCCCCCGGCTGGACCCTGCATCTGCTCAGCCCCGCCGCCCCCGCCGACCAGACCGCCGACGCCGCGCGCTGGATCACGGCCCTGGTCTGGACCCTGCTGAGCGCGGCCCTGCTGTGGCTGTGGGTGCGCCGCCGACGCGTCCACCTGGCCGCCCTGCGCGACCGCGAGACCCGGCTGGAGCTGGAGCGCCGCGTCGAGGCGCGCACCCATGAGCTGACCCAGGCCAACCGCGCCCTCTCGCACGAGGTCGACGAACGCCAGCACGCCGAGACCCGGCTGCGCTCGCTGCAGGCCGACCTGGTGCAGGCCAACAAGCTGGCGTCGCTGGGCCAGATCGCCGCCGGCGTGGCCCACGAGATCAACCAGCCGGTCGCCGCCATCCGCGCCAACGCCGACAACGGCCTGCTGCTGATCGCCCGCGGCCGCGCCGAGGCGGCCGGCGAGAACCTCACCGCCATCGCGTCGATGACCGAGCGCATCGGCCGCATCACCGACGAGCTTCGCGCCTTCTCGCGCAAGGCCGACGGCCGGGTCGAGCCGACCCTGGTCAGCGAGGTCATCGACGGCTCGGTGCTGCTGACCGCCAGCCGCTCGCGCCGGCAGCAGGCCCGGCTGGTGCGCAAGGGCGAGGCTCCCGGCCTGGCCGTGCTGGGCGAACGGGTCCGGCTGGAGCAGGTGCTGGTCAACTTGCTGCAGAACGCCTTCGAGGCGGTGGAGGAGCGGCCCGACGGCGCCGTGACCCTGACCGTCAGCGAGACCGACGACGCCGTGCGGATCGCCGTCGCCGACAATGGGCCAGGCCTCGCGCCCGAGGTCGAGCGCGCCCTGTTCACGCCGTTCCTGACCACCAAGCCCCGGGGCCTGGGCCTTGGCCTGGTGATCGCCCACGACATCGCTGCCGGCTTCGGCGGCGAACTGACGGCCGCCTCGGCGCCCGGCGCCGGCGCGACCTTCACCCTGACCCTGCGCAAGGCCGTTCCATGAGTTCCCCCGCCGGCAAGATCCTGCTCGTCGACGACGACGACGCCCTGCGCGGCGCGGTGACCCAGGGGCTGGAGCTGCGCGGCTTCGAGGTGGCGGCCTTCGACAACGCGCCGGCGGCGCTGAAGACCCTGACCCGCGACTTCGACGGCGCCGTGGTCACCGACGTGCGCATGCCGGGCATGGACGGCCTGGCGCTGTTCGAGCGCGTGCGGGCGATCGATCCCGACATCCCCGTGCTGCTGATCACCGGCCACGGCGACGTGGCCATGGCCGTGGCGGCGCTGCAGGACGGCGCCTACGACTTCGTCTCCAAGCCCTTCCCGATGGAGCGCCTGACCGCCGCCCTGGCGCGGGCCTTGGAGAAGCGGAGCCTGGTGCTCGACAACCGCCGCCTCGAGGCCGCCGCCCAGGCCGGCGGCGGCTCGCCGCTGCTGGGCGACACTCCGGTGATGCAAAGGCTGCGCGCCACCATCGCCCAGCTGGCCGAGGCCGAGGTCGACGTGCTGATCCAGGGCGAGACCGGGGCCGGCAAGGGCCTGGTAGCCCACGCCCTGCATCGCGGCGGGGTGCGGCGGAGCCGGCCGATGGTCACCGTCAACTGCGCCGCCCTGCCCGAGGCGGTGTTCGAGACCGAACTGTTCGGCGCGGCCGGTGGTTCAGCCCGGCCCAGCACCGGCCGCATCGAACGCGCCGATCGCGGCGTGCTGTTCCTCGACGAGATCGAGGGCCTGTCGCCGTCGATGCAGGCCAAGCTCCTGCGGGTGGTCGAAGAGCGCGAGATCTGGCCGGTCGGCGCGGCCGAGCCCCGCCACCTTGACCTGCGGATCATCGCCGCCAGCAAGGTCGACCTGGCCGAGGCCGTGCGCGACGGCGCCTTCCGCGCCGACCTCTACTACCGTCTCAACGTGGTCACCCTGGTGGTGCCGCCCCTGCGCGAGCGCCGCGAGGACGTGCCGGCGCTGTTCGGCCACTTCCTGGCCGAGGCCGCCGCGCGGCTGCGACGTCCCGCCCCGCGCCTGACAGCGACGATCCGCGACCATCTGCTGGGCCACGACTGGCCGGGCAACGTGCGGGAGCTGGCGCACTACGCCGAGCGCGTGGCCCTGGGCCTGCCCTCGGCGCTGGTCGGCGAGGACGGCGCGACGCCAGCCGCCACCGAAAGCCTGGCCGACCGCACCGGCCGCTACGAGGCGATGGTCATCCGCGAGACCCTGGCGGCCTGCGGCGGCGACGCCCGCACGGCGATGGCGTTGCTGCAGACGCCCCGCAAGACCTTCTACGACAAGCTGCGCCGCCACGGCATCGAGATCGACCGCTATCGGCCGGGCAAGGCTTAGCCGGCCAGGAACTCGACGATCGCCTGCGCGAAGGCCGGCGCGGCCACCGCCGAGCGATGGTCGCCGCTGACCAGCAGCGACCGCGCCCCCGGGATCGCCGCGGCCAGCCGCTCGGGATGCACGGCCAGCGGATCGTCGTCGCCAGCGATGACCAGGGTCGGGGCCGTGATGCGATCCAGCGGGATCGGCTTGGCGTGGACGACGCTGGCCTGGGCGGCCAGGGCCTTGCGGTCGGCGCCGATGGCGTCGGCGAAAAGTCGGAACGGCGCGGCGGCCGGGTGCTCGATCATCGAGACGTCCTCGACCAGCAGCGCCTGGACGATGGCGTCGCTGGGCACGTGGCGGGTGTCGACGCCGCCGGTCGCCACCACGCCCTCGCCCACTCCGCCGGTCACGAGGCGGCGCACGCGCGGCTCCTGGCTGGCGCAGATCAGGCTGACGATCGCGCCCATGGAATAGCCGGCCAGGTCGATGGCCGGGACCTCCAGATGGTCGATCAGTTCGGAGAGGTCGCCCGCCATCCGCGCCTCGCCGTAGAAGGACGGATCATGCGGCTTGTCCGAGGCGCCATGGCCACGGGCGTCGACGGCGATCACCCGGCGACCGGCCGCGAGCAGCGCGTCGACGATGCCCGGCGCCTTCCAGTTTATCGGACCGCTGGCCGAAAAGCCGTGATGCAGCACCACCGGCGGCCGCGCGGCGTCCTCGCCCCACTCATGGCAGGCGATCGACAGGCCGTCGGCGGTGGTGAAGCGGAACATGCGCGGCTCACGATTTCAAACGAACGTTTCAACCGATACCAAGCTTCACCGACGCCCGCAACGTGGGGGCAAGCGCCAAGATCCCCCCTGAAGGGGGAGGTGGCCCGAAGGGCCGGAGGGGGAATTAGCTTCGGACTTCAAAGCTGCCGCTGCCTCACAGTCCGCTTCCCCTCAGTCGCTCCGCGACAGCTCCCCCTTCAGGGGGAGCGTCTCCACTCAAGCGTCGTTGGCGACGTGGGCGATCAGGTTGTCGCGCACGCGGGTGATGGTCTTCTGCACCTGGCGGAACTCGTCGGGCTCCAGGCCCGTGGCCTTGACCAGGGTCTTCTGGCCGCCCTTCTCGCGCAGGTCGCGACCGGCCTGCGTCAGGCTGATGATCACCTGGCGCTCGTCGGACGGGTCGCGACGGCGCTGCAGGAAGCCCAGGCTCTCCAGCTTCTTGAGGATAGGGGTCAGGGTGTTGCTCTCCAGGAAGAGCTTGTCGCCCAGGCTCTTCACGCTCTGGCCGTCCTCCTCCCACAGCGCCACGATGATGATCCACTGGGTGTAGGTCACGCCCAGTTCGTCGAGGATCGGCTTGTAGGCGCGGCCATAGGCGAGATTGGCCGAATAGACGGCGAAGCACAGGAAATCGGCGAGCCTGGGAGCTTTGGCGGGCGGGGCGGAGGTCGTCATAGGAGCCTTGCGTCGTAGCCTTGCGTTTTACGGGGCCGCGGGTGGTTCGCGGCGGTTCGGGACAAATATAAATCGGATCCGATCAAATCGGAAGGTTGACGATATGCGAAACTTCGATCTATGAAATCGGTACCGATTACATCGGATCCGATTGAAAAAGAGATCGACATGACCACCGCCTCCGAAACCACCATCGACACCGTCCTCTACACCGGTCGCACCCACGTCACCGGCGGCCGCGACGGCGCGGCCCGCAGCGACGACGGCAAACTGGACGTCCGCCTGTCGCCCCCCGGCGCCGCCGGCCCGGGCACGAACCCCGAGCAGTTGTTCGCCGCCGGCTGGTCGGCCTGCTTCATCGGCGCCATGGGCCTGGCCGCCCGCGCGCAAGGGCTGGCCCTGCCGGCCGACGTCGCCGTCGACGCCGAGGTCGACCTGGGCAAGTCGGGCGAAGGCTACCAGCTGCAGGCCCGCCTGAACGTCAGCCTGCCGGGCCTGCCCGCCGACGTCGCCCGCGCCCTGGTCGAGGCCGCCCACCAGACCTGCCCCTACTCCAAGGCCACGCGCGGCAACATCGGCGTGACCCTGAACCTGATCTGACCCGCCTGATCTGAGCCGGAAGACCCGAGGCGCTGCGGGATGCGGCGCCTCCATCCGCCCTCCCCGAACCCAAGGAAACGTCCCCATGCCCGCCTTGCCCGCCTTGCCCGCCCTCTCCGCCTTCGCCACGCCGAAGTCCGCGCAGTTCCACGCCGTCTCGCTCAGCGTCGCCGCCGTCGCGGGGATCGCCACCCTGGGCGTGACCTCGGTCATGCTCCCGCCGCCGGCCATGTTCCTGGGCTGGGCCGCCTTCAACCTGGCGGGCGACGACCTGCGCGGCGGCCTGGCCAACACCGTCTCGCACCTGCTGGGCCTGGCGCTGGGCGCAGGAACCGCCCTGTTGATCGGGGCCATGACGCCCGCCCTCGGCCTGCTGGCCACGCCGCTCGCCGTGATCGGCGTCGTCATCGTCGTGCTGTCGCTGCGCGAGGTCGCGCCGATCAACAATCCGCTGGCCTACTTCCTGGGCCTGACCAGCTTCTTCTATTCGGGCCTGGCCCCCTCGGCCTCGACCCTGGCGGTGCTGGGCTCGGCCGCCGTCATCGGCGGCGCGGCCTGCGCGATCGCCGCCTTCGCCCAGGACGCCGTGGCCCGCGCCGGCGAGGTTCGCCATGCGTAAGCCCTTCCTCCTCGCCCTGGCCGCCGCCCTGCTGGCCGGCCCCGCCCTCGCCCAGAGCCTGCCGAACCTCACCGCCGGCGAGGTGCTCGGCCCGGCCGGCGTCGTCCCGCTGACCACGCCCCAGCCGCCCGCGCGCCTGGTCGTCGACCCGCCCCTGCCCGGCCCGCTGGCCCAAGGCCGGGTGTTCATCCAGTACCGGGCCGAGAACCTGCGCATCGAGCCGGTGTTCGGCCCCGCCGCCCTGGCCGTCACGCCCCGCATCGGCCACGTCCACGTCACCGTCGACGACGCCCCCTGGCACTGGGCCGACGCCAGCGGCGAGCCGATCATCCTGGTCGGCCTGACGCCCGGGTCGCACAGCGTTCAAATCACGCTCGCCGACGCCAATCATCGCCCGCTCGACAGCGCCACGATCCGCTTCGTCGTTCCGGCCGCCCCCGCCGGCCACCAGCACTAGGCACGCCCCATGACCTCGAAGTTCGACCTTCCCCGCCGCCGCCTGCTGCAAGCCGTCGCCATCGCCGGCGCCGCGGGCCTGGCCTCCCGCGCCGTCGCCGCCACGGCCGCCGCCCCCGCGCCCGCCTGGACCCTGCGCCAGGTCACGACCCCCGACCTGGTAATCGGCTACGCCGAGGCCGGTCCGGCCGACGGCCCCCCGGTGATCCTGCTGCACGGCTGGCCCTACGACATCCACGCCTTCGCCGAGGTCGCCCCGATCCTGGCCGCCGCCGGCAAGCGGGTGATCGTCCCGCACCTGCGCGGCTACGGAACCACGCGCTTCACCTCCGACGACGCCCCGCGCAACGGCCAGCAGGCCGCCCTCGCCGTCGACGTCATCGCCCTGATGGACGCGCTGAACATCGACAAGGCCGTGATCGGCGGCTTCGACTGGGGCGCGCGCACGGCCTGCATCGTCGCGGCCCTGTGGCCGCAGCGCTGCTCGGCCCTGGTCAGCGTCAGCGGCTACCTGATCGGCAGCCAGGCGGCCAACGCCGCCCCCCTGCCGCCCGAGGCCGAGCTCTCCTGGTGGTACCAGTTCTACTTCGCCACCGAGCGCGGCGCGAAGGGCTACGCCCAGAACCGCGACGCCTTCGCCCGGCTGATCTGGAAGACCGCCTCGCCCAAGTGGGCGTTCGACGACGCGACCTTCGCCCGCTCGGCTGCCTCGCTGGCCAATCCCGACCACGTGGCCATCACCATCCACAACTACCGCTGGCGGCTGGGCCTGGCGCAGGGCGAGGCCCGCTTCGACGCGCTGGAGGCCAAGCTCGCCCAAGGCCCCGCCATCACCGTGCCGACCATCACCATGGAAGGCGACGGCAACGCCGCCCCGCACCCGCCGCCGGCCGCCTACGCCGGCAAGTTCAAGGGCCGCTACGAGCACCGCGATGTGGGCGGCGGCGTCGGCCACAACCTGCCCCAGGAAGCGCCGCGCGACTTCGCCCGCGCCATCCTGGACGTCGCCCGCTGGGCGGCCTGAAGCCTCGATCCAAAGGAGCGGTCGCCGTGACCCGATCCGAACATCTCTCCCGCCGCGACTGGCTGAAGGGCGCGGCCGTCGGCCTCGCGCCCCTCGGCCTCGCGCCACTGTCGGTCGCCGCCGCCATCGGCCTGCCGCCGGCCCGCAAGGCTCTGGCCTGGGCCTCCGGGTCCTCGTCGGCGCTGGACGCCCTTTCCCTGTCGCCGCAGTGGCTGAACGGCCCAGCGCCGACGCCCAAGGCGCTGGCCGGCAAGGTCGTGCTGGTCGCCTTCTGGACCTATTCCTGCATCAACAGCCTGCGGGTTCTGCCCTATCTGCGCGCCTGGCACGCCCGATATCGTGATCGCGGGCTCGTCGTGATCGGCGTCCACACGCCCGAATTCGCCTTCGAGAAGGACGTCGCCAACGTGCGCCAGGCCCTTTCCGACCTGGACGTCCCGTTCCCGGTGGTGCTCGACAGCGACTGGCGGATCTGGCGGGCCTACGGCAACAACGCCTGGCCGGCCTTCTACTTCGTCGGCGCCGACGGCAAGGTGCGCGGCCATGCGGCGGGCGAAGGCGACTACGACCGCCACGAACGGCGCATCCAGGCCCTGCTGGCGCAGGTCCCGGGTCCGGCGATCGCCGAAGGCCTGTCGCCGATCAAGGCCATGGGGCCCGAAGCCGCGCCCGACTTCGCCGAACTGGGCTCGCCCGAAAGCTATATCGGCTGGGGAAAGGCCGACGCCTTCGCCTCGCCCGGCGGCCTGCGCCAGGACGTCGCCAAGGCCTATCGCCTGCCCGGCGCCCTCGACCTCAACCGCTGGGGCCTGGCCGGCGAGTGGCGGGCCGGCGAGGAATTCACCACCAGCCTCGCGCCCGGCGCCGCGATCGCCAGCCGCTTCCACGCCCGCGACCTGCACATGGTGCTCGCGCCCGACCAGCCCGGCCGGCCGTTGCGCTACCGCGTGCGCCTCGACGGACAACCGCCGGGTCCCGACCACGGCTGGGACGTGGCGGCCGACGGAACCGGCGTGATCGACCGCCCCCGCATGTATCAGCTCGTCCGCCAGTCTCGCCCCGTGGCCGACCGCGGCTTCGAGATCACGTTCCTGGATCCCGGCGTCCGCGCCTACGCCTTCACCTTCGGCTAGCCCGCACATCGTCCCCAGACCTGAAACCCCGAACGGCCCACGGCCGAACCCTTCCGCACGCCTTAAAGGAAAGCCTCCATGTCCAAGAAAGCCCTCGTCCTTTCGTTCGCCTTCGCCCTGACCGGCCTGGCCGCCGCCCAGGCCGCCGCGCCGCCCGCCGCCAAGCCGACGGTCGTCCTGGTGCACGGCGCCTTCGCCGACTCCAGCAGCTGGGACGGCGTGGTCGCCGACCTCCGCCGCGACGGCTATCCCGTGGTCTCGGCCGCCAACCCGCTGCGCGGCGCGGCCAATGACGCCGCCGCCGTGCGCACGGTGATCAACTCGATCCCCGGCCCGGTCGTACTGGTCGGCCACTCCTACGGCGGCACGGTGATCTCGGCCGCCGCCGACGGCGCGGCCAACGTCAAGGCGCTCGTCTATGTCGCCGCCTTCGCCCCGGAGGTCGGCGAGAGCACCTTCGAGCTGGCCGGCAAGTTCCCCGGCTCCACCCTGCCCGCCGCCCTCGACAAGCCGGTCGACCTGCCCGGCGGCGGCCACGACCTCTATATCCAGCAGGACAAGTTCCCCGCCCAGTTCGCCGCCGACGTGCCGCTGGCCAAGGCCCGGCTGATGGCGATCGCCCAGCGCCCGCTGACCGACGCCGCCGGCGGCGAGAAGGCCGTCTCGGCCGCCTGGAAGACCATCCCGTCATGGTGGGTCTGGGGCGGCGGCGACCGCAACATCCCGCCGGCCGCCATGGCGTTCATGGCCGACCGCGCGCATGCCAAGCAGGTGGTGACCGTGCCCGGAGCCTCGCACGTGGTGATGATCTCGCACCCGCACGCGGTCTCGGCGCTGATCGAGACCGCGGCCAAGGCTCAGTGACCCCGGCGGAAAGGAAAACACCCATGCGCAAGACATGGCTGATCACCGGGGCCTCCCGCGGCCTCGGACGGGCGCTGGCGCAAGCCGTGCTGGCCGCTGGCGGCCGCCTGGTGGCCACGGCCCGCGATCCCCGCGCCCTCGAAGACCTCGCAGCACGCCACGGCGACGCCGTGCGGCTGGCGGCCCTCGACGTCTCCGATCCGGTCGCGGCCGAGCGCGCCGTGGCCCTGGCGGTCTCCGCCTTCGGCCGGCTCGACGTGGTGGTCAACAACGCCGGCTACGGCGATGTCGGCTCGGTGGAGGACACCTCGCTCGACGACTTCCGCCGGCAGATCGAGACCATCCTCTTCGGCACGATCATCGTCACCAAGGCGGCGATCCCGCTGCTGCGGGAACAGGGATCCGGCCACGTGATCCAGCTGTCGTCAGTCGGCGGACGGATCGGCGCGCCGGGCCGCGCGCCCTACTCGGCCGCCAAATGGGGCGTGGAGGGCTTTTCGGAGTCCCTGGCGCTCGAGATGGCCCTGGTCGGCGTCAAGGTGACCATCGTCGAGCCCGGCGGCTTCCGCACCGACTTCGCCGGCGCCTCGACGACGCTCAGCGCCGGCCAGAGCGCGTACGACGCCGTGGTCGGGGCCACGGCCCGGCGCCAGGCGGCCTATGACGGAACCCAGCCGGGCGACCCGGCCCGCGCCGCCCAGGCGCTCCTCGCCGTCGCCGCCATGGACGAGCCGCCGCTGCGCCTCGCGCTGGGCAGCGACGCCGTCGCCATCATCCGTGACACCGACCAGCGGCGGCTGGCGCAGCTGGAACGCTGGCGGGACTTGAGCGTCTCGACCGACTTTCCGGCCCAGTAATTCTGATCGGCCTTGCAGCCGAGCAGACGGCGGCGTTCGAAAACTCCAGCGAAAGCAGGGTGTTGAACGCCGCCAATAGGCCTCTTGAGAACACCTGATTTGTCGCCCGCCCTCCCCGGTCGCAAGCCTGCGGCCAAGACACGGAGGCGAACATGACCACGGCCGCGAAACGCCAACTGAAACTTGGCGCCATCCTCGAAGGCGTCGGCGCCGATCACACCAGCTGGCGCGACCCAGACCTCGCCGGCGACGCCAGCATCGACATCGGCTGGTACATCGACAACGCCCGCCTGGCCGAGGCGGCCAAGTTCGACCTCGTCTTCATCGTCGACAGCCCGTTCATCACGCCCGACACCGCGCCGCACTTCCTCAACCGGCTGGAACCGCTGACCCTGCTCTCGGCCCTGGCGGTCTCGACCTCGAAGATCGGCCTCGTCGGCACCCTGACCACCTCGTACTGGGAGCCCTACAACGTGGCCCGCCAGTTCGGCTCGCTGGACCACATCAGCAAGGGCCGCGCGGGCTGGAACGTGGTCACCACGGGCCTCGAAGGCGCCGCCCGCAACTACGGCCGCGACGCCCACTTCGACCACGCCGTGCGCTACGACCGGGCCGGCGAGTTCGTCGACGTCGTCCAGGGCCTGTGGGACAGCTACGAGGACGACGCCTTCCCGCGCGACAAGGCCGCCGGCGTCTTCCTCGACAAGGACAAGCAGCACGCCCTGAACCACAAGGGCGCGCACTTCCAGGTGGCCGGGCCGCTGGCGCTGAGCCGCTCCAGCCAGGGCCAGCCGGTGATCTTCCAGGCCGGGGTCAGCGGCGCGGGCCGCGATCTGGGCGCCCGCATCGCCGAGGGCGTGTTCGCCGGCGTCGACGGCTTCGAGGACGCCCAGGAATACTATGCCGACCTCAAGGCCCGGGCGGTCGCGCAAGGCCGCGATCCCGACCACATCAGCGTGCTGCCGGGCCTGTCGCCCGTCATCGCCGACACCGACGAGGAGGCCCGCGCCCTGGCCGAAGCCCAGCGCGGCGCCGTCGGCATCGACAAGCTGCTGACCCAGCTTGGCCGCGCCTTCGGCTATCACGACTTCAAGCAGTACCCGCTGGACGGGCCGTTCCCCGACGTCTCGGGCCTCAGCCTCAACAGCTACAAGGGCCACGCCGAGCGCATCGTGCGGATTTCGCGGGAACAGAACCTCACCCTGCGCCAGGCGGCCGAGCGGTTCGGAACCTGGCGCAGCGACTTCGTCGGCTCGCCCCAGACCATCGCCAACGAGATCCAGCGCTGGTTCGAAGGCCGCGCCGCCGACGGCTTCATCCTGCGGGTGACGCGCCCGCGCGACTTCGCCCTGTTCCGCGAGGAGGTCGTGCCTATCCTGCAGGCCCGCGGCCTGTTCCGCACCGAGTACGAGCACGACACCCTGCGCGGGCACCTGGGCCTGCCCATTCCCGAAAACCGCTGGACCCGCGCGCCCGGCCAGCTGGCGGCGGAATAGCGATGGCGGAACTTCTGGAAGCCGTGATCGAGGCGGCCCCGCCGCCTCGTCCGCCCGTCATCGACCTTGCCCTGGCGGCGCTGGACTGGCCTGCGCCGGGGCTGGCCGATCGCATCGACGTGCTGGAGCGGGCGGCGCTGGACGCGGCTTAGGTCGTCAATCGCCCAGCGTGGTCCTCGTCCTTCGACAGGCTCAGGATGAGGACCATTGGCAAGCCCGTTCGCCGGAAAACCTCATCCTGAGCTTATCGAAGGACGAGGTTTTCGCCACCGATGCTGGCCCCCCTACCGCCACACGAACCGCGCCCCGTCCTTGCCGTCGGATTGCGGCCCCGGGCTGTCGGCCGTCCAGACGCCGGCCGGCGACACCCGCAGGAAGCGGTTGGTGACCAGCGACATCAGGGCCAGCTCCCCCGTCGGGGTCTCGATCCACTGGAAGGCCTGGGCCTTGTCGTCGCGAGCCTTGACCAGGCTGACGGCCCCGTCGGCGGCGACGGTCAGGTAGCCTTCCGGCCCGCGCAGCAAGGCCCGCCCCAGCGGCCGCTTCTCGACGGTCACCGCCTTCTCCTGGCCCAGCGCCGACAGCGTCACCTTGCGGCCGTCGGGGATCGGCCGGCGCAGGCCACGCGGATGCGGCTCGAACACCTCGAAGGCGTCAAAGTCGGCGACCCCGCCCTCGCGGCCGGCCTCGTTGTAGGCGAACAGGCCGTAGCGCACGCCCTGGAAGGTGCGCAGCTGGAACACCATCGTCATCGGCTCGCCCAGCGACGTGAACGCCTTGCCGTCGGTCGAATAGGAGAACCGCGCCGTCTCGGCCATGAAGTCGGCGTCGGCCTGCAACCAGATCCGCGCGCCGGCGACCTTGGCCTTGGCGCTTTGCCCCGTGCGCTGGTCGCGCTGCTCGATCTCCAGCCCGCCGGCGACCTTGCGCACGCCGATCCAGGCATGGGGCAGGTTCAAGAGGGCCAGGCCCGCCACGTCGCCCTCGGCCAGTCCCGACGCGTCCAGCAGCGTTCGCGGCCGCGACACGGGGCCGATCGAGCGCTGGGTCAGGGTGTTGCGCGCCGTCCAGAAATCGGCGGCCGGCAGGGTCTTCAGCCGCAGGAAGCCCGGCCGCTCGGACAGCGACCAGCGGGCGTCGACGGGCGCGTGGTTCCACTGCCAGATCGGCTTGAGCTTGGCCCCCGAAAAGTCGTCGCCGCGCTCGTACGGCGCTTGCGGCGCGTCCTTCACGCCCGTCTCCGGCTTGACCCAGGTGCGCGGGTTGCGGCCCAGGTTCCCCGGCAGGCCGAAATAGGGCCAGCCGTCCTTCCAGGTCACCGGCGACAGGGCCGTCAGCCGCCCCACCGAATTGTAGTCCATCATCGAATAGCCCCACCACGCGCCGCCAGGCGTCTGGACGTAGCCGCCCTGGTGCAGGGCGGTGCGGCCGCGCGGCCGGGGATCGGGCGGGATGATCGTGAACGGCGGCTTGGGCGCCTCCAGCCGGTTGCCCTCGGCCAGGCCGAAGTCCTCGCCGACGCTGATCTCGCGATTGACCTCGTACGGCCCCTCCGGCCGGTCGGCGCGCGCCACCGGCAGGCGCATCATGCCGTCGAACCAGGCGCTGGTGATCCAGTACTTGCCGCCGACCTTGGTGAAGTGCAGCCCCTCGCCCATGCCCTGCCCGGGCGCGATGATTTCGCGCTCGGTGCCCGGCACGATGTCGGTCAGGTCGGCGTTCAGCTGCGCCATGCGGATGCCGCGATAGCCCCAGACCACGTAGACCTTGCCATCGTCGTCGAACAGCACCGACAGGTCATGGAAACCGCGCTTCATCCGCGTGCGCGTCCACGGGCCGGCCGGGTCCTTGGCCGTGAAGTGGAAGGTGGCCTCGCGATTGACGTTGCTGAAGATGTGGAAGACGCTGTCGTGATGGCGGAAGCTCGGCGCCCAGAAGCCCTGGCCGTAGACGTCGCCGCCCTCCAGCCGGAAGTTCGGGCCAAGGTCCAGCCTGTCGGCCGCGTAGCCGACGAACCGCCAGTTCACCAGGTCTCGCGAGCGCAGGATCGGCAGGCCCGGCATCGCGTGCATGGTGGTGCCGGTCAGGTAGTAGTCCTCGCCCACCCGGATCATGTCGGGGTCGGAGAACTCGTCGTAGAATAGCGGATTGGTGAACGTCCCGTCGCCGTTGTCGGCGGTCCAGGTATGGGGCGAGGGCTCGGCGGCCAGCCCCGGCGCGCCGCTTCCCATCAGCATGAACGCCGCCAGGCCGGCCAGGAACACGCGGTGAGGCTTGCTCGACGTCATGCTGCTTCTTCCCTCGTCGCCGTCTCGAGCGGCGTCTGGAGCAGCCTCGCGAGCTGCCGACCTTTTGTCTGAGTATATTTGAAGGCCATCATCGTCAATCACGGGACGGTCTGGATATGCGTGCACATGCAATATCCAAAAACCGCATTATTGTCTGAGTAAACTGCCCTCAACCACTCGCGCCCGTACCGGATCCAGGCCACATCCGCGCCACAAGGCCGGTGCAACCAGGCGGATCAGCACTTTTTCGGCCTTCCACCGGTTGCGGCGGACGCTTGACGTCACATGGCGGCGCGTGACAAGGCCGATCTCACCAGTCAGTCTGGTTCTCCCGATTCTATAAGGAGTTACTCCATGAACACCGCCGATATCGCCGAAGCTCTGGTCGCCAGCGACGACAAGCTGACCAAGACCCAGGCCAAGGCCATCGTCGACGGCGTCTTCAAGGCCATCGCTGACGCCGCCGTGAAGGGCGAAGAAGTCTCGATCCCGGGCTTCGGCAAGTTCAAGGTCCAGGACAAGCCGGCCCGCACCGGCCGCAACCCGGCCACCGGCGCCACGATCGAGATCGCCGCCAGCAAGAAGGTCGGCTTCACGCCGGCCAAGCAACTGAAGGACGCCGTCAACGGCTGATCCTGACAGGAACGGCCTTCGGGCAAGCTCGAAGAAAAAAGAGGCGGAACGTTTCAGACGTTCCGCCTCTGCTGTTTTGGGGCCGCCCATCGCCGATGCGAGGGCGGCCTCGTCATGTAAGCCCGCCTACCAGTTCCACATCGTCCCGTCTTCCAGGCGGGCGACGGGCAGCTGGCGCGGCTCGTAGGGGTACTTGGCCGCCAGGGCCTCGTCGATGTCGACGCCGTGGCCCGGCGTGTCGCCCACGTACAGCATGCCCTTGTCGAACCGGTAGTCGTGCGGGAACACCGCGTCGGTCTCTTCGGAATGGCGCATGTATTCCTGGATGCCGAAGTTGGGCACCCAGGTGTCGAAGTGTAGCGCCGCCCCCATGGTGACCGGCGACAGGTCGGTGGCCCCATGGCAGCCCGTGCGCACCGACCACAGCGAGGCGAAGTCGGCGATGCGGCGCAGGTGGGTCAGGCCGCCGGCCCCGACGATGGTCGTGCGGATGTAGTCGATCAGCTGTTCCTGGATCAGGTCCTTGGCGTCCCAGATCGTGTTGAACACCTCGCCCACGGCCAGCGGCGTGGTGGTGTGCTGGCGGATCAGGCGGAAGGCTTCCTGGTTCTCGGCCGGCGTGGAATCCTCCAGCCAGAAGAGGTCGTAGGGCTCCAGGCTCTTGCCCAGCTGGGCCGCCTCGCGCGGGGTCATCCGGTGGTGGCCGTCGTGCAGCAGGGCGACGTCGAAGCCGTGCTCCTTGCGCAGCGCCTCGAACAGGGTGGGCAGGTAGCGCAGGTACTTGCGGGTGTCCCAGGTGGTCTCGGTCGGCAGGGTGGCGTCGGCCGGCTCGTAGTACATGTCGCCGCGGCCCACGCCGTAGGCCAGGTCCAGGCCCGGCACGCCCGACTGGGCGCGCACGGCCTTGTAGCCGGCGTCGATATAGCGCCCGACGGCCTCGACGGTGTCTTCCAGGTCGCTGCCGTTGGCGTGGCCGTAGACCAGCACGCCGTCGCGCGAACGCCCGCCCAGCAGGTCGTACAGCGGCGCGCCCAGCGCCTTGGCCTTGATGTCCCACAGCGCCACGTCGACGGCGGCGATGGCGCGCATCGTCACCGGGCCGCGACGCCAGTAGGCCCCGCGATAGAGGAACTGCCAGATGTCCTCGATGCGGCGCGCGTCGCGGCCGATCAGCACCGGAATGACGTGGTCTTCCAGATAGGCGACGACCGACTTTTCGCGGCCGTTCAGGGTGGCGTCGCCGATGCCGTAGACGCCCTGGTCGGTCTCGATCTTCAGGGTGACGAAGTTGCGCCCGGGCGAGGTGACGATCACGCGGGCGCCGGTAATTCGCATCGGCGGCAGGCCGGCTGCCTTGAACGCCTCGGTTTGGCTAGTATGCACGTCGAGATTCCCGTGGTCTTCCAGTTGGAAGACCCATAACTATCGACAACTGGCTTGTCCATATTGGTCAGACCAATTTTAGGAAGTCCCCGCATGTCCGCCAAGGGCGAGAACCGTCTGTACGAACGCGTCGCCAAGGATCTGGCCGGCCAGATCGCCGAGGCCCGCTACGCCGTCGGCCAGCGCCTGCCGTCCGAACGCGACCTCGCCCAGACCTATTCGGTCTCGCGCCCGACCATCCGCGAGGCGATCATCGCCCTGGAACTGGACGGGATGGTCGAGGTGCGCCTAGGCTCGGGCGTCTATGTGAAGGCCCAGACCCCCAACGAGGGCCAGGCCGGCGCCACCGACATCGGCCCGTTCGAACTCCTGGAAGCCCGCCGCGCCATCGAGGCCGAGGCCTGCGCCATGGCCGCCAAGCGCATCACCAACGAGGAACTCGACCAGCTCGACGCCCTGGTGGCCGAGATGCAGGCCGAGAACGCCCGCGACGTCGATCGTTCGGAAGACGCCGACAAGCGCTTCCACATGCTGATCGCCGCCTCCACCCAGAACAGCGCCATGATCGCCGCCGTCGAGCTTCTGTGGGAGGCCCGCGAGCGCTCGCCCCAGACCAAGCTGATGGGCGAAAAGGCCCACGCCGCCGGCGTCATCCCGCGCATCGACGAGCACGCCGCCATCGTCTCGGCCCTGCGCGCCCGCTCGCCCGAGGACGCCCGCGACGCCATGCGCCGCCACCTCACCCGCGTGCTCAACTCGCTGCTGGCGGCCACCGAGGTGCAGGAGATGGAAGAGGCCCGCGCCCGCATCGCCGCCACCCGCGACCGCTACACCTGAGACGGCCTGTCCGGCTCTTGACCCTGTAGCGACTACAGGGTGCAGCCTGCGGCCATGACGACTCGCCAGTTCCCTCGCCGCCCGCTCGCCGCCATTGGCGGCGCCCTCG
The DNA here is from genome assembly GCF_036889365.1 of Caulobacter sp. CCNWLW153. Lineage (NCBI taxonomy): Bacteria > Pseudomonadati > Pseudomonadota > Alphaproteobacteria > Caulobacterales > Caulobacteraceae > Caulobacter > Caulobacter sp. CCNWLW153. Next base: position 17,335 of record NZ_JBAKFV010000004.1, read on the forward strand.
CCTGCGCCGCCTTCGCCTCGAGCGTCCAGGCGCAGGAGACCGCTCCCGACGACACCGAGGTCGAGGAGGTGATCGTCCAGTCCACGCGCTCGGGCCGCCGCGTGCAGGACGAGGCCATCCGGGTCGAGGTGATCAACCAGGAGGAGGTCGAGGAAAAGGTCCTGATGACCCCCGGCAACATCGCCATGATGGTCGCCGAAACCGGCGGGGTGCGGGTTCAGGTCACGTCCCCTGCCCTCGGCGCCGCCAGCATCCGCATGCAGGGCATGCGCGGCCGCTACACCCAGCTTCTCGCCGACGGCCTGCCGCTCTACGGCGGACAGGCCCTGGGCGTCCTGCAGATCCCGCCGTCGGACCTGGGGCAGGTCGAGGTCATCAAAGGCGCGGCCTCGGCGCTCTATGGCCCCTCGGCCCTGGGCGGGGTGATCAACCTGATCTCGCGCCGGCCCGAAGCCGACCCGCTGGCCGAAATCCTGCTGAACGCCACCAGCCGCGACGGTCAGGACGTCACGACCTACGCCGCCACACCCGTTTCGGAGGCCTGGAGCGCGTCCGTCATGGGCGGCCTGCACCGCCAATCCTGGAAGGATCTGGACGGCGATGGCTGGATCGACACCCCCGGCTACGAGCGCTGGACCCTTCGGCCCAGGCTGTTCTGGCAGGGCCAGAACGGCGGCAGCGCCTACTTCACCCTGGGTGCGATGGGCGAGGATCGCCAGGGCGGTACGGCCGCCGGCCGGACCACGCCCGACGGCCGCCCGTTCGCCCAGAACCAGAACAGTCGCCGCCTGGACGCCGGCTTCACCTCCCAGACGCCGATCGACGGCGTGGGCGTCGTGCACCTGCGCGCTTCGGCCGTGAACCAGAAGCACGGGCATCGCTTCGGCGACAGCATCGAGAACGATCGCCACCGCACCCTGTTCGCCGAGGCCTCGCTGGCCGCCGGTTCGGACGGCGCAATCGCCTGGCTGATCGGCGCCGCGGTGCAGAGCGACGACTATCGCAGCAAGGCCTTTTCCGCCTTCGACTACACCTTCACGACGCCAGCCGTCTTCGCACAGGTCGAGCACAAGCTTGCGGACGACCTGACGCTCGCGGGCAGCGCCCGTTGGGACCATCACAGCGAATACGGCTCGCACCTCAGCCCCCGGGTCTCGCTGCTCTATCGTCCAGGCCGGTGGACGGTGCGGGGGTCTGTCGGTCGCGGCTTCTACGCCCCGACGCCGTTCGTGGAGGAGATCGAGGCGGCCGGCCTTTCACGCCTGCAACCGCTCAAGGGCCTCAGGGCCGAAACCGCCGACACCGCATCGCTTGAAGCGGGCTACGCCGCCGGGCCGCTGGAGGCCAACCTCACCCTGTTCGGATCGCGGATAGAGAACGCCGTGCAACTGCGCGACCTGGATCCGGCCACGATCGGCGGCGCGCGGCGGGTCGAGCTGGTCAATGCGTCCGGCGCGACCCGGACGGCCGGCCTGGAAGCCCTGCTGCGCTATCGTGTCGGCGACTTCACGGTCACCGGCAGCTATGTCTACGTCGACGCCAGCGAGCCCGCACCCACCTCAGGACGCCGCACCGTGCCGAACACGCCGCGCCACACCGCCGGCGTCGTGGGCATGTGGGAAAAGGAAGACAAGGGCCGGCTCGGGATCGAGGCCTACTACACCGGTCGCCAGGATCTGGAGGAAAACCCCTATCGCGCCAGGGGCAAGGCCTATCTGGAGGTGGGCGTTCTGGGCGAGGTGGTCTTGAACGAGAAGGTCCGCCTGTTCCTCAATCTGGAAAACCTGCTGAACGTGCGCCAGACCAAGTATGACCCCCTGGTTCTGCCACGGCGTGGTTCGGCCGGCGAATGGACGGTCGACGCCTGGGCGCCGACCGACGGCTTCGTGGCCAACGGCGGCGTCAGGATCCGGCTGGGAGGCGGGTGAGGCGCTCGCCGCCTGACCCGCCCCGCCCCATCAGAACGTCATCGACGCCCGCACCCCGCCGTAGCGCTTGAAGTCGCGCGGCAGGAAGGCCTGCACCGCCAGCTGGTTGCCGTAGGCGCCGTAGTTGTTGACCAGGTTGGTGTAGTAGCCCTCGTCGAACAGGTTGTTGACGAAGGCCGTCACCTGGTAGCCGCGCGCCTTGTCGCGCACGCCCACCGACAGGTTGACCACCGCATAGCCCTTCTGGACGGTCAGCGGATCCTGGCTCAGCGAGTAGTTGACGCTGCTCTGGTAGTTGGCGGCCACGTTGGCCACGCCCTCCAGGTCGCCGGCCAGCGGACGCACATACTCGGCGCCGGCGCTCAGCTTCCACTTCGGGGCCTGCGGCGGACGCTCGCCGGCCAGGTTCTGGCGGGCGGGCGAGCCGGTGCAGCCCTGGGCGGCCGTCTGGCCGGGCCAGCACTGGGCGCCGGCAAACTGGGTGATCTCGGCGTCCAGATAGGCGACCGAGCCCGACAGGGTCAGGCCGTCGACCAGGCGGGCCGTGCTTTCCAGTTCGATCCCGCGCGTGCGGATCGCGCCCACATTGGTCAGGCGGAAGTTCTGGGTGCCATCGGGCAGCAGTTCGGCGCCCTGGGCCTGGAAGTCCTCGTACTCGGTGTTGAACAGCGTGGCGTTCAGGGTCACGCGGCGATCCAGGAACCGCGAGCGCACGCCCACCTGGATGTCCTCCGAGCTTTCCGGACGCACGGGACCAAGGTCGGCGCGGGCCTGGTTGAAGCCGGTGGTCAGGTCGTAGCTCTGGCCCTTGTGGCCGGTGGCGAAGGTGGCGAACACCATCACGTCGTCGGCCAGCTTGTGCTGCACGCCCACCCGATAGGTGGCGTAGTCGTCGCTGGAGCCATCGGCCCAGGCCGCGGCCGGCCCGCCGCGCAGGTCGCGGAAGGTGTAGCCGATCTTCTCGCGGCCCAGGCGCAGGCCGCCGATCAGGGTCGTGCCCTCGACCACGTCATATTCCAGCTGGCCGAACACCGAGTTCTCGTTCGAGCCGGAGGTCGCGTCCCAGTTGGCCTGCGAGAAGGCCGGACCGCGGAAGAAGTAGCGGCGATAGTTCACGTCGGCGTGGAAGGCGCCCAGGGTGTAGCGCAGGCGGCTGGAGCCATCCGAGACCAGGCGGATCTCCTGGCTGAACTGGTCGGCCGAGAACAGGCCCTTGGCGTAGTTGTTGACGCTCAGCGCCGTCTCGTCCTGGTCGAAGGCGTCCAGCATCTTGTAGCGGTCGTTGGCGGTGACCGAGATCAGGGTCGCGAAACCCAGGTCGTAGGTCAGCTTCAGCGACTGGGCGAAGTCCTCGTAGTCCGAGCCGGTGGTGACGTTGTTGACCACCGAGGCGTTGTTGGGCCCCACGGTCACGCCCGGCGCGAACACGGCCGGCGTCCAGGCGGCGTTGCCGCGCAGGCGGGCGTCGGGCGACAGGGCGATGAACGGCCGGCCCGCCGTGGTGTCGCCCTTCAGGTAGTCGACCGCCAGGGTGGCGCTGAACTTGTCGGTCGGGTCCCAGACCAGCTTGTTGCGGGTGGCGAAGGTCTCGCGACCGTTGACCTTCTCGCCGTTGTAGAGGTTGTCGATATTGCCCTCGAAGCTGGTGTAGCTGTTCGACGAGCGGAACCGCAGGGTGTCGGTGATCGGGCCCGAGATCATGGCGCCCAGGCCGACCTCGTCGTCGGTGGTGGCCAGGGCGCTGACCTTGCCGGTCAGCTCGCGGGTCGGGCCCGGGGTGACGATGTTGATCAGGCCGGCCGAGGCCGACTTGCCGTACAGCGTGCTCTGCGGGCCGCGCAGCACCTCGATCCGCTCGACGTCGGCCAGGTCGGCGAAGGCCCGGGCCTGGAAGGCGATCGGCACGTCGTCGACCACCACGGCGACGCTGGGCTCGACGCCCACCCCAAAAGCGAAGGTGCCCACGCCGCGGATCGACACCGAGGCGTTCACCGGGTTGTCGGCCGGGCGCACGATCAGCGACGGGGCTACCTTGGTCAGGTCGGTGAACTCGCGCACGGCGGCGGCTTCCAGCTGGTCGCCGCCGATCACCTGCACGGCCATCGGCACGTCCTGGACGTTCTGCGAGCGCTTCTGGGCGGTGACGACGATCTCGCCCACCACGGCGTCATCGACCGTTTCCTGGGCGTGGGCGAAGCCGCCGAAGGCGGCCAGGGCGACCCCCGCCGAGATCCCGCCGAGCGCCGTCGAACTGAAAAACCGCCGCATACCTGACTCCCACATTTTGAAGGGTTCTTCGACCCGATGGGAGTGCAAATAGAGATTGGTCAGGCCGATTGCAATAGCGGCCTGACCATGCGCCCTGGCCAAACTTGGCCAAACCCTCTAGGAAGGTTGCAAGTACGATTTAGGGAGAAAGCCGCCCATGACGCCCAGCCGTCGCCAGCTCCTGGCCGGAGCCGCCCTGACCGCCAGCGCCGCCCTCGCGATGCAGGCTCAGGCGCAAGAAAAGGCCGCCTCCCCGCCCCCGGTCGCCGGCCCGCCCGCCGCCGGCGACGAAGAGCCGCTGCTGCTGTTCGCCCAGCACGACCGACCGCGCACCACGCTGGACGGCCTGTGGGCCTATATCCTCGACCAGAACGACTCCGCCTTCCGCAAGCCCAACGCCCGCCGCGCCTTCTGGCTGGACGAGCCGCAGAAGGTCGGCGGCCCGGTCGTCGAGTACGACTGGAGCATCTCGCCGCGCATGGAGATCCCCGGCGACTGGAACACCCGCGATCCGTCGCTGGAGTGGTACGACGGTCCGATCTACTTCCACCGCCGCTTCCAGGCGCCGGCCGAGACCGGCGGCCGCCGCTTCCTCAGCTTCGAGGCCGTGAACTACCACGCCGTCGTCTGGCTGAACGGCCAGGAGATCGGCCGCCACGAAGGCGGGTTCACGCCCTTCGTTTTCGAGGTCACCGGCAAGCTGAAGCCCGGGCAGAACGTCGTGGTGCTGCGGGTCGACGACCGGGTCGGCCCCGAGACCCTGCCCTCGCTCGACTTCGACTGGAAGAACTACGGCGGCATCACCCGCTCGGTCTGGCTGGTCGAGACGCCGGCGACCTTCCTGCGCGACGCCTTCCTGCGCCTGGAGGGCGGCCAGCTCGTCGCCGACCTGCGCGCCGACGGCCCGGCCGCCGCCGGCCTGGAGGTGTCGGTCGCCATCGCCGGCCTGAACCTTACCCTGAGCGGCAAGACCGGCCCCGACGGCCGCGCCCGCCTTTCCGCCAAGCCGCCGCGCGGGCTGAAGCTGTGGTCGCCGGAAACGCCGACGCTCTACGACGTGACCTTCAAGGCCGGCGAGGACGTCCGCCGCGACCGCGTCGGCTTCCGCACGTTGGAGACGCGCGGCCGGCAGATCCTGGTCAACGGCAAGCCGCGCTTCATCCGCGGCATCGCGCTGCACGAAGAGCCCCTGGGCGCCCAGGGCGGCCGGGTCATGACCCCGCCCGAGGCCCGCGCCCTGCTGGAAGAGGCCAAGGCCCTGGGCTGCGACATGGTCCGCCTGGCGCATTATCCGCATACGGAAAGCACCGTGCGCCTGTGCGACGAACTGGGCCTGCTGGTCTGGTCGGAAATCCCCGTCTACTGGGACGACGTCGCCTACGAGAGCCCCAGGACCCTGGCCCTGGCCCGCGCCATGGCCGCCGAAATGGTGGTGCGCGACCGCAACCGCGCCAGCGTCGCCTTCTGGTCGGTGGCCAACGAGACGCCCACCCACCAGGCCCGCACCACCTTCCTTCGCCACGTGGTCGCCGACATCCGTCGCCTCGATCCCACCCGCCTGCTGACGGCCGCCCTGAACAAGAACATCGACGTCGGCGGCGCCAAGGCCGGCCAGAACCAGTTCGTGGTCGACGACCCGCTGGCGCCCGACCTCGATGTCGTGGCCATCAACCAGTACGAGGGCTGGTACGGCCCGCGCACGCCCGACCAGGCCAAGACCGTGCGGTTCTCCAACCCGCACGACAAGCCGATGATGATGAGCGAGTTCGGCGCCGACGCCCTCTATGGCGAGCGCGGCCCCAAGCAGAACCGCTGGACCGAGGAATACCAGGCCTGGGTGTTCGAGGAGACGCTGGCCCTGCTCGACCGCGACGGCTTCGTCGGCGTCAGCCCGTGGGTGCTCAAGGACTTCCGCTCCCCCCGCCGCTGGCACGCCCGCTACCAGGACTATTGGAACCGCAAGGGCCTGGTCAGCAACGAGGGCCACCGCAAGCTAGCCTTCGAGACCCTGCGCCGCTACTACGCCGGCAAGGCTTCGTGAGGGCCGCCTTCCTCGTCCTGGCGCTGCTGGCGCCCGGCGCGACCCTGGCCCAGGGCTTCGACGTCGCCGTGACGGTCGACGACCTGCCCGTGCACGGCGACCTGCCCGTGCACGGCGACCTGCCGCCGGGCATGACCCGCCTGTCGATCGCCCGCTCGCACATCGAGACCTTCAAGGCCCACGGCGTGAACGAAGCCTTCGGCTTCGTCAATTCGGCCAAGGCGACCGACGCCGAGACCAACGCCGTGCTCGACGCCTGGCGCGCGGCGGGCCATCCGCTGGGCAACCACACCGCCAGCCACCTCAACCTCGAGAGGGCCGACACCCTGGAGGCCTGGATCGCCGACCTCGAGGCCGGCGAGCCGGCGGTGGGCCAGCGCATGAAGGGCCAGAACTGGCGGTATCTGAGGTTTCCCAACCTGACGGCCGGCTCTCGCCCGGAGCGCCACCAGGGCGCGGCGGCTTACCTGGCCGCCCACGGCTACAAGGTCGCCCACGTCACCATCTCGTTCAGCGACTGGAGCTACAGCGACGCCTACGCCCGCTGCATGGCGAAGAACGATCAGGCGGCGATCAGGACGATGGAAGACCAGTACCTGCGCGGCGTCGACGAAGAGCTCGCGAACATGCGGGCTGTTTCCCAGGCGGTCTACGGCCGGATGATCCCGCAGGTGCTGCTGACCCATATCGGCGGCTGGTCGGCGCACATGCTGCCCCAGGTGCTCGACCGCCTCGACACCGCCGGCGCTCACTACGTCACGCTGGAAGCCGCCCAGAAGGACCCGGCCTACGCACAGGCCGAAACCATTCCCGGCGGCGGCGGGATCATGGAGCGCACGGCCAAGGCCCGAGGGATCGCGCCGACGACCAGCTCGCCCGCCGATCGCGTCGACCCAAAGACGCTGTGCCGCTGACGGGTCCCAACCGCACAAAAAAAGGCCGACCCATCGTCGTGGTCGGCCGGAGGGGAACTATGAAGGTTGTGGTCGGCTCGCAGACGCCGAACACCCTTTGCTTCTACTGGAAGACGCCTGCCCACGCAACATCGGCCTGACCAATTTTCGCAACTTTCACGCTAATAGCGCTGTCATTGCCGAAACGAAAAATCCATGAAGTGTAACGACTTCCGTTTACGGCACGGATCGCCCTCGCCTTCCCGCCGCACCGCAGCGGGGACACTTTTCGCAACCTGGTCAGACCAATAAGCCACCGTCCCCCTGAAAGATATCGCCCCTCTTCCAAAGGGATAGGGGGCCGCGCGAAGCGTGGGATGGCAAGGCCTACGCCGCCGGCCGGCTCTCTCCCGTAAAACCCCCTCGAAAGCGGGACCCAGGTGGCTTACGCTTCTCCCCGCCCACCACACATCCGCCTCCCTCGCCCTCGTGGCGCCGGCCGCCGCTCAAACCTCGACCGTGCGCGAAATGTCTGAGCAGGCTGCCCTCTGGATCCTGGGCACAAGGCCCAGGAAGGCGCCCATGAGCCCCCCCCTCTGGGGGAGGTGGCCCGGAGGGCCGGAGGGGGGACGTTTTCAGCTTTCGAGACGTCGGAAACTCATCGCCAACTCCCCCGCACCGATCGCTGACGCGATCGGTGCGGGGAGGTTCGCGGATCCAGCCCTCCACGGCAAAAGGCCCTCCCCTGTTTCCAGGGAAGGGCCAGTCGCCAACCGGAAAGGAGAGTCTAGTTCCGGTAGGTAAAGCCGAGGGCGAAGCGCGAGCCGCCGTACTGGACCGACCAGGGATTGGCGCGGCCTTCGAAGCCGCGGTCGTCCGAGCCCACCGACAGGCGGGCGGCCTGCAGCAGGTTGCGGCCTTCCAGGTAGACCTCGAGGTTCTTGTTGATCCGCCGCGAGATCTTGGCGTCGAGGTACTCGTACTGCTCCGAGTAGTAGGGCTCGCTCGGATTGTACGGGAAGCGCACGTAGTTGCCGATGTTGGTGTTGGGCGCGTTGGCCACCGGCGAGGCGCTGGTGTTGCCGCACGGCGAGATGCAGGTCAGCACCCGGTCGCGGGTCTGGTAGGCGATGCGGGCCTTGGTGACGCCGTCATCATACCAGAACACCAGGTTGGCGAAGTACTTCGACTGCCCTTGCGGGTCGAGCGCCTCGGCGGTCAGCGGGTCCATGTAGGTGACCGCCGTGCCCGACTTGGTGGTCGAGATGTTGAAGTCCATGCCGGTCTTGCTGAGCTTCCACGGCAGGTAGGTGAAGGCGGTGCGCGCCACGAACTCCCAGCCCGACTGCACGTAGCCGGGACCGTTCTCGTAGGTGGTCATGCCGAACTCGTAGTCCGAGAACTTCTTGCCGCCGGTGCCCGGGATCTCGATGTCGGTGCCTTCGAAGACGTTGACGTTCTTGACCGGCACGGCCAGCGGCCCGCCGACCCGCACCTTCTGACGATAGTAGGCCAGGCTGAACGAGGTGTCCTTGTTGGGATACCACTCCAGGCTCGTGTTGTTCTTGGTCGCCTGGTACGGCTTCAGCTCGGCGTTGCCGAAGGTGCCGCAGGTCATGTCCTGCTCCGAACCGTCGACGTCGGTCACGCCGTCGCGACGCTCGTCATAGGTGCAGGTGCCGCCCGGCCACAGGAACTTCATCGCCGGCGGGGCGATGGTCTTGGCCCACGAATAGCGCAGCACCACCTTGTCGGGGATCGCCCAGACGGCGGCGTTATAGGACGGCAGCCAGCCGGTGTAGCTCTTGTTGATCGACACCGGGCGGACGCGGTTGGTGGTGACGATGCCCGCGGCGAGGTTGGGATTGTTGGGGTCGAAGGCCGGGGTCTTGAAGGTGGTGGCCAGGGTCACGTAGCCCGAGCCCTCGACCTCGGTCTTGAACATCCGCGAGCCCAGGTTGCCGCGGAACTCCATGCCGAAAGGCAGGTCGTGAGCCAGGTCGGCCATCCAGTACCAGGAGGCCATCTTCTCCTCGGTCTCGTTGAACGGCTGCTTGTAGACCTTGCCGTCGCTGGCCGTGCACTCCTTGAGGCAGTCGAAGTTGTAGTTCACCGCGCCGGCCAGCTGCGAGAAGGCCTTCTTGACGTCGATGCTGTCCCAAAGCTCCAGGCCCGAGACGCCCTTGTAGCCCGGCATGAACTTGCCCGAGTTATGCTCGATCGAGTTCTGGAAGATATCGATCAGCTGGGCCTGGGTGAGGGTCTCCAGGCCGTACAGGAAGTTTACGCCGGTGGTCGGGTTGGGGGCGTAGCCGTAGGCGCAGGCGTTGGCCGGCAGCGTCGAGGCCACGTTCGCGCAGGCCCGCACGTCGCCGCGCAGGGTCAGGGTCGGAACGAACACGTTCGGGTCGGGCGAGTAGCCGCCACCGCCCCACGAGTTGGCCGAGGCCTTGCGATAGAGGATGCCCGCCTTGAAGCGCGTGAACAGCGGCATGTCGGGCAGGTAGGTGACGTCGAACTTCAGCTGGTCTTCGCCGCTCTCCACCTTCCGCGGGTTGAAGACCAGGCGGTAGGCGTTCGAATAGGCCGGCTGGCCCACCGCGGTCGGCGCGTTCAGCTGGGCGTAGTTGCGCATGTCGGTGTCATCGAAGTTCGACGGCATGTCGATCGTCCAGATGCCGTTCTCCAGCGCGCGCATGGTGGCGTTGCCGTAGGTGTAGCTGCGCGAGAAGCGCAGGTCGGTGCGCGAATATTCGCTCTCGTTGCGGCCGAAGATCAGGTCCATGGTCAGCGGACCGCGATTGTAGTTGGCGCCGCCGGAGATGTAGTTCGTCTTCCAGATCTGGTCGTTCTGGATCTGGTCGATGCCCAGCGCGGCGTTGGTGATGTCGAACTGGGTCAGGTGGTGGTTGCCGTCCATCTGGATGGAGCCCGGCACGATGTTGGCCGCCACGCCCATCAGGGGGAACGAGTTGTTGGTCACGCTCGAGCCCGGCGTCGTGTCGATCGTGTAGGGCGCCGTCGGCATGCCGGGGTTGTAGATGTAGAAGCCGCCGCCGGGGATCGCGGACAGCACGTTGGGCGTGCCGGCCGGATAGAAGGTGTTGGTCAGCATCGAGACCGCGGTCTGGTTCTGCGAGATGCCGTACAGCGAGGTGATGCCGCCGCGGGTGCGCTGGCGGTTGTTCTCGTTCTGCTCGCGGTTGGCGACCTGGTACTTGGCGAAGATCGTCAGGTCGTCGGTGACGCGATAGTCGAAGCGCAGGTCCCAGGACAGGCGGTCTTCGTACTGGGTCAGGTTCTGGTCGCGCACCAGGTTGGGCGCGTAGTCGTTCCACTGGTTGAGACAGCTGATCTGGGCGTTGATCTGCGCGGCCTGGGCGGCCTGGCGGTTGGCGCCGTTGCTGCCGGCCACGATCGTGCCCAGCTGCGCGTCGGTCAGCGTCGGGAACGCGGTCAGACACTCGGCCTTGGTCTTGGCCGCCGCCGACTTGGTGTAGACGTCCAGCGGCGTGGGCGCATTGAACAGCCCCCCGCCGACCAGGGCCCAGGAAGCGATCGGGTCGGTGGCGCCGACGCCGTTGGCCGTCGCCGGATTGTAGGTGAAGGTCTTGTCCGGCGAATTGTCGAAGTCGGCGAAGCGGGTGTAGCCCTGAGCGTTGTTCGAGCCGCCGTTGTTCAGCGCGTGGCTGTCGTTCAGGCGCTTGCTGTAGCTGATGTTGCCGATCACCCCGAGGCGATCGTCGAGGAACTTGCGCGAGGCCACCACGCCCAGTTCCGGCGAAGCCTTGCGCGACAGCGAGTTGCCGGCCGCCGCGCCGCGGATCGACAGGTAGGGCTTCTTGAAGTCCAGGCCCGTGCGGGTCTGGATCTGCACGGTGGCGCCCAGGCCGCCCGGCGTCATGTCGGCCGTCTGGCCCTTGATGACGTCCAGGCTCTTGATCATCTCGGCCGGGAATTCGCGAAGGTCGGCCGCGCGACCGCCGCCGTCGCCCACGGCCAGGCTGAAGCCCGAGGCCGCGACGCCCATGCCGTCCAGCTCGACGCGGGTCAGGTCGGCGCCGTTGCCGCGGATCGACACGCCGTCGCCTTCGCCGAAGCCGTTGCGCTCGATGGCGACGCCGGCGATGCGCGACATGGCTTCATTGACGTTGCTGTCGGGGAACGAGCCGACGTCGTCGGCGACAATGGAGTCCTGGGCCGTCGCGCTGCGCTTTTTGCGCGCGATCGACGACTGCTGCGAGGCGCGGGCCCCGACGATGATGGCCTCGACCTCGGTCGGGGACTCGACCGATCCGGAGGTCTTGACGGTTTCGGATTGTGCGGCGGCTTGCTGGACCGGCCAGACGGCCGCGCTCAAGGCGATGATCGACACAGCCGCGGCCGTGCGGCCGCGCGCGCTGAAGCGCTTCATTACTTCCTCTCCCAAAGTCTTCTTATTTCTCGCGGGGAGCATCTTTGGCCGCCCGCCAGGCTCATGGCTGCAATTGGAGACGTCGCCCGGCCATCCCCTCGGGATCTGGCCGGGCCGTCGCTATGCGCCGGCCGGTGCTGTCTTGATCATTGTTTTCTCCCGCCCTCGCTGACGGTCTTCGCCGTCAGGCCTCGCCATATTTGGCCTGACCACTCTGTTGCATAACCGAGATACTCAGACAAGTTATTGTTATGATCAATGCGATAAGCCTGCCGCGACGTATCAGCCGATGACAACGTTGACATATTGGCGAGCGGATTAGGCCTGAAAGCTCAAAACCTTCGACGAAACAACGAACAACGCTCGCCCAGGCGCGTCGGCCGGGGCGAGCGGTATGGCCACCTGCGGCGACCCTAAAAACTCCTACAAGTGGCCAATGTTTTTCTAAACGTGGCCGAAAAACGTCGATTCGAGACGTCAGGCCTTGTTCCACCCGGCCGCCGCATAGCCGCCGACCTCGGCTTCGTCGTCGATCACCCGGCCGGTCCCGTCCTTCACCTGGCGAAGGATTCGGACGTCGACGGCGTCACGATCCCAGGGGCGGGCGCCGGCCCCGACCAGGACGCTGGCCTCGACGGCCGAGGCCGGCAGGGCCTTCAGCGCCTTGGGCCAAAGCGGCGCGTCCGCCAGGCGCCGAACCTGCGGCAAGGGCGTGGTGGGCAGCACCCGCAGCTCGGGCATCGCCGCGCCCCCGGCATAGGTCGCGCGATTGTCATGGACGTAGAGGTCGAGGTCCCCCTGCCCCTCCACGATCAGGAAAGGCAGGTCGGGTCGGGTCGAAGCCCCGCCGCGCACGACATTGCCGACCAGGGCCAGTCGGCCGACCTGCCAGGCCCGCCCCTCCCATTCGGGGGCGTTCAGCGCGTAGTGCATGGCCCGCGTACCGGGGTCGTAGACCAGGTTGTTGACGGAAACCGCATGGACCGCGCCCTTGAACAGCTGGTTGCGCTCCAGGTTGTGGGCATAGAGGTTGCCGGCGATCAGCACCTCCGTCGCGTTGTCGTGAATCAGCGTGCCCTTGGAGTGCTCGCCCTTCACGTGGCTGGCGTGCGACAGGCCTTCAGAGACGATGTTGTTGCTGAAGGTGATCCGGTGCGAGGTCCCCTTGCGCCAGGCCTCGACCGTGTCGCCGCCGTCGAAGCGCGGCCCCGAGGCCGACAGGTTCTCGTCGGTGGCCCAGGCGATCGAGCAGTGGTCGACGATGACGTCACGGGCCTTCCAGCAGGTGATCCCGTCCACCTCCCAGCCGCTGCGATCGGGGGCGCCGTCGCGACCGGCCCGCACCCGCAGGTGACGCAGCACGACGTCGTGGCTCTCGATCTGGATGCCGCCGCGAATGAAGGTGATCCCCGGCGATGGCGCGGTCTCGCCGGCCACGGTCAGGAACGGCTCACGGATCCGGATGCTCTTGCGGCCAAGGTCGATGACGCCTGCGACGTCGAACACCACCTTGCGTGGTCCAGAGGCCTCGACGGCGGCGCGAAACGATCCTGGCCCATCGGCGGCCAGGGTGGTGACCCGCAGGGTCCGGCCGCCCTCCCCGCCCCTGGCGCCGGCCCAGCCCAGCGCGGCGAAGTCGGGCGCCTTGGCCCACGCAGCCGCCGGCGCCAGCAAGGCCGCCCCGGCGCCGGCGAGCACCGCCCGACGCTCCAGCAGGAAGTCACCCGTCTTCATCGCCAGCTCCTGGCCAAACTGAAAAAAGAAGCGGCGGAGGACCGCGACGATCCTCCGCCGAGGCCGCCTTCGAGCCCTGGGGAAAGCCGAAGGGGTTGGCCGCCGCGCGGAGGGGCGCGGCGACCAGTTTCGCGGCGCGCTCTAGTACTTGTAGCGCACGCCGATCCGGTAGTTGGGGCCGCTGCCGCCGTACGAGAGAATGACCGGGTCGTTGTAGACGAACCGTTCGGACTTCTCGTCGGTGATGTTCAGGGCCTCGAAGGTGATGCTGACCTGCTTCATCGGCTGGTAGCGCATCGAGAAGTCGACGTTCATCGTCGACTTGGCGCCTTCGAACTCGTTGATCAGCGGACCGTCGCAGGCCGAACCGTTGGCCTGAAGGCCCGGGTCGCAGTTGCCCGAGGCGATCGGGTACTTGGTGTAGTACTCGTCGCGCTGGGCCATCGAGACGCGGGCGTTGAACTTCTTGGTCTCGTAATAGACCGTGAAGTTGATCCCCTTGGGCGAAGCGCCCAGCCAGGGTCCCGTGCCGTAGACCGGCGCCTTGGTCACCGCGCCCGTGGTGGCGTTCACCGCGCCGGGATCGAGGATGTACTTCAGCTCGGTGTCCAGCTTGGTCATGTTGAACTGGACGCCGAGGTTCTTGAAGTACCAGGGCAGGAAGGTGAAGTCCTGCTGGTAGCTGAACTCCCAGCCCTGCAGCACGCCGCCGGGCGCGTCGCGGACCTGGCGGGCCAGCATGACGTTGTCGGCGTCGATATAGGCGCGACGGAAGATGTCGCCGCCCGTCTCGCCGGGGAACTGCAGGCGCAGCTGGGCGATGGCGTCGGCGTCGAGAAACTCCGACAGCGGGGCCTCGTAGAACACCGTCTGCGGATAGGAATCGATGTCCTTGCGGAAGTAGCCCAGGCTGATCAGGCCGCCCTTGGCGAAGTACCACTCGGCGGCCACGTCGAAGGCTTTGCCGCGGAACGGCGAGAGCTTCGGATTGCCCACCGTCAGCGTGCCGCCGGTGGTCGAGCCATCGCCGGGGATGCTCACGCCGGTGACCGCCGGCGAAAGGTTGCCCAGCAGCGGACGGGCCATGACCTTGGCCGCGGCGAAGCGGATGTAGAGGTTGTCCATCGCCTCCCAGGTCAGGTTACCGGACGGCAGAGTGTCGCTGTACTTGTTCTCGCCGCGGATCGGACGGCCAGCCGTGGTCTCGCCGAGGGATTCCACCTCCGTCTCGGCCTGGCGGACGCCGATGTTGCCGAACAGGCGACGACCGCCCCAGACCTCGTAGTTGAAGCCGAACTGGGCGTAGTAGGCGAGGTTCTTCTCGGCCACCTCGAACGAGGCCGATCGGTTGCGCTTCCGGGTGATCCGGAAGTCGCCGTACTTGTTGATGCAGTCGCAGTCGAAGCCGAAGACGCTGCTGAACGCCTCGAGGTTCGGCGCGTAGAAGCGCGTCGTCGAGCCCTGCGGCACGTCCAGCCCCTGGCCGAACTCGATGATCTGGCCGAGCGAGGCGCTGGTCACGCCGGCTTCCTTCTCGGTCGGGTTCAGGAGGTCGTTGTTGCGCTCGTACTGGTCGGTCGAGAACTCGTACTTGCGGCCGGTGATCCCGAACTTGATCGTCCAGTTGTCGTCCAGCTCGTAGGCGACGTCGATCTTGGCGCCGTTGTAGGTGTTCAGGGTGTTGCGCTTGTAGTGGCGCATGCCCGAGAAGCCCTTGACGATGCCCCACTTGGTCGCGTCGGCCGCATCGAACCCGGCGTCGAAGCGCGGCATGCCCGAAGCGCCCCGCTCGTCGAAGATGAAGGGCTCCTGGGCGTCCATGTAGTTGAACTCGACCAGGGTGCCGGTGTTCTTGTTCTCCGACCGCGACGCGCCGTAGGCGGCGGTGGCCTTCAGCCGATCGCTGAACTCGTGGGTCAACTCGGCCGACACCTGGCGGAAGTCGGTGGTGTAGGCGCCGCGGTCGGCGCCCGAGCGCCAGTCCACATTGCCCAGCTTCAGATATTCGGCGTTCTGGCCCACCACCTCGGCGTCGAGCAGCTTGACCGACGGACGCCCGATCAGGTCGCCACGGAACGGCAGGCTGGAAGCCGGCCCCGCGTAACCGGGCGAGGACGGGTTGGTGTAGTACTCGTACGGATCCAGGTTGTAGGGGTTGAAGCTGTAGGTGTAGCCGCTGACCGGGGTCTGTCCGTACAGCTGCTGGCCGCAGTCCTGGCCCGGGTTCAGGTCGGTCTCGGCGGTGAAGGTGCAGCCGCCCGGATAGAGCGCGCGACGCTGGGCGTCGGTCATGGCGCTGCCGTTGCGGGCCGTGGCGGTGGGCACGTTGGCGCCGTACTGATAGCTGGCGTTGGTGTTGTTGCGGTTCAGGCCGACGGGCGAGAGCTGATAGTTGGTGCTGACGCTCTCGAAGCGCGAATAGAGGCCATCGACCGTCAGCTTGGTGCGCGGGGTGATCTCGAACTGGACCGCGCCGGTCAGGCCCAGGCGCTCAGTCTCGACGTCGCGCTGGGCGATCGACGGCAGGGCCGGAAAGCGGATCTGGCTGTCGTTGCAGCCCGGCGAGGTCGGGGTCAGGCCCGCCACCGGCTGGCCGCTGGTCGCCGCGCAGTTCGGATAGAGCTTGGCGTAGGCGGCCGGATCCGAACCCGTCATCTCGGCATAGGCCAGCGGATTGGCGATCGGATTGTAGTAGTTGGCCGGATTGGCCTTGTAGGCGTCCAGGGCCGCGCCCGTCAGGGTGGTGGGGATCAGGGCGGTGAACACCGTACCCGTCGGAGCCGCGAAGCCGGCGCGGCCGGGCAGTTCGTCGCCGGTCCAGGTCGAACCGCGATAGACGTAGTCGGACGAGCCGCCGCCGCGGGCGTAGGTGTCGTCCTCGGAGGTGCGCTTGGCGTAGGCGGCCGACATCAGAAGACCCAGCCGGCCGTCGAACCAGCGGTTGGAGACCAGGCCGGTGATGCGGGGACTGTGCTTCTTGCCGTTCTGGTAATAGCTGTCCTCGGCCGACAGGGCGAAGGCGCTCTTCTTGTAGTCGAAGGGGCGACCGGTGATCAGGTCGACGGTGGCGCCCAGCGAACCTTCGTCGGCCTCGGCCGACGAGGACTTGCGCACCCGCACCGAGCTGAACAGCTCCGAGGCGAAGGCGTTGAAGTCGAAGGCGCGCGAGCGGTTGGGGCTGGAGCCGGAGTCGTTGGAGGCGCCGGTCGACAGGGCCTCCATGTTGTTGATCCGCACCCGGCTGAAGTCGCCCGACAGGCCGCGCACGCTGATCGTTCGGCCCTCGCCGTTGTCGCGGTCGATCGAGATGCCGGGCAGGCGTTGCAGCGATTCCGCCAGGTTGGAGTCCGGGAAGTCGGCGATGTCCTCGGCGTTGATCGCGTCGAGCATCACGTCCGAGTTCTTCTTGGTGTCGATGGCGCTGCGCAGGGCGGCGCGATAGCCGGTGACGACCACCTCGCTGACCGCATTGTCGGTGATCGGCTTGTCCGCCGGCGGCGGCGCGGTGGCCTGGGCCAGGGCCACGGCCGGCGTCAGCAGCGCGGCCGCCGTCAGGCTCGAAATCCCGGCCATCAGCCGCGTGCGCGGCGGCGCCTTGCCCGTCTTGTGATTGGTCATCCCTATTTCCCTCCCAATTGTTGATCGCGTCGCTTCGGACGCGTCGGCTTTGGCGCAAGCGTTCCCGTTCGCCGCGCCAGGGACGCGGCGGCGAGAAAGCCCGCACTGATCTCTTGGTCTTCACGGACGGCGGCAGGCCGCCATCAGGTCTCGGCTCTAGGCGCTAGACATCGTCGCTCACCCTCCTGGGCTCGTGATCGGATCGGCCGCCAGCCAGTCCAGCGCGTTGCTCAGCCAGCGCGCCTGGAGCGGGGCGACCATGTCGGGAAGGCGATGGACCAGCACCCGCGCCGCGCCCTTGCGCGCGATGAAGCTGGCCGCGCCGTTGTGGCGGTCGTGGTCGCGGCTGTAGGCGGCGATCACCTCGACGCCCTGCCCGTCCACCAGCAGGCCGTTCGACGGTTGCCCCTCGACCTGGTGCAGCACGCTCATGGCCATGTCGGACGGGATACCGGCGAAGGTCGGGTGGGACCGGACATAGTTCCAGTTGCCCATCCAAGGCGCCCGCAGGCCGCCGACCTGGCCGGCATAGGAGAAGAGACCAAGACCCGCGAGCTGCTTGGCCACGCCTTCGGCCAGGCCGTCTTCCTGCACCATGGCCAGCAGCGGCGCGCCAGCGACGACAGCCGCAAGCACGTCGGGCGATAGTTCGCCGAGCACCAGCTCGACCTTCTCGCCCTTCTTGGGCTGGGCCTCGAGACCCGTCTGCTCGCCAACCTCGCGGCGGACGATCTCGTCGGCCTTGAGGCCCGAGGCGACAATGCCGTCGTAACGGACGCCCGGTTTGAAGTCCTCGACCGTGATCCCCGGCTGCTTCTCAAGCCGGGTGCGCAGGCTTTTCGCAACGCCCGAGACAGCCAGCTTCAGCTTACGGCGCGCATTGCCCTGCGGCGCGGCGACCCAGACCTCGCGGTCGGAGATGACCTGGCTGGAGCCCGACAAGGCGACACGGATGACATGCCGCCCTTCCCGCTCGAAGACCGGCGCACGGACGCTCTCGGCGACCAGCCAGGACATGCGGTCGGCCTCGTGCGGCGGCGCCGGCCAGCGGCCCGCCGCCCGCGCCACGCCGTCCGGCCCGACGATGCTGAGCGCCAGTTCGCCGGCGATCGGCTTGCCGGTGTCGTTGAACAGCCAGAGATCCAACTCAGCCGCCTCGCCCGGCGCGTAGGCCAGCCTGCGGGGCTTGGCCACGGCCAGAGCGGGCCGCAGGCTCTGGCTCATCAGGGTCGGATCGGCCTTGAAGCCGCGCAGCGCGTCGACGATCCCGGAATGGTTCTCGATCGCCGTGCTCTCCCAGCCGGAGATGGCGGCGACGTCGACCGTCTCGCCCAGGCGGATGTTCTCCAGGTAGTTGCGCCAGGCCTCGTAGGCCTTGCGCCCCACCGACAGGAACAGCGCCTCGGTGGTCGGGAACGCTTTGCGGAAGCCCCAGCGATCCAGATAGGCGTTGGTGGCCTCGACGATGACCTTGTGGTCTTCCAGGTCGTAGCTCTTGCCGCCCTTGGCCAGGATTTCGGCGACCATGGCCACGTGGTTGTCGGCCACGGCGCAGCCCTGCATCTCGCCGAACTCGACGATGAAGGGCTTGCCCTTCTGCATGTGGATGTAGTCGTCCTTGGACGCGTAGAACCTGTCGTACCACTGGTCGCCGGCGCCCTGGTGCTCGACCCACCAGCCGCCCCATTCCTCGACGTCCGAACGGAAGTAGTGGTCGTTGTACGGCAGGTACATCGCCTGGGCCGCGCCGCGCTTGACGAAGCCGTCGTTGAGGATGACCGCCCGGCTGGGATCCAGGTCGTGCATGGCCTTCAGCACGACCTGCACGTCGGGATTGGCCAAGTTCGCGCCGATCTCGTTCTGCAACGTGTAGTGGGCCAGCGACGGGTGCGAACGGAAGGCCCGCACCATGGCCTGGCACTTCTCGACCATGAACCGGCGGCTGAAGGCGTCAGCGGGATTGAGGCTCTCGCCGGGCTTGAGATCGCGGCCGATGGCATGGCGCCCGCCGCCGGGCTCCATCACCCGCAGCAGGCCCATCTCGTCCATGGCCTGGAAGACCTCGGGCTTGCCGACGTTGCGGTGGAAATGCAGCGCGTTGAGGCCCAGCGCATGGGCTGCGCTGACCTCGCGACGGGCCAGCTCCTTGGTCGGCCACAGGCCGTTGAAGCCCCAATAGCCCCAGGAGATCGCCGAATAGAGCCGGATGCGACGGCCGTTCAGCCTCAGCAGGGCGTTGGTCCCGACACCCTCTACGCCGAACCAGCGGAAGCCGAAGCGCACCTCGCGCGTATCGATCTCGCGCCTGGCCTCCGCCCACGACAGGCGCAGGCGATGCAGACGCGGCGCATCGAGGTCCCAGAGGTCGGCCTTGGGCGCACTCACCGAGAATCGCGCCCGCAGACGACGGCCGCCTTCCAACGCTTCAAAGCCTTCAAGCTTGATGTCGGCGGCGACTGGCGCGCCCTGGTCGTCGACCAACGTGGCGGACGCCTTGGCGCGCAGGCTCCGCGGATCGGCGACCGGCTTTTCCAGCACCACGTCCATGAAGGCCGTGACGGTGCGTGGCTGCGGCGTGTTCAGCACCCAGGCGTCGTCGATGCGGGCGGCCAGCGGGTGGACGCTCAGCGTCAGGCCACGATCCAGGCCCCCGAAGCCGTGCGAGGCGAACAGCTTCACCTTGCCCCAGACCATGGTGGTGCTGTCGCGCCAGTCGAAGCGGCCCCCGGGGTTGGTGATGCGGATGGAAAGGCGGTTGGCCTGCCCCGGCTTCATCGCCGCCGTGAGGTCGCAGGCGAACGGCAGCTCCGACATGATCGAGTAGCCGACCAGGTGCTCGTTCAGGAACACCTCGGCCCGCAGCCGCGCGCCGCGCAGGTTCAGCAGGACGCGCTTGCCCTTGGCGCTGGCCGGAATGTCAATCGTCCGCGACCACCAGGAGACGCCCTTGTAGGCGCCGTAGCGTGGCACGTCGTCATCCTCGGCGTAGCGATACTCGTCAGGGCCATAGGGTCGCGAAGCGAACTTGCCCCAGAAGTGCTCCTCGACCGTGGTCGGCAGGCTGACGGCGATGGCCTCGGGAGACCCTAGCGCACTCCAGCCGCCGGTCGGCGGATTGATGGGCAGCGCCTTCAGGTCGACGGCGCTGGGCAGGTGCAGCGTATCGTCCTTCCAGGGCGCGGCCTGGTCGATCCAGAGGCTCCAGCCCTCGTCGGGCACGGCCATCAGGTCGGCGGCCGACGCAGGCGCGCTCATGCCGGTCGCGGCGAGCCCGGCGCCGCCGGCGGCCAGGAAGGAACGGCGGTCCAGCTTCACGGCAGCACCTTCCGGCCCAAGACGGCGAAGCGGACGGAAACCCCGGCGGGCTTGGCCAGGCCTGGACGCGACACTGGCTGGCCGCCGCCGATCCAGAGATCGACCGGCCCTGCCTCGACCGCGCGCACGCCGGCGGCGTCGACGACGCTGAGCGCCGCCGGATCAAGCTCGAAGGTCAGGGTCTTGGTCTCGCCCGCTTTCAAGGCCACGCGCTGAAAGCCCTTCAGCGAACGGATCGGCGCACCAGCCGCGCCACGCGAGACGTAGAGCTGGACGACCTCGTCGCCGTCGCGGGCGCCGGTGTTGGCGATATCGACGCTGACCTTCAGCGCCTCGCCGGCCTTTACCGAACGGGCGACCTTCAGTTGGCCGTACTTGAAGGTGGTGAAGCTCAAGCCATGGCCGAACGGATAAAGCGCCTCGCCGCCGAAGTAGCGGTAGGTGCGCCCCGCCATGCCGTAGTCCTTGAACGGCGGCAGTTGGTCGGCCGAGCGGTAGAAGGTCAGCGGCAGGCGGCCCGAGGGGCTGTAGTCGCCGGCGATCAGGCCGGCCACGGCATGGCCGCCCTCGCCGCCCGGATACCAGGCCTCGACGATGGCCGGCAGCTTCTCGTCCGCCCAGTTCACCGCCATGGCCGAGCCGTTCATCAGCACCAACACCACGGGCTTGCCGGTGGCGTGCAGGCCTTCCAGCAGGGTCTGCTGCGGCGCGGGCAGATCGATGCGGGTGCGGTCGCCGCCGGCGAAGCCCGGGGCGCGGACCGACATCTCCTCGCCCTCCAGCTTGGCGGTCAGGCCGCCGACGAACAGCACGAGGTCGGCATCCTTGGCGGCGGCGACCGCGGCCTCGGCGCCCTGGCTGGGCTTGCTCCAGGTCAGGCGCTGATCGCCCCGGTCGCCGTCCTGCCAGGCCTCGACCGTGATGGCGTGCGCCTGGCCGGCAGTGAGGGCCACAGCGCCCTCCGGCGTCGCGTCGGCCGGGCGATTCCAGGCGTCGACCACGACCTTGCCGTCAACGATCACCCGATAGCCGCCCTCGCCACGCAGCGAGAAGCGGTGGACGCCGGTCTCGGTCGGCTTCAGGAAGCCCGTCCAGCGCGTCGAGGCTTGGCGCTTCTCGCGATTGGGTCGCCCCCAGCTGACCTGGACATTGGCGGCGGTCTCGGCCTTGGCCTCGCCGGCCAACTCCAGGCCCTGGAAGGTCTCGAACTTCACACCCTTCGCGGCGCAGACCGCGTCGGCGCAGAGGACGTCACCCGGCAGGGTGTTCATCGGCGCGCCGACCAGGCCCGTACCCTCGACATAGCTCACCTGGGCGTCCGGGTAGCGCGCGCGGACCCCGGCCAGCACCGTCACCGGCCTGGACGGCGTGCCGTTGTAGTTGCCGACCAGGGCGTCGAGGCTGTCGGCGTTCGGGCCGATCACCGCGATACGCTTGGGCGCGGCCTTCAGCGGCAGCAGGCCGTCGTTCTTCAGCAGCACCATCGAGGCCTGCGCCGTCTTCAGCGACAGGGCGCGGTTAGCGGGCGTATCGTTGTCGGCTGGCGTGATCTTCGAATAGGCGACATTGGCCGGCGGGTCGAAGAGGCCCAGCTTGATGCGCGCCACGAAAAGGCGACGGACGGCCTGGTCGAGCTCGACCTCGGTCATCAGGCCGCTCTTCACCGCGTCGACGATCGGACCGATCTCCGAGCTCTTGTTGGCGCCGAACTCGGCGCAGATCAGGTCGGTGCCGGCCTTCAGGCTGACGGCCACGCCCTCGGCCGGAGTCTTGGCGTAGTTGTGCGAGGTCGGCAGGAAGACGTCGGCGATCGCCGCGCAGTCCGAGACCACGTGGCCCTTGAAGCCCCACTTGCCGCGCAGGGTCTCCTTCAGCAGGAAGTCGCTGGCGCAGGCCGGCACGCCGTCGACGGCGTTGTAGGCGCACATCACGGCCTCGACCTTGCCGCGCTTCACCAGCGCCTCGAAGGCCGGCAAGTAGGTGTCGGTCAGATCGTGCTTCGACGGATGGATGTCGTCGTGGTGGCGATCGGCCTCCGGACCGCTGTGCACCGCGAAGTGCTTGGCGGTGGCGGCGGTCTTGTAGTGCTTGGGATCGTCGCCTTGCAGGCCATGGACGAAGGCTACGCCGAACTCGGCGGTCAGGTGCGGGTCCTCGCCCCAGGTCTCCTGCCCCCGGCCCCAGCGCGGATCACGGAAGATGTTGATGTTGGGCGACCACACGGTCAGGCCGCGATACTGGCCGGAACTTCCGTCGGCCCCGCGCTTCTCGACGTACTTGGCGCGGAACTCGGTGGCGATGGTGTCGGCGACGTCCTGGATCAGCGGGACATCCCAGGTCGCCGCCATGCCGATGGCCTGCGGAAAGACCGTGGCCTCGCCGGCCCGGGCCACGCCGTGCAAGCCCTCGCTCCACCAGTTGAAGGCGGGCACGCCAAGACGCGGAACACCTGGCGCGGCGTGCTTCAACTGGCCGGCCTTCTCCTCCAGCGTCATGCGCGAGACCAGATCGGCGGCGCGCGCCTCGGGCGAAAGGCCGACGTCATGAAAGGCGTCGGCACGCGCCATCGCGACGGCGGGGGCGGTCGCCATCGACAGCGCCAGGAGGGAAACCACGCCGAAGCGACGGCTGCGGACGGATACGCTCATCAGACATCGCCTTGGGAAGAATTCAGGTCGCGCAGCAGCTTGCGGTCAGGCCGGTAGACGACGGCGCGTTCGCCGCCGAGGTCGGCGCGGACGCCGTTCATCGGATTGACGAGGCCGTAGCGGCGCTTGTCACGGATTTCGAAACGCCCGACGCCCGGCAGGTCGACGACCTTTCCTTCAAGCAGGGCTTCACGGATCTGGCGGCAGAGAGAGCGGGTCAGCATGTCGCCGACATCCGCCTGGAAGGCGCGGGCGATATCGAAGACGGGCTCTTCGGCGGGCCGTTCGTCGCCTGAGGACCGGCCATGCGATGCAGCGCCCGAGTCGCGCGCGGAACTGTTCATTGAACCGCCTCCCCTTCCCATGCTGCGGCCTTGTCGACCGTCTCACCCGGATAGCCACCGGTGTCATAATTGAAATAAGCATGTCGCAATCGGCGCGAAAAGAGAAAAAGGTACCGGTAACTTAAATAAATGCGGAGATTTTCTCCGCTTTTCTTTCCGACACTGAACGACGTCCAGCGAGCTGCGATCCGCACAAGAAAACGACCGCTGATCCATAATTTTTCGCCGTCCATTGATCGGGCGGACTTTCACCAGCATCGTCGCGCCAACCGGCGAGACCGGATGTTTGGGGAGACCTCGTGTCGACGGCGGAGCGGCCAGAAGCTCGCAATGACGAGCTGTGGAAAGACCGATCGGCTTATCGGCGCGCCTATGCCCAGGACTGGGGCGACCTGTGCGCCTTCCTGCGCGCGCGGTTCGGGGCGGGCCCGCCCGATCCCGAGGACGTCGCCCAACAGGCTTTCCTCAAGCTCGGGGAACGGCCGTCGGACCGTTCGCTGGAAAGCCCGCGTGCCTTCGTCTTCCGCGTCGCCATCAACCTGACGCTCGACGGTCGTCGGCGTCGCCAGCGCACCGCCCGCCTGCTGGACGCCTCCGCGCCGGCGCTGGAGCCGGACGACGCCCCGGATGTGGAAAGGGCCTTGATCGCGCGCGACGACCTGAAGCTGCTGGAAAAGGTGGTGGCGGGGCTGCCGGACCGGCATCGCCGCTATCTGGCGGCCAGCCGCATCGAAGGCCTCAGCTTCGCCGAGATCGGCCGCAGAGAGGGCGTCTCGGAAGCCCTGGTCCGCAAGACCATCGACGAAACCACCGCCGTCTGCCAGCGCGCCCTGGCGCGCGGCGTTATCGACTACAGGGGCCTGTCGCGTGAACGCAACCGTCGATCCTGACTCGCCGATCGGGCGGGAAGCCCGGGCCTGGGCCCTGGCGGTGTCGGGCGAGCCGTTCCCGCCGGAGCGCTCGGCCGATCTGCGCCGCTGGCTCGACGCCGATCCGGCGCATGCGCGCGCCTATGAAGAAGCCGAGGCCGTGCTGCTGGCGTTGAGCGAACTGCAATCCCTGGCGCACCCCGCGCTCCAGCCGCGTCGCAAGCCCCTCGCCCGTCCGGCCGCCTGGATCGGCGGAGTGACAGCGCTGGCCGCCTGCGTGCTCGCCGCCGTGTTCATCGCCCAACCTCCCGCCGCGCTTGAGACCGGCGCGCAACCGCGTCAGGTCGACCTCAGGGACGGCAGCACGGCCGTCCTTGCGCCGGGCAGCCGCCTGGTTCCAGCTTCGCGCTGGAACGACCGCCGCTATGTCCTGGAACGGGGCGAGGCCTTCTTCTCCGTCCGCAAGGCCGAGGGTCGCCGCTTCCAGGTCGAGGTTGGCGAGACGGAGATCGAGGTGCTGGGCACGCGCTTCGACGCGCGCACCAGCGCCAGCGGCCAGGTCCGCGTGGCGGTCGAGGAAGGCCGGGTGGCCGTCTATCAGGGCGAGGCGCGCAAGGAAGTCGCCAGGCTGGCGGCCGGCGACTATGTGCTGGTCGAGAACGGCCGCGCCCAGGGCGGCCGTCTGCCCGCCCCGACCGAAGCCGCCGCCTGGCGCGCCGGACGCCTGGCCTATGCCGACGCGCCCCTGGGCGACGTGGTGGCCGACCTGGTCGCGCGGGGTCATGCCGGACTACAGGTCACGCCCCGCGCCGCCGCCCTCCGGATCACCGCCAGTTTCCAGCTCGACCAGGCCGACCGGTTCATCGCCAGCCTGCCCGAGATCCTGCCGGTCAGCGTTCGCTCCTCCGGCGGCCAGCGGACAATCGACGTCCGTCCCGGAACCACCTCCTCGCCGCCGAGATGAAGGCTGCTCCCGCGATCGGGGCGATGGCGGCGGGTTGGTTCATGGCCGCCCCCGTCCTGGCGGCGACGCCCGAACGATCCTTCGCCTTCGACCAGCCGGCCCAGCCCCTGGCCACGGCCCTGCTGTCGGTGTCGGCGCGCACCGGCGCGGTGATCGCCGCCCCCTCGGCCCTGACCGCCGGCCGCCGCGCGCCGGGCCTGTCGGGATCGATGTCGTTGAACCAGGCCTTGAGAGCGCTTCTGGCGAGTTCGGACCTGGATTTCTCGATCTCGTCCTCCGGCGTCGTGACCTTGAAGCGCCGCACCCAAGCGATCACGACCGCACCGTCCTCGCCAGTTCGCCCCAGCGCTCTCCAATCCGAAGAACCGACCCTGGTCACGCCGATCAGCGTGCTGGCCCGCCCCTTGGCCGAGCCCGCCACCGAACAGGCGCGAGACGCCCCGGCCCAGGTCGACGTCCTGCTGGAGGAGCAGCTTCGCGGCGCCGGCGCGCTGGGCCTCGGCGACGCCCTGCGGCAGATGCCGGGGGTGGCCGCCGGCCCCGAGGCCGGCGAGGCGCGCCAGATCGCCGTCCGGGGCGTGGGCGGCCGCTTCACGCGCGTGCGGGTCAACGGCATGGAGACCCTGGCCACCTTCGGCGCCAGCAACGCCGTCGGCGGCACCAATCGCGGCCGGGCCTTCGACTACAACATCTTCGCCGCCGACCTGTTCAAGCAGGTGAGGCTGCAGAAGACCGCCTCGGCCGACATCGACGAAGGGTCTCTCGGCGCAACGATCGACATGCGCACCCGCTCGCCGCTGGAGCTGCCGCGCCGCCACGCGGTGTTCATCGTCGAGGCCGGCTACCAGACCCTGTCGCGCGAAGCCCGACCCAGGGTCTCGGCGGTTCTGTCGCGGAGCGACGCCGCGGGCCGATTGGGGGTCTTGGTCTCGGCCGCCTATTCCGGGCGCTCGGTGGTCGAGGCCGGCGCCAGCGCCGGCCAGTGGGAGACCGGCTTCGCCGTCGCGCCCGGTTTCGGGTCCGCCGCCGCGCCGCTCGACCTCGCCGCCGTCAACGCCGCCCTGCACGCCCGCATTCCCCGGCTCGAACTGATGGAGATCGACCAGGAGCGCGTGGGCCTGACCGGCTCCCTGGAGTGGCGGCCGGACGACGCCACCCGCATCGCGCTGGACACGATCTATGCCGAGCTGCGCTCCAGCCGTCGCGAGAATCTGCTGGAGAGCTTCACCTTCCGCACGCCCGGCGCCTGCGCCGCGCCGCCCGATCCGCGTTGCGGCATCAACGCCGTGGCTGTCACCGCAGCGGATATCGCCCTGTTCGGCGGCCGCAAGCCGGTGCTGATCGCCGGCCGCTTCGACAATGTCGACGTGCGCTCCGAGGCCCGTCGCGACGAGCTGAACACCATCTTCCGCCAGACCACCCTGGCGGCGACGCACCGGTTTCGCGAGGGTCTGGAAGGCCGGCTGTTGGCCGGCTTCAGCCGATCGGACTTCAGCAATCCGGTGCAGCAGACGCTCTATCTGGAGCAGTTCGACGTCGACGGCTTCGCCTACGACTTCTCGGACAAGAGGCGTCCGGCGCTGGACTTCGGCAACGCCGCCCTGGCCACGCCCGGCGCCTGGACGATCAGCGAGTTCCGATCCGACCCCAACTGGGTCGACAACAGCTATCGGTCGCTGGCGCTGGACCTCGAAAACCGCTCCGGCCCGGTGGATTGGCGCGTCGGCCTGCTGGCCAAGACCTACCGCAACGTCGGCTCGGCCCGGATGCGGTCAGACGGCGGGATCGGCAACATCAACGCCGAGCTTCCGGCCGGCCTGCGCGCGCTGTCCCTGGTCGACTATGTCCGCCTCGTGGGCCAGGGCGTCGACTTCGGCGTCGTCGGCGCCCCCGCGCAATGGCTGGCGATCGACACCCGGGCGGCGCTCGCGGCGGCCTGTGCGACAGGTAGATGTCCAGGCTTCGAACTCGGCCCGGGGCCCGTCGCGGGCCTGAACTACGATGTCACCGAACGCTCCGACGCGGCCTTCCTGCAACTGGCCCTGCCCCGCTCTTTTTCGCGCCGCTTCTGGGGGGAAGCGGGCGTGCGGATGATCCGCACCAAGGTCGACGCGGCCGGTCTCGACGTCGGCGCCGACGCCGTTGCGCGCTGGACCAGCGCCGCCAACGATTACTGGTCCACCCTGCCGTCGCTGAACCTGGCCTGGAGCCTGTCGCCCGACATCGTCGTGCGCCTCGGCGCGGCGAGAGTGATGGTGCGGCCCGACCTGATCAGCCTGCGGCCTGGCGTCAGTGTCTCGACCACCGGCGCCAAGTCGGTCTCGTCGGGCAATCCGGACCTGCGCCCCACGCGCGCCGACGCCTTTGATCTCTCCATCGACTGGCGACCACGCCAGGGCGTGCAGGTCTCGGCCGCCGTCTATCGCAAGACCATCGCCACCACCGTGCAGGGCACGAGCACCCGCCCCGCCCCGTTCTCGACCAATCCGTTCGGACTGCCCGACAGCGTCGCGCTCGAGGCCTGCGGGGCAGCGCCGGACTGCTCGCCCGGCCTGCCGATCTGGCAGTTCTCGCGTCCGATCAATTCCGGTCCAGGTCGGTTGACGGGCGCGGAGGTCTCGTTCCGCGCCCCGCTTGGCGAAAGCTGGAGCTTCCAGGGCGCGGCGGCCTACACGCGCACCGTGGTGAGGTTGCTCGACCATAGCGGCGCCTGGGTTGACATGCAGGACGCCCTGGGCGCGCCGCGCGTGGCGGCCAATATCGGCCTCGCCTACCAGCGCCGTGGACTGGAAGCGCGCGCCGCGCTCAGCCATCGCAGCCGCTATCTCGCCACCATCCCCGCTCCCAACGGCGGCGACGTCGACGGGGTGGATCCGCTGACCACGCTGGACGTCGCCGCCCGGCTCACGCTGTCGCCACGCCTGACCCTGACGGCCGAGGCCGCCAACCTGACTGACGCCTATCAGCGCCAGTTCAGCGACCGGACGCTCATTCCGACCTATCGCCACCACACCGGCCGAGAGTTCCGGCTGGGCCTGCGCTGGGCGATGTAGCCGCCGCGCTCATCGGCGCCGATGACGGCCGCTCAACCACCCACGCCTCATCAAGAGATGCAGAATTACTCATAAGGCCGCGCAAGTGCGATACGGCATGCGCAGGCAATCTGATTAGTCATCAAATTCAATGCACAAACAATTTCAGACGCAACGCTGAAAGCCGATCCTCAAGCGAACGTAGTTTTTCTGAATACCAGAACAACCGAGACGGCAGCCGAATACCACTCGGAGGCGACGCAGCGCGCCGCTCTCCTTCTTTGGCGACTTCCCCGCGTTCACCTGGGCCGCCGCTTCGGCGGCGGCCGCTTCTTGGGGAGGTTCTAGTTCGGGGCGTTCTCAATCTTGGTCAGCCGTCGCTCGTTCATCACCCGCGCCTTCGCTCTTGGAGGCTTCGCAGCCGGCTACGCGGCCCTCCAGGGCCTGGGCCTGACATCGACGGCCTTCGCCCAGGACGCGCCTGACCTGCCGAAGGATTTCGGCAAGGGCCGCTCGGTGGTCGTCCTCGGCGCCGGGATCGCCGGCCTGGTCGCCGCCTACGAACTCGAACGCGCCGGCTTTTCCGTCACCGTGGTCGAGGCCCGTGATCGGGTCGGCGGCCGCAACTGGACCATCCGCGGCGGCGACCGCGTAGACACGCTGGAGCGTCCCACCCAGACCGCCGCCTTCTCGCCCGGCCTCTATTTCAACGCCGGCCCCGCCCGCCTGCCCAGCCACCACCAGGGCGCCCTGTCCTACGCCAAGGCCCTGAACGTGCCGCTGGAGGTGGAGGTCAATTCCAGCCGCAGCAGCCTCCTGCAGTCGGACGCGGCGTTCGGCGGCAGGCCGATCCAGCAGCGCCAGGCGATCAACGACCTGCGCGGCGGCCTTTCCGAGTTGCTGGCCAAGGCCACGCGCGGCGGGGGTCTGGACCAGGAGCTCACCGGCTCCGACAAGGAGCGGCTGCTGGCCTTCCTGAAGACCTACGGCGACCTCGACGCCGGCGGCGCCTACAGGGGGTCGGAGCGGTCCGGCTATGTCACCGCGCCCGGCGCGGCCGACCAGCGCGGCGTGGCGCGGTCGCCGCTGGCCCTGCGCGAACTGCTGTCCGACGAGACCCTGCCCTATGCCCTGTTCGAGGAGAACATCCTCATGCAGGCGACCATGCTGGAGCCCGCCGGCGGCATGGACGCCATCCCCAAGGCCCTGGCCAAGGCGCTCAAGGGACCGCTGCTGCTCGGCGCCGAGGTTACGGCCTTCCGCCAGTCGCCGCAGGTGGCCGAGGTCGCCATCCGCGATCGCAGGAGCGGCGCCTCGCGCAAGCTGACCGCCGACTACCTGGTCGTCACCGTTCCCCTGCCGATCCTGGCCAAGGTCGCCAACGACCTGCCGGGCGAGGTCCAGGCCGCCATCGCCGGCGCGCGCTACGACAACGCCACCAAGGTAGCCTTCGACGCGCCACGCTTCTGGGAGGCCGAGCAGATCTATGGCGGCCTGTCGTTCGTGGGCGGCGAGACGACGCTGGTCTGGTACCCCAGCGGCGGCTTCCACCAGCCGCGCGGCCTGCTGGTCGGCGCCTACACCGTGGGCGCGGCGGCCCGGACTTTCCAGGCGCGAAGCTTCGACGAGCAGGTCGCGCTCACCCGCGCCGCGATCGACAAGCTGCATCCCGGCAAGGGCCGCGAGCTTTCGGCGCCGCTGGTGATCGACTGGAACCGCCAGGCCTTCAACCTCGGCCCCTGGATCCATTGGGAAGGCGACGGCAACGACCCGGCCGCCTACCGCCTGCTGAACCAGCCGCAGGGCCGGATCTTCCTGTCCGGCGCCCACCTCTCGCAACTGCCCAGCTGGCAGGAGGGCGGCGTCGCCGCTGCTCGCCGCACCGTCGGCCTGATCGCCCAGCGCGTCCGATCCGACCGCCTCACCCTTTCCCGAACGGAGACCCGTCCATGATCCGCAAGCTCGCCTTCGCTCTTGTTCTGACCGCCGCCTTCACGGCGGGCTCGGCAAGCGCGGCCGAAATCCGCCGCGCGCCATCGTCCGGCGCGATCGCCATCACCCCGTCCGTGGCCGTCCCGGCTGGGACCGAACTCGTCTTCCTCAGCGGCGCCCTGCCCACCATCGCCGACAAGGCCAAACCCGGCACGACCGAGGAACAGACCCGCTCGGTGCTGTCCAAGCTGGAAGCGGCCCTGAAGGCCGAGGGCCTTGGCCATGGCGACGTGGTCAAGGCCACAGTCTTCCTGGTCGGCGATCCGGCCAAGGGCGGCGAGATCGACTTCGCGGGCCTGAACAAGGCCTGGGCCGAAGCCTTCGGCACGACCGCCCAGCCCAACAAGCCCGCCCGCAGCACGGTGAAGGTGGCGGGCCTCGTCCTGCCCGGCGCCCTGGTCGAGATCGAATTCGTCGCCGCCAAGACCCGCTGACGGGCATCCAGCGACACCCAATCTGAGCGTGGCGGCCAACCCAGTTCGGCCGTCACGCCCGAGAACCGCCGCGCGACGGGGCCGCTTCCCAGGCCGATCGCCCATCCCAACAATCTGAACTTTCATCGGGGGATAGGATGAAAACCCAAATTCTGGGCGCGTCGACGCTCGCCTTGACGACGGCCCTGTGGGGCGGGGCCGCGCTCGCCGATCCGACGCCGGAACCGGCTGCGCCGGACGTCGCCTCGGTCGAGGCCGTGATCGTCACCGGCACCCGCCAGAGCGGGGTCCGGGCCGTCGACAGCGCCGCGCCCGTGCAGGTGATCGGCGACGAGGCCCTGGCGCGCACAGGCCAGTCCGACCTGCGCCTCGCCATCAGCAACCTTGTGCCGTCGTTCACGGCCCAGGCCTTCGGCGGCGACGCGGCCAACCTGACCCTGTCGGCACGCCTGCGCGGGGTCAGCGCCAACCAGACCCTGGTGCTGATCAACGGCAAACGCCGCCACGGCACGGCCAACCTCGCCGTGCTGGCCGGGGCCTACCAGGGCTCGGCGGCGGCCGATCTCAACTTCATTCCCACCGCCGCGATCGCTCGCATCGAGGTGCTGACCGACGGCGCGGCCGCCCAGTACGGCACCGACGCCATCGCCGGCGTCATCAACATTATCCTGAAAGACGACGACCACGGCGGCAGCGCCTCGGCCACCGGCGGCGCCTACTACGAAAGCGACGGCGAGACCTACAGCCTGTCGGCCAACGCCGGCTTCGCGCCGGCGCCTGGCGCCTACGTCAACGTCACGCTGGAGAACCGCTTCCACGACTTCAGCTTCCGCGGCGCGCCGGACGCGCGGATCATCGCCCCCGCCGCCGTCGCGGCCAATCCGAGTTGGCCGACCGCCCTGCCCGGCTATCCCTACTTGAACCGCATCGCCGGCGACGCCCGCTACCAGATCACCGCCGGCACGCTATCGGCCGGCTGGAAAGCCAGCGACCAGCTCGAGGTCTACAGCTTCGGCACCTACGGCGTGAAGAAGGCCACGGCCTACGAGAACTACCGCCTGCCCAACCGGCTGCCGGCGATCTACCCCAAGGGCTTCAGCCCGATGCTGGAGACGCTGGAGACCGACTACGCCCTGACCGGCGGGATCAAGGGCCAGGCCCTCGGCGGCTGGCGCTACGACCTCTCCAGCACCTACGGCCGCGACGACCACGAGGTGCGGGTGCGCAAGTCGGCCAACCTGCAACTCTATGCCGACACCGGCGCCACCCCGACCGAGTTCCACGCCGGCGATTTCATCTCCACCCAGTGGACCAACAATCTCGACGTCAGCCGCGAGTTCGAGGTCGGCTGGGCCTCGCCCCTGACCCTCGCGCTGGGCGCCGAGCAGCGCAACGAGAGCTACGAGATCAAGGCCGGCGACGCGGCCGCGCGCTACAAGTCCGGCTCGCAGTCCTATCCGGGCTTCGCGCTCACCGACGCCGGCAAGCACAAGCGCGACAGCTGGGCGGTCTATGCCGACCTCGCCGCCTCGCCGATCGAGGACCTGAAGCTCGATTTCGCCGTCCGCCACGAGGACTTCAGCGACTTCGGCTCGGCCGACATCGCCAAGCTGACCGGCCGCTACGACTTCACGCCGGCCTTCGCGGTGCGCGGCACGGTCAGCAGCGGCTTCCGCGCGCCGACCCTGGCCGAGCTCTACTATTCGGCCACCAACGTCTCGCCGACCACCGCCTTCGTGCAACTGCCGCCGGGCTCGGCCGGCGCCAAACTATTGGGCCTGGACGGGCTGGATCCGGAGAAGTCGACCAATCTCAGCCTCGGCATCGTGGCCGCGCCCCTGCCGCGCGTCTCGCTGACCATCGACGCCTATCAGATCAAGATCGAGGACCGCATCGTCGGCAGCGGCGCGCTCTACGGCAAGATCGGCGGCACGGTGGTCAATGCGGCGATCACCAACGCCATCACCGCCAACGGCAACGTGCTCGACCCCACCGTGGGCACCACCGGCATCAACCTGTTCTCCAACGGCCTGGACACCCGCACGCGCGGCGTCGAGATCCTGGCTACCACCTGGACCGATCTGGGAGACTTCGGGAAGATCGACTGGACCCTGGGCGTCAACGTCAACCAGACCAAGGTCACCCGCATCGCCGCCCCGCCCTCGGGCCTGGGCAGCGCCGTGCTCTACGACCGGGCGGCCATCGCTTTCCTCGAACACGCCTCGCCGCGCTACAAGGCCAATCTGACGGCTGTCTACGCCAAGGACCGCTGGACGGTGAGCCTGACCAACACGGTGTACGGCCAGGCCTGGGCCTACACCAACGTCAACGGGACCTACTTCAAGGACCGCATCAAGACGCACCTGATTACCGACCTGGAACTGACCTACGGGGTCACCGATGCGGTGAAGGCGTCGATCGGCGCCAACAACCTGTTCGACATCTATCCGGAGAACCTGAACCCGGCGGGCACGGCCGCCTCGATCGCGGCCGGCAATCCGGGCGTGGCGCTCTATCCCAGCTTCTCGCCGTTCGGGATCAACGGTGGCTACTACTACGCCCGCGTGACCTACAGCTTCTGACGGCGCGGGACCTCCGGGGTCGCCCGGAGGTCCCGTCCTGGTCAGCGATAGCGATAGAACTTCACCCGCTGGATCTGGAACTGGTCGGGCGACAGGCGGATGTGCCGACCCTGGTGAGTCTGGTCGCCGTTGAGCAAGCGGCCGGGGACCCAGCGTCCCTGGGCGTCAAACACGCCCTCCTCGGCCTTGTCTATCCCGGCCAGCGATGGCCCCTCGCCAGCCCCGGCGAAGGTGACGACGATGCCGCGACCGGCGATCAGATACTCCTCGGGACCGGTCTGGATGATCAGCCCCCCATGGGTCGCCGGCTTCTGCGAGGCCTTGGGCGTCCAGGGATCGATGAAGCCGACCTCGAAGCGATAGTCGCCCATCACCTGGCTGACCGGCGCGTCCTGCACGGTTCCGTCCTCCAGCACGCGGGGCTTGAAGCCGGCCATGGCGCCCTTGCCCTGGGCGTTCAGCAGGGCCGGCGTCAGTTGGCGCAGGACGTCGTAGGCGTCGGCGATCGCCTTGTGCTCCTCGGCGTTGACGCTCTCGATGGCGAAGGGCGAGAAGCCCAGCGCATCGAGCTTGCCGAAGGCGTAGAAGGCGTTGGCCGGGGTTTC
Organism: Caulobacter sp. CCNWLW153; assembly: GCF_036889365.1. Classification (NCBI taxonomy): domain Bacteria; kingdom Pseudomonadati; phylum Pseudomonadota; class Alphaproteobacteria; order Caulobacterales; family Caulobacteraceae; genus Caulobacter; species Caulobacter sp. CCNWLW153. The sequence continues at coordinate 51,016 of NZ_JBAKFV010000004.1, forward strand.
CGGGGCGCTGGCGTTGTTGGCCTCGGGCACGAACAGCGCGTTGTCGGGCCGCACGAACCGCGCGGCCAGGTCATTGAAGTTCGGGAAGTAGATGTCGGGCGACAGCAGGTCCAGGCTGGGCGCGCCAGCCTTCCAGACATCGAGCAGGTGCGGCAGAGGCCCGCCGCTCGGGTACTCGCCAGGCTTCTTGCCCGTGCGGTTCAGCGCGGCGTTGACGTACATCGGCAGCGGATAGGCCGCCTTGCCGGCCGCGGTCACGGCTTCGGTATAGCGGGCATAGGACCAAGCGGTGAACACCTCCTGCCCGGCCTCGTCGGCGCCGAACACCGCGGCCCAGGTTCCCTTGTCCTTGCTTCCGTTGCGCTTCCAGAGGTCGCGCAGCTCCGGCTCGATCGCCTCGCCGCCAGCTTTCAACTTCTGGATCAGCGCCGGCGGAACCTGGCCGGCATAGGCCGCATCGGGGGCGGCGCCATGCTCCCGGGCCGAGGGCAGCATGCCGATCTCGTTCTCGACCTGGACCATCAGGACGGTGTTCCGCTCGCCGTCGACCTTCTTCAGATGGGCCAGCAGCGCGGCATAGGCCTTGGCGTCGGCGGCGCGGGTGTTGTCAGAGAAGGCCGACAGGATCTCGACCGTCGAACCGTCCCGCGCCCTCACGCGCGGAAACCGCGTCTGGTCGCGCTTCACCCAGGCCGGGACGTAGGTCGACATGCTGTTCTTCCAGGCCCCAAACCACAACAGGACGAGCTTCATGTCCTGGGCGCGGGCGTCGGCCAGCAGGTCGTCGACGCTGGAGAAGTCGTAGACGCCCTCCTTCGGTTCGATCAGCTCCCACGAGACAGGCGCCAGTACGGTGTTGAGGTTCATCGCCTTCAGGCGCGGCCAGTGCCTGGCCATGTAGGCGCGGCTGGAGGCGCTGGAATTGCCCAGCTCTCCCCCCAGGATCAGCATCGGCTTGCCGTCGACGACCAGCCGGGCCGAGGTTCCGTGCTTCTCGAGACGCGGGATCTCCGCCGCCGCCACGCTGGCCGTCAGCAAGGCGGCCATCGCGACGCTCGCACCGAGCCAGGCGCCGAAACCTCTCATCGAAAAACCTCCCGAGCCCCGCGCCTGCGCGCTTGTTACCGCTAGCATTCGCGGGATCGCGGGCGATTTGTCAAACTGGAAGTCATACCAATTTGACAAATGGTCGGACCAATCAGGCCGGTATGCTTGCTCCCGCACGGGCGGCGCCCAGAAGGCCCGCCTTCTCGAGATAGAGGTCGTGCGGCGGCATGCCGGCCACCCGCTCGTTGATCGCCGCCCGGATGCGCCCCAGGCGCAGCCCCAGTTCCTCCGACGAGATCTTGTCGGCGACGGCGTGGTAGTCGTCGGGCAGCAGCCCCTGCCCCGCCAGGATGGCGAACCAGTTGGTCTCCTTGAAGAGCTCCTTCTGGTCGATCAGCACCTCGCCGCGCGCGCGGAACACCTCAAACCGCTGGGCCAGGCTGTCGGGCGGAACCATGTCGCGGCACCAGCGCCAGAACGGCGTGTCGTCGCGCTCGCCGACCTTGTAGTGGGCGATGATGAAGTCGCGGACCTGCTCGTATTCCAGCGCCATCTCGCGATTGAACTTGTCGACCACGAAGGGATCGAAGCCGGTTTTCGGGAACAGCGTCAGCAGCTTGGCGATGGCGGCCTGGATCAGGTGGATGCTGGTCGACTCCAGCGGCTCCAGGAAACCGCTCGACAGGCCTATGGCCAGCACGTTGCCGATCCAGCTCTTGCGGCGGCGACCGGCGGTGAACTTCAGGATCTTCGCATCGGCCAGGGCAGCGCCGTCCAGCCGCTGGCCCAGCAGGCGCACGGCCTCGTCCTCGCCGATGAAGGCGTCGCAGAACACATAGCCGTTGCCCGTGCGATGCTGCAGCGGGATGCGCCATTGCCAGCCGGCCTCGCGCGCCGTGGCCCGCGTGTAGGGGGTCAGTTCGCCGGCCCGCGCGCAGGGCACGGCGGCCGCGCGGTTGCAGGGCAGCCAGCGGCTCCAGTCGTCATAGCCCGCCCCCATCGTCTCCTCGATGAGCAGGCCGCGGAAACCCGAGCAGTCGGCGAAGAAATCGCCGCCGATCGTCCGGCCGTCGTCCAGCACCAGCCGCGAGACATGGCCGCTTTCGCCGTCCCGTTCGACGCCGGCGATCTTGCCCTCGACCCGGACCACGCCCCGGGCCTCGGCGTAACGACGCAGAAACGCCGCGTAGAGCGCAGCGTCGAACTGGAAGGCGTAGTTGATCTTGGGCAGGTTCGGCGCCGGCGGCGTTCGCATGAACCGCCCGTCCGCCGCCGCCAGGGTCTCGGCGTTGAAGGCGTCGTGCCTCCAGTCCCCGCTCTCGCGAGCCCAGCGCAGCCAGAAGTGCTGAAAGCCGACACCGTCCATGTCCGCGCCATAGAGGCCGAAGGGATGGAAGTAGCTGTGCCCCAGCCGCCGCCAGTCGACGAACTCGATGCCCAGCTTGAAGGTGGCGTTGGTCTCGCGGATGAAGACGTCCTCATCCAGGCCCAGCACCTTGTTGAACAGCAGGATCATCGGGATGGTGGCCTCGCCTACCCCGACCGTGCCGATCTGCTCGGACTCGACGAGCGTGATCGAATAGCGGCGCGTCCCGACGGTCTGGGCCAGCGCCGCGGCGGTCATCCAGCCGGCCGTGCCGCCTCCGACCACGACGATGTCGCGGATCGCCTCGCTCACGTGAACCGCAGGGGTGCGGGACCTGGCGCGGCAGGCCGCTGCGCCATGGCCGCCAGCCTGGACTCCAGCGGACGCATCCGGCCGACATCGGCGGCGATACGGCCCAGGATCTTCTGGAAGATCTGGATCTGCTCGGCCTCGCTGACGCCCTCGGCCAACGGATCATGCGCCTGCGGAATGACGCCGTGACCGATCAGGCAAGCCGCCCAGTTGGCGGGCTGGAAGGCCTCGTCCTCGCGGGTCGGCACGACGCCGCGGGCCCCGAACAGTTGCAGCTTGTAGGCCAGGTCGGCCGGCGGCTCGACGCTTCTGGCGGCCTCCCACGGCGCGCCGCCTCGGCGGTTCAGGTGATAGTGCATGGCCTGGAACTCCCGCAGGCTCCGGCCATGCGCCGCCATCGCCGCGCCGTATGCCCGCGCCTCCGGGCCGCTGTCGATGTCGGCCGGGAACAGCGTCACCAGATGGGACAGCCCGGCCTGCAGGGCGTGCATCGGCGCGGCGTCTGAGGGGTCAAGCGCAATGGCGGCGGCGCCCAGCGCCACGCAGTTGCCGATCCAGGGCCGCGTCTGCATGCCCGGCTTCAGGACCAGCGCCTCGCCCTGCCGCCAGCCCAGGGGAGAAACAGCCTCCGCCCGACGAACCATGGCCTGGGCGTCCGCGACCCTGGAGTCGTAGACCGCAAGGCCCGCCGTATGGTCCTGCAACGGATAGAGCCCAACCCAGCCGCCCTCGACGGCCTCGATGTGGGCGTAGGCCGGCAAGGTGTTCAGGCGCTGCCCCGCCAGCGGCAGCACGCGATCGAACGGCAGCCAGGCGCTCCAGGACTCGAAGCCCGCGCCGGGCATCTGGCCGATCAGGGCGCCGTCGCCGACATCGACGAACAGGTCGCCGGCCACCACCGCGCCGCCCTGGACGACCACGGCCTCGATCCGTTCGCCGGCGCGCTCGACATCGGTCACCGCGCCCTGCTCGACGCTCACGCCGTCGGCCAGCGCCCGCTGGCGAAGCAGCGCGGCATAGGCCACGGCGTCGACATGCAGGCCGACGCCCGGCGAGGACAGTCGGCCAGGATCATCGCCTTCGACGATCCGTCCCTGCTTGGCGGCGGCCGCGCCCAGGGAGAAATCCTCCAGCGCGGTCTTCAGCCCGCGCCGGCGCGCCAATACCCAATGGTGGACGAAGTCGACATAATCCACGGCATGCCCGTGGGTGTCGTAGGGGTGCAGGAAGGCCGAGCCATCGCCCGCGAAGCCGGCGAACCGCTGGCCGAGGGATGGAACGGCGCCGCAACGGCGAGCCAGTTCGACGTCCGACAGGCCCAGCAGCTGGTTCAGGTTGCCGACGGCCGGCAGCCCCGCATGGGACAGGCCCGGCGTTGGCGGCGCGGTCTCGACGGCGCGCACCACCAGGCCGCCGGCCCCGAAGGCTTTCCGCAAGGCCAGGGCCGTCAGCCACAGCGGGGCGCCGGCGCCGACCACCACGACGGTTCGCACGGGCCGGCTCATGCCATGGCCTCCGCGACCGGACGCTCGGGGATGGCGCAATGGCTGGCGACGAAGTCGGCGTGCGTCGGCATGGCCGGAACCCGCCGCGCGATCGCCGACCGCTGGCGCTCCATCTCGGCCAGGGCCTGGGGCAGCGGCACGTTGTCGACCATCCGGTCATAGCCGCCCGGCAGGACGCCCTGCCCCAGCAGCACCGAGATCCAGCTCGGCAGGGCGAAGAGGCCGTCATGATAGTTCGGCGCCACGCCGCGATGCTGGAACAGCTCCAGCTTGTGCTTCAGGCTCTCGGGGATTTCCATCTCGCGGCAATGCTTCCAGAGCTCGCCGTCGGTGCGGGTGTTGGCGTGGTAGTGCAGGATCAGGAAGTCGCGCACCCGGTCGTATTCCATGTCGACCCGGCGGTTGAACTCTTCGACCAGGGCCGGCTCGACCCGCTTGCCCGGAAACAGCTTGAGCAGGTTCATGACCGCGATCTGGACCAGGTAGATGCTGGTCGACTCCAGCGGCTCCAGGAAGCCGCTGGCCAGACCGGCGGCCATGACGTTGCGCGTCCACGAAGCGGTTCGCCGACCGGCCTTGAAGCGGATCTGGCGCGGCTCGGCCAGGGCTTCGCCGTCGAGATTGGCCATCAGGGTGGCGGCCGCCTCGTCGTCGCTGATGTAGCGGCTGGAATAGACGTAGCCGTTGCCGGTGCGGTGCTGCAGCGGGATGCGCCACTGCCAGCCGGCCTCGCGGGCGGTCGAGCGGGTGAAGGGCGTGAAACGGTCGGCGCGGGCGCAGGGCACGGCCCAGGCCCGGTCGCAGGGCAGCCAGTCGGTCCATTCCTCGAAGGGGCTGTTCAGGGTCTGGCCGATCAGCAGGCCGCGGAAGCCCGTGCAGTCGACGAAGAAGTCGCCCCTGATCACCTCGCCGGAGGCCAGGGTGATCGAGGCCACGTCGCCCGATAGCGGATCGCGCGTGACGTCGACGACCTTGCCCTCGGTGCGCTTGAGGCCCCGTCCCTCGGCCACCTTGCGCAGGTACTTCGCATAGAGGCTGGCGTCGAAGTGGTAGGCGTAGCTGTAGGTGGAATCGATCTTGTCGGGATCCGGATTGGGGAACTCGAAGCGGTCGTCCCGCGCCGCGGCGATGGCGTAGGAGAACTGCTCGATGTCGAAGTCGTGGCCCGCCAGGCGCGCCCGGTTCCAGTGATGGTGAAAGCCCGCGCCGCCGATGGCCGCGCCATGCACCCCGAACGGATGGTGGTAGGACGAGCCCTTGAAGCCCCAGTCGAGGAACTCGATGCCGAGTTTGAACGTGCCGTTCGTCTCGCGCATCATCTCGACCTCGTCGATGCCGACGAAGCGGTTGTAGTCGCGCATGGCTGGGATCGTGGCCTCGCCGACGCCGACGGTGGCGATCTCGTCGGACTCCACCAGCCGCACCCGCGCCTGATGCGGACGCAGGCCGCTGACCAAGGCCGTGCCCACCATCCAGCCGGCCGTTCCCCCGCCGACGATGACGATATCCAGGGGCGCGCTTGTTTCCATGCCGCCGTTCCCACCCATTTTCGGGCGCCGGTCGAGCGGGCCCGTCTTCTTGTGACGAAGGGGCGGACCGACGGCCCGCCCCTCCTCCAGATCGATCAGTACTTGAAGCGGAACGTCAACAGGTAACGCTTGTCGGTGCGGTTCCAGGCGTTGTCCTTCAGAAGACCGCCGGCCGACGCGTCGTTGACCTGCTGCTTGAGCACGGACTCGGTGTTCAGCAGGTTGCTGCCTTGCAGGCTGATCTCGAGGTTGTCGCTTGCGCGATACCGGATCGAGGCGTCGAGATAGCCGGCGTCGTCCTGCCAGATCGGGAAGGCCAGGCAGCAGTCCATGGCGGTCAGCAGGTACTTCGAGCGCCAGTTGTAGGCCGCCCGCACCGCCCAGCGGCCTTTCTCGTACATGCCCACGAGGTTGTAGGCGTACTTCGAGAGGCCTTCGAGCGAGTCCACCTGTACCGCCCCGTCGGCCTGGCTGAGGCCGCCGCCGCTTGTGTTGGAGCCGCCGCCGCCCGAGGCGTTGCTCAGGTTGCTGTTGGTGATCCCCTTGTTCTCGACATAGGTGAAGTTGGCCTGGATCCCGAGGCCGTCGAACGGCGCGGGCAGGAAGTCGAAGTAGCGCTGGTAGGCTGCTTCGGCGCCGCGGATCTTGGCCCCGTCGCCATTGACCGGACCACGCGTCAGCACCGTGCGGGTGACGCCGTTGACCGTGACGTCCTGGTTGAAGCCGCCGTACTGGATGTAGTCGTTGAACTTCTTGTAGAAGACCGCCAGCGAGAACGACCCCACCTCGGCGAAGTAGTGCTCGAGGCTGATGTCGATCTGGTCGGCCGTCATCGGCTTCAGGTACGGGTTGTAGGAATCCGCCGTGTAGCGAAGGTTGGCCCCGGTGATGTTGCCCGCGCTGTCCTTGACCCACAGCGGGTCATTGACGTTGTTCATGTCGGGCCCGGCCATGTTCACCTGAACATAGTTCTTCAGGTAGCCGATGTCGGGACGCGACATGGCGCGCGACGCCGCCAGGCGCAGCTGCCACTCGTCATTGAGGTCGATCTTCAGGTTGAAGCTCGGCAGCACGTTGTGGTGCTTCTGGCGCACGGTGCTGGCCGAGGCCAGCCCATCGGTGAACGCCTTGTCGTCGGCCGAGAGGTAGCACCACAGGCTCTGCGGCACGTAGGCGCCGGCGATCGGCAGACCGTCCGGCCCCATCGGACGACCGCGCGGCTGACAGACCCGAGGATCGGTCTTGCCGAAGTCGGCGTGAACGAGCGAGCCGCTGCTCTCGTTGGACGTCTCGACATAGCGCAGGCCGATGTTGCCGCTGATCCCGAAGCCGCCGATCGTGTGGTCGCGCCCGCCGAACTTCAGCATGAAGTAGGCGGCGTTGGTCTTCTCCGAGACGTCGGTGATTTCCTGCGGCAGGAAGCAGTTGGTCTCGCCGGCGCGATAGCAGACCGCCTCCCAGCGCGAGGAGCCGACGCCGGTGTTCGAATAACCGAAGGCCTTCTGGAACTTCTCCAGGTCCTTGACGAAGTCCATGCTGGCGAAGGTCAGCATGCCGGTCTTCAGCACGTCGCCGCCGAAGATGTCGTTGAACGAGCGCACGTCCGGCAGGTTGCGATCCCAGCCGCTGAAGGTGGTCGTGGGATTGCCGGCGGCGCAGTCGCCGTTGACGTTGGCGGCCGGCGCGGTGCGGTCGACGTTGTACCAGAGATAGTCGGTGCTGTTGACGCCGCCGCCGCCCTGGTCGCAGCCCCAGGCATTGGCGATGCCGCCCCAGTTATAGACGCTCCAACGCACCGTCTGTTCGCGGTCGGCATGGCGCGCGCCGACCTTCAGCGAGTCCAGCCAACCGTCGCCCAGGTCGTACTGCACGTCGATCCGCGCGGCGAACTGGTCGCCTTCGCTGCGTTCCAGGTGGTTGTTGACGTTGTTGAAGCGCCAGGCGTTCGGGTTGGCCAGGCCGCCCGGGGCGTAGTTGATGTTGGTTCCCGGCAGCACGGTCATGACGGGGTGGTCGCCCGTCGCGTCGATATTGAGGTTGGCGTAGGACACCAGGCCGACGTCGGCGTCGTAGTTCGACAGCTTGGCCTTCACCTTCTGGACGTCGAAGTTGAAGCGCAGGCGGTCGGTCGGATCCCACTTCAGATTGAAGCCCAGGTCCTGGGTGGTCTGCTTGTTGTAGTTGTAGCGGGTGGTCGCCGACAGCTCGCCGCCGCGCTGCTCGGGCGCGCAGTCGGTGCGGCCGGTCCAGCCGTAGCAGGGCTCGATAACCGGCTGGCCCGTCGAGGTCTGGCCGATCAGGTAGCCGGCCCAGTCGTTGCTGGCCGAGGTGGTGTTGCCGACCCAGCCGAGCGGCGAGGTCATGATCCCGCTCTCGAAATTGCCTTCGTCGTCGAACTTGAAGGTCGTCCCAGGCGCGGGCAGCACATAGGTATTGGCGTCGGCGTTGGTGATCTGGAAGTGCGGACCACGGTTGTAGAGGCTGAAGGCGCTGCCCTGCACCGAGCGCTCGTGCCAGATGTTCTCGTAGCTCGACTTGTTGAACTGCACCGTGGCCAGGAACTTCTGGTCGTTGTCGCGCCACTGGCCGGCGGCGGCGACGCCGTTGCGGGTGCGGTCGAACTCGGTGTGGGCCAGGCGGTACCAGGCCGGGATGTACTTGGTGCCGCCGCCGAACATGGTCACATCCTTGAAGATGCCCATGCGGCCGAACTGCGAGCTTTCCGAGATGGTGTTCAGCTCCGAATGGGCGCCGTTCACCATCAGGCCGAACTCGCCGATCTCGGTCGTCCAGCGGTTGGCGTAGATCGCCGAGACCTCGGGCGTCACCTGTTCGGACAGGTTGCCGTAGTTCAGCGAGGTGGTGATGCCGATCACCCTGCCAGCGCTGTCGAACGGCAGTCGGGTCTTCAGGTCGACCGTGCCGGCGATGCCGCCTTCGATCAGTTCGGCGGTCTGGTTCTTGTAGGTGTCGACCCCGCCCATCAGCTCGGGCGAGACGTCGCCCCACGACAGGCCGCGCGAGGAGTTGGCGCTGAAGGTGTCGCGACCGTTGAACTCCGAGCGCACCTGCGACAGGCCGCGAACGATCACGCCTGAGGGCTCGGCCGAGAAGTGGGTGGTGTCGCTGGTCGAGGCGTAGCGGTTGACGGTGACGCCCGGTACGCGCTGCAGGGCCTCGGCGACCGACTTGTCGGGGAAGGAACCGATGTCGCTGGCTGTGATGGAGTCGACGATGGTGTCGGCGCTGCGCTTGATCTGCTGGGCCGACTTCAGCGCCGCGCGCTGGCCCGTGACGATCACCGTCTCGACCTGATTGTCGGCGATCACGTCCGACGGCGAGGCCTGCGAGGCGGCCGGAGCGGTCGACACCGTCTCCTGCGCCAGCGCCGGCGCCGCGCTCAGCAGGGCCGCGACCGAAGCGCAGCCCATCCATCCGGACATGCGGATTCGCGTGGTTCTCATAGTCGTCCCCTCCCAAGGCCGCGCTCGCTCACGCAGCCCTTCAAGTGTCCGGGGCTTTCGCCCGGAGATGAGCGGTCGTGCCGCCGTTTGTGCGGGAAGGCTTGGCCAAGCGTCCTGGCGTCGCGCTTCCTCCCGTCGCGCCCGTCTCGACGCGGGCGCTTGATGTTTCATAACCGTAGCAAACGCCGGTACGCCAGCATTTTATAAAAATATTTTGTTTAATCTTTGAGCCTTGCCAACCGCTGTTGCCTGACGGACACAATCACCCTCCAGTACGCCCCGTTCGAAGGGTGACGACCTTCGAGGGGAGGCAAGCCGGTGAAGGAAATCCGCGAATCCACGGCGACCTCTCCAGAGGCGCTGAGCGCCCTGACGGCCGCCGCCGAGCCTGTCGTGATCCGCGGTCTCGTATCCCATTGGCCCGTGGTCGCGGCGGGCGGGGCTGGCCATGCTTCGCTGTTCGACTATCTGTCGCGGTTCGACGCCGGCCAGTCCGTCGCCACCGTCTTCGCCCCAGCCGAGGCCGGCGGGCGGTTCTTCTATGCCGACGACCTCGCGAACATGAACTTCCGGGGCGGACGGGCCCGGCTGCGGAAGACCTTCGACTTCCTGGCGCAGCACGCCGACGACGCCGAGCAGACGGCGCTGGCCGCCCAGTCCGTGCCGACCTGGAACGCCCTGCCCGGCTTCGCCGAGGAAAACCCCCTGCCCCTGCTCGACCCCGAGGTCGAACCGCGCGCCTGGATCGGCAATCGCGTCATCGTCGCCGCCCACCACGACCCGTTCGAGAACATCGCCTGCGTGGTCGCCGGCCGCCGCCGCTTCACCCTGTTCCCGCCCGACCAGGTGGAGAACCTCTACATGGGTCCGTTCGAGCGCACGCCGGCCGGGGCGACCATCAGCCTGGTCTCGTTCGAGGACCCCGACCTCGAGACGTTCCCCCGTTTTTCCCAGGCCCTGGAGGTCGCCCAGACCGCGGAACTGGAGCCGGGCGATGCGATCTACGTGCCGTACCTGTGGTGGCACCACGTCCGCTCGCTGGAGACGGTCAACATGCTGGTGAACTACTGGTGGAACCCGCCCAACCAGGGACGGGGCCTGGCGCGCGACGCCTTCATGCACGCCATGCTGACCCTGCGCGCCCTGCCCCCGGCCCACCGCCAGGCCTGGAAAGCGATGTTCGACCACTACGTCTTCCGCACCGAAGGCGACGCCAACGAGCACCTGCCGCCGCCGGCGCGAGGCATCCTAGGCGATCTGGACGAAGGCGCGGCCAGGGAGTTGCTGACCATCCTGTCGCGCGTGCTGGCCGAGTCCGCCGCCGCCAAGCGCAGCTAGCGGCAGCCGGAGAAGACGCGCGAGCGCCGGCTGGTCTCGCGCACACCGCCCGCCCCGTCGAAGAAACGCCTGCCCCACGGCGTCAGCCGCCGCCCGTCGAAGCGCTCGACGAGATCGAGGTCGGCGACCTCGGGCGCGTTGCCCGACCACGACCAGCCCAGATAGCCCACGCCCATGGCGCCGGAGAGATGAAAGATCGCCTCCTCGTCGACCGCCTGGCCGCGATGGTCCGGTCCGAACTCGCCGACGATCAACGGCAGGCGCGCGGCCTCGAAGGCGCGCAGGTAGCTTTCGACGGCCTGCGCCTCGCCATAGACCTCGTACATGTGGACGTCGAAGACGAGATTGCGCAGCGGATCGACGGCGAACAACTCGGCGGCCCGGTCACGCATGGTTCCCGAACTGTCCTGTCCGTAGTCGTGGGCGTCGATCACCAGGGTGTGGCGCAGGCCCAGGGCGCGCAGGGCGACGATCGCCGTGCGATGGGCCTCCAGCCACTGCTGCGGCGTGGCCGTCCCCGCCGTGGGCTCGTTGCCGATGTTGACGAGGACGTAGTCTTCCTGGCCGCGCAGGACGGGTTCGAGCTTGGTCCAATAGGCCAGCGCAGCGCCGATGTGCGCCGCCTTCGGCTCCAGGCCATAGCCTGTGGTGTCGTGCACCTCGAGGATCACCACCTGCCCCGCGCGGCGAGCCCGGGCGATGATCCTGCGCACCGCGTGCGGCGAGGTGCGCCGCCAGCGTGTTCCGTCGCTCAGAACGACCCGGACGGTGTTGGACCCCAGCTTCGCCGTTTCGCGAATAGCCTTGCCCGTGGCGCGCGGCTTCCAGGCGTGAGGCAGGTTGACCCCGCGCATGACGAAGACATCGCCGCAGGCGTCGATCAGGCGGCCGTCATGCACCGAGAAGCCGGCGAAGGCGGGCGTGGCGAGCAGGGCGAACGCGAGCCCAAGGCTTCCGGCCCAAGTCCGCACGGCATGCATCCCCATCACTGCCTCCCTGCGCAGGAAGGCGACCCTGGCGATGGCGTTGGCCGCGCGCAAGGCATAAAAGAAAACAATTTTCTTTATTTCATTCAGCGCCGCATTGGCCACCGACCTTTCGCGCGCCACGCCGCAGGTGCTAAGCCAGAGCACAGATGAGCCAGTCGCCCAAAAGCCCCGCCCGCAAGACCTCGCAAGCCGGTCCGAGCCTGTCCGGCACGAATCTGGAGCGGGCCGGCGACTACAACCAGCGGGTCACGCTGCAGTCGATCCGCATCGGCGGGGCCAAGACGAAACCCGAGATCGCGGCCCTGACCGGCCTGACCGTGCCGGCCATCACCAACATCACCAAGCGCCTGCTGGACGACGGGCTGATCGTCGAGGCCGGCAAGCTGCACGGCGGTCGCGGCCAACCGGCCATGACCCTGGCGGTCAATCCCGACGGCTGCTTCTCGATCGGCCTCAACATCGACCGCGACCACGTCACCATCCTGCTGCTCGACTTCGCCGGCCAGGTGCGGGCGCGCTCGACCTGGGAAGTGGCCTTCGCCGGCCCCGACGCGGTGGCGGAGTTCTTCGAGACCAACTGGAAGGCCTTCCTCAAGACCAAGGGCGTCGAGGCCGAGCGGATCATCGGCGTCGGCGTAGCCATGCCCGACGACATGGCCCGGGTCGACCTGCCCCATCGCCCGGCCGAATACGGCGCCTGGAACACCACCGACGTGCGCCAGCTGCTGTCGCGCCGCCACGACCTGCCGGTGACCGTCGAGAACGACGCCGCCGCCGCGGCGCTGGGCGAACTGCACTTTGGCCACGGCATGAACGCGCCCAGCTTCTTCTACGTGCTGGTCACCTCGGGCCTGGGCGGCGGCCTGGTGGTCGAGGGCGAGTACTTCCGCGGGGCCCAGGGCCGTAGCGGCGAGCTGGGCTTCCTGCCGGTGACATCGCCGCGCATCGACGTGGCCACCCTGCAGGAGGCGGTCTCGCTGTCGGCCCTGGCCCAGTTCCTCGAGAACAACGGCTTCTCCATCGCCGCCCCCGGCGACCTGGAAACGCTGCCCCAGAAGGGCCTGGAGGCCGTCGAGGCCTGGATCGACCTGGCCGCCGACCTGCTGACCGGGCCGACCGTTGCGATCAGCTGCCTGATCAATCCGCAGGCCGTCTACATCGGCGGCCGCCTGCCCGAGAGCCTGGTCGACCGCCTGGCGGCCGCTCTCGAAACCAAGCTCGCCGGCGTGCCCGGCGTACCCGCCCTCGCTCCGGTTCAGCGCGCGGCCCTGGCCGCCGACGCGCCGGCCATGGGCGCGGCCATCCTTCCGATCATCGAACGCCTGCTGCCTTCGCGGGCGGCCCTGCAGAAGACCTGAAGACCATGACCGTCGAGATCGACGACCGCCTCGCCGCCGCCGCCTTCCGCCGCCTGGTCGAGCACCTGCGCATGCGCACCGACGCCCAGAACGTCGACCTGATGGGCCTGGCCGGCTTCTGCCGCAACTGCCTGGCCGACTGGGTCGAGGAGGCCTCGGACGGCGCGCTCGACAAGAACGCCGCCCGCGAGGCGATCTACGGCATGCCCCAGTCCGAGTGGAAGACAAGGCACCAGGCCCCCGCCACGCCCGAACAGCTGGCCCGCATGGAGGCCAGCGTGGCGCTGAACAAGCAGTTGCGCGGCGAAGGCTAGGCCGCCCCTAGCGCACCGTCGCCACGCTGGGCGTCACGTTCCAGCCGCGCAGGGCGACCTTCGCGCCTTTCCCTGCCCCGGCCGGGTAGCGGACCTCCACCGTCCGCGCCTCGCCCGGCAGCAGCGAGACATAGTTGTCGGAATAGTAGGCCGGCAGGATGCGGCCTCCCTTGGCGTCGACCAGCGTCAGCTTGGTGTTCAGGGCGGGCGCGGCGCCCTTGTTTACCAGGGTGACGGCGACCACGGCCTCGCCCTTCTTGACCCTTCCGGATCTGGCCGACACCGTCACGGGCTGGGCCGCCATCTGCGACAGCCGTCGCTCGCCGGCGTCGTCGGCCCCGACCCAGTATAGGTTTCGCGACACCACCACGCCGTCTGGGGCCGCAAGGTCGAGGCGGACCACGGCCGCCTCCCCGCTCTTCAGGCCAAGGTCGAGCGTGCGGCCGGGCGCGACAGCGTTGGCGGCGACGTCCACCGTGTCGGTCTGGTCGGACAGCACCTTGCCCGACAGGTCGAGCACCCGTGTCCGCAACCTGGCGCCAGCGATGGGCGCGGTCGTGTTGTTGACCACCGCCAGGGCGTGGTCGGCCAGGCTCATCTGCGCGTGGACGGGCTCGGCGGCGGCCTTGGTTCCGTAGAAGGCGCCGTGGGTGTCGTAGTCATGGCTGAGGATCTGCCACATGGTCGAGGGCCAGGCCGGCTGGGTCATCCAGAGCAAGCGTCCCGACGACCTGGTCCAGAGCTCCTGGTTCATGCCCTCGAAGATCGCCCGGTGCGTCTCGTAGTTCATCAGCTGGGCCTTGCGCTCGAAGTCTTCGAGGCTGGTGGGCGCGCCCAGCTTGGCGGCCATGGCGTCGGTGAAGGTCTTGGTCGCGCCGTTACCGGTGGGGTGCCAGTCGTGATAGGCCCACGTGTCGCTGATCGGCCAGCGATCGGGCGCTGGCACGGCGGCCGAGAACGCCTCCAGCGTCGGGAACGACGGCGTGCCGACCTCGACCGAGAAGCCCTTGGCGTGCTCGGTGAAATAGGTCTCCGGCTCACGGTAGTTGTAAGGCCCGCTGTTCTGCAGGTTCACCCGGTTGGAGCTGCCGGTGTACCAGCGCGTGCCGTCCAGGTCGTGGACCAGCGCCTCCAGGCCCTCGTTGAGGATCGGATGCGGCACGCCCTCGTTGCGCCCGAACCACAGCACGATCGAGGGGTGGTTGCGGTAGCGCTTGATGACGTCGGCGGCGTTGTCCAGGAACAGCGGCACGTCCTGGGGCTCGAGCTGGTAGTCCTGGGTCGAGGCCCAGAAATCGTTGAGCACCAGCAGGCCGTACTCGTCGGCGAGGTCGTAGAACGGCTCCTCGGTATTCTGGCCCACCCAGTTGCGGATGGTGTTGAGCCCCGCCTCCTTGTGCAGGCGGAAATAGGGTTCCAGCCGCTCGCGCTCGATGCGCTTGCGCCAGTCGTCCGTGCCCCAGTTGCCGCCGCGCGCGGCGATCTTCACGCCGTTGACCTTCAACACCAGATGCGGCGAGAGGCCCGTCTCGGGTACGTCGCGCACCGCCGACGAGGTCTCGCCCTGCGCCGTCAACGAGGTCGCCCAGCCGTCCACCACCTTGCGGATGCCCTCGTGGCTGCCGTCGGTGACGTCCTGGCCAAGCTGCCGGGCCTTGCTGAAATCGACCTCGACCCGGCGCAGATGGCCGGTCGGGTTCATCAGCGAGAGCTCGTAGGTCACCTGGCGGATGCCGAACCGCAGGCGCTTCTCGTCCGAGACCTGGCCGTCGACCGAGGCGGTCAGGGTCAGGTCGTGCAAGGCCTGCTCGCCATAGCCGTTGGGCCACCAGAGCCTGGGGTTGGCCACCGCCAGTTGCGGAAACTCGGCCGGCGTCAGGCGCACGGTCGAAGCGCCGGGCGGCACGGTAACAGTCTTGGAAGCGGAGACACGGTCGAAGGTCGCCGTCACCGCCGCCTGCACCGCCCGGTCCGACAGGTTCTCGACCGGAGCGAGGATCTCGATGTCGGCCAGGCTGTTGTCGGGCTTGCCAGCCACTTGGGGCAAGGTGGTGACCACCTGCGGGTCGCCCAGGCGCGCATCGCCCGACGCCTCCAGCACCACGTCCTGCCAGAGGCCGGTGTTGCGGTCGCGGACGCTGGGGATCCAGTCCCAGCCCTCGCTGGCGACGAAGGTCGGGCCGTCCAGGGCCATCATGCCGCCGTTCTCGCCGACGCCGGCGGTCAGCGACTCCTCGTGCGCCAGCCCCGGATGCGGCGGCGGCGAGACCTTCACGGCCAGCACGTTGCCGGTCGGCTTGAGCTTGCCCGCCACGTCGAAGCGGCCGCGCACGAAGGCGCCCTTCATGTCGCCCAGCCTCGTACCGTTCAGCCACACCTCGGCGGCGTAGTTCACGCCCTTGAAGGTCAGGCGCGGGCGCTTGCCGGCGACGGCGGCGGGCGCATCGAAGGTCGTCCGGTACCAATAGGCCTGCCTGTTCAGGCTCTCCGGGATGGCGGTGTTGTTGAGGCCGTAGTCGGGGTCGGGATAGACGCCGCGATCGACCAGGGTGGTCAGGACCGTGCCGGGCACCGTGGCGGCGTACCAGCCCTTGGCGTCGAAACCAGCCGACGAGATCGCCGCGCCGCTTTCCGGCGCCTTGGGAGCTTCGACCAGGCTCCAGCGCTTCAGCGTCCAGGCGCCGGGGCCGGCCTCGACCAGGGCCGGGCCCGCATAGGCGGGCTTGGCGACCGGAGCCGATATCGCCCCCTTCCCTTGCGGGCGCGTCCAGGCTTCCTGCGGCGTCACCTGACCGGCCTGCTGGCGCACCTGCACCGGCCAGGTCGGGCTGCCGGTCTCGAACACGGTCAATGGATCGAGCTTGCGGGCGGCGAGGGCCCGAACCTCATTCTCCGAGAGCGCGCGAGCCTCGGCGCGGAAGCCGGCGACCTGTCCGGTGAACGGCGCGAACCCGGCGGCCTTGCGCGGTCCCAGCGCGACCATGGCCGGCGTCGCGGCGGCGGGCGCGGCGCCCTGGGCCTGCGCCTTGCCGTCGACATAGAGCGTGACCTTGGCGCCGTCCGAAACGGCGGCGACGAAACGCCAGTCGCCGGGACGAGGCGCATCGCCGCCCTTGATCTGGGTTCCCGAGGTCACGACGGCGAAACCGTCGGGTCCGACCGCCAGGAAGCGTCCGCTGGCGACGTCGCCGATCCCGGCCGCCAACGCCTGGCCTGACTGCACCTCCGAGACCCTGATCCAGCCCGACAGCGACCAGGGCGCGCCGGCCGGCAGGGTCTGGTCCGCCGCGGCGCCGGCCAAAGGTCGCGACAGGCCGTCGCCGCCGGCCGGGAAATCGGCGTTGTAGGGTCCCCAGCCTTGGGCGGACGCCGTCAGCGGCGCCAGCAGGGCCAGGGCGCAGCCGGCGACCAGGACGGATTTCGAGCGGCTCTTCATCCTCATCGTTTCCTCCGCGCGCGGCTTGGTCGCCGCTTGTTGCTGATGATCTAAGGTCGGGTGTGGAACCGGCAGTCGGGTTCTTGGCCCCGCTCCGCCCGTGGTCCGGCTGCGGCGAAGACGAGCCGTTCGCCCGCGCCGCTCTCGGCCGGCCAGGGCGGCAATCCGGGTCCGTTCGGCTCGCCGGTGCGCGCAAAAGCCGCCCAGTAGGCCTGCAACGGCGGACGCCCCTCGCCCGGCCGATCGAAGACGTAAGGAAGCTCCGAACCGTGACCCACGGATGTCTGCCTGGGTGCGGGAACCTCCAGCTCGTAGCGCCAGACCTTGCCGCCGGCTTTCTGGCGCAGGCGCGCCGTCGTCTCGGCCGGGCAGCGGAACATTCGGTCGGTCGCCAGTCGCAGCACCGCGTCCCCTCGCACGGGATCCACGGGGGGCCGCGGATCACGATCCAGGCCATAGGCCGCCAGCACCTGCGGCGCGCGCGCCTTGAAGGCCTCGGCGATCCAGGCCTGGGCGCGCTGCGGCTCGCCGCCGAACAGGGCGATCTCGCGGGCGCTGGAGCCGACGATCATCGGCTTCACGCCAGGATCGGCCAGCAACGCCTCCGGCGCCTTGGGCAGCACGCCGCCGTCGACGACGGCCTGCGTCCAGATGAAGCCCTGGTCGTCGATCGGCGCTGTCAGGGCCTCGGCGGCTTTCAGCAAGTCGTCGCCGGAGGTCCGCCGAAGATCGGCCAGCGCCCCGGCTCCGACGCGACGCGCCAGATCCTCTCCGATCGCCTCGTTCTGCTTCAGGGATCTCGCCGGAAAGCCGAAGCCCGGCATGCCGCTCTGCAGGATCCCCCGGGCGGCCAGGCTTCGCCCCTGTGGCGACAGCATGACGAGGCTCACGTCCTGGCCGCCGGCGGAATGGCCAAACAGGGTGACGTTGTCGGGATCCCCGCCGAACCCGGCGACGTTCTCGCGCACCCACTTGAGGGCGGCGATGATGTCCATCAGGGCGTAGTTGCCGGACGCCCCGCCCTGCTCGCTCGTCAGTTCCGGGTGCGACAGGAAGCCGAAGACGCCCAGCCGGTACTGCACGCTGACCAGCACGACGCCCTGGTCGACCAGGCTCGATTCCACCGTGCCCGCGCCGGAGCCGGCATGGTTGGCCCCGCCGTGGATCCAGACCATGACCGGCAGCCGCGCCCCCGGCGCATGCCTGGGCGCGCGGATGTCCAGGTAGAGGCAGTCTTCGCTGGAGCGCGCCGCGTCCGCCGCGTTCCAGCCCCGCGAGGTCTGCAGGCAGGCAGGCCCCGACGCCCTGGCGGGCCGCTCGCCGCTCCATACAGCGACGGCTTGAGGCGGCTTCCAGCGTAGCTCACCGACCGGCGGCCGGGCGAAAGGAACGCCGAGGAAGGCCTGGCTGGCGTCGGCCCGCGTCTCGCCGACCAGCGTCCCGGCGGTCGTCGAGACGCGGATGGGATCGGCGACGGCGGCGCCCGCCAGCGCTGTCAGGACGGCGACGATGAGCAAGCGCGCCAGCCCCATGGGTTCAGCTCGCGTCAGGCAGCGACATCGCCGGCCCAATCGGCCTGGCTCCACAGGCGCGCGGCCCCACGCACGCCGGAGGAGTCGCCCCAGCGGGCCTTGACGATGCGGCTCTCCCAGTTGTCGGTGAAGACGTGCGGCGCGACCAGCGCCGGAAGGCGTTCGTACAGCAGTTCGACGTTCGACATGCCGCCGCCCAGCACGAAGACGTCGGGGTCGACGATGTCGGCGATCACGCCCAGCCCGCGGGCCAGTCGGTCGAGATAGCGGTCGAGCGCGCCCTGGGCGACGGGATCGCCCGCGACGGCGGCCTCGACGATGGCCGCGCCGCTGAGGTCGCCGCCGCCGTGTTCGCGGAAATCGCGACGGAAGCCCGTGCCCGAGATCCAGGTCTCCAGGCAGCCGTGCCGCCCGCACCAGCATTGCGGACCCGGGCTCTCCTCGGCCTTGGGCCAGGGCAGAGGCACGTGGCCCCACTCGCCGGCCACGCCGTTGCCCCCTTCGACCAGCTTGCCGTCGATCGCGAGACCGCCGCCGCAGCCGGTGCCGATGATGACCGCGAAGGTCACCCGCGCCCCGGCGGCCGCGCCGTCGACGGACTCGGACAAGGCCAGGCAGTTGGCGTCGTTGGCCAGGCGGATGGGCCGATCCAAAGCGGCCTCCAGGTCTTCCCGGAACCGGCGGCCGTTTAGGTAGGTGGTGTTGGCGTTGCGGATCAGGCCGGTGCGCGGCGAGACCGAGCCCGGCGCACCCACGCCCACCGTTCCCTTGCCGCCGACGGTCTGCTCGGTGCGGTCCACCAGATCGCGCACCACCTTCAACGCCGCTTCGTAGTCGCCGGGCGTGGCGGCGCGGAGCGTCGAGAGCACGCGCCCCTCGGGCGACAGGGCCGCCGCCTCGATCTTGGTTCCGCCGAAATCGACCCCGATCTGGATCACCCGAAACTCCCTCGCCGCACGCGTCCTTACCGGACGCCGCAACCTCCAGCGGCCAGAGGCTTACCTTGCGTCCGCAAACCGCGCCAGAATAAAAAAAGACTTTTTATTTATTCATACTACAAGTCAGGGCGCGACCTTGAGCATGACGACGCCGTGCGGCGCCACCTGGGCCGCGTGCCCGCCCTTGCGGACGCCCAGGTCTTTGCCCGCCCAAAGGTCGCGGACCTTGGCCGGCAGGGTTTCGGGGTAGTCCAGCATCGCCCAGTCCACGCGGATCGTCGCCGGCGCCTGCCCGCGGTTCAGCAGCGCGACGGCCCGGCCGCCGCCCTTGAGGGGCCGCGCCCAGACCTCCAGATCGCCCTGCTTGGACACGCGCCGCGCCTGGGCGCCGAGCGGATCCTGGTCGACGGCGATGACTTCCCTGTTGGTCAGGATGGCCTTGGTGTCGGCGTCCATGTGACCGATGTCGTTGCCGGCGATCAGCGGCGCGGCCAGCATGGCCCACAGGCTGAAGTGCGCGCGGTATTCTTCGGTGGTCATGCCGCCGTTGCCGACTTCCAGCATGTCCGGATCGTTCCAGTGGCCGGGCCTGGCGAACGGATAGAGCTCGACCTGCTTGTCGAGTATGTTCATGACGCCCAGGCTGTAGCCCTTCACGCCTTCCCAGGCGTCGTAGATGTCGCCCGTGGTGCGCCAGAGGTTCCCGACCGACGCCCCCCAGGTCCAGGGCTTGGAATTGCCCCACTCGCAGATCGAGAACACGATATCCCGGCCCGACGCCTGCAGGGCGGCCGACATGATGTAGTAGGACGACGGCGCGTCCTGCGTACCGGCCATGCACCAGTCGTACTTCAGGTAGTCGACGCCCCAGGCCGCGTACTGGCGGGCGTCCTGGTATTCGTAGCCGCGGCTGCCCGGACGGCCGGCGCAGGTCTTCAGGCCCGCGTCGGAATAGATGCCGAACTTCAGGCCCTTGGAATGGATGTAGTCGCCCAGCGCCTTCATGCCGCTGGGAAAGCGCTTGGGATCGGGCTGGATGTCCCCGCGAGCGTCGCGCTCGCCGTGCCAGCAGTCGTCGATGACGACGTAGTCGTAGCCGGCGTCCTTCATGCCCGAGGCGACCATGGCGTCGGCCATGCGCTTGATAAGGGTCTCGTCGACGTTGCAGCCGAACTTGTTCCAGCTGTTCCAGCCCATCGGCGGCGTGCGGGCCAGGCCGTTGTCGGGCAGAGGCGGCGGCGGATCGTCGGCCAGGGCCGGAGCGGCGGTCGCCATCAGGGACACGGCCGCCAGGGTCGAGACGAGGCGCTTCATGGGTTCACGCTGGAAATGAGGTGAAGAGAAGGACGGTCCGCCGGTCCCTTGGCTCCCGCTTGCAGGAATCTTGGGAAAGGCGCGGGTGAACCGGCGGACCGCGAGGCGACGAGGGCCTCAGTCGATCAGGCGGGGAAGAAAGCGGTTCGTGGACGCGAAAGCGCGCCGGGGCCGTGCCCGAAAGTCATGTTTGCCTCCCCAAGTCCTGCGCCGCGTCCTTGGTGGCGCGGGCGGCTGGCTTGACACGGAGGTGACCACGGGCCCCGGCTCGCCGTCAATAGAATAAATAAATTTGTTTTTCTTTTTACCCCTACGTCATCGGACGTAGGTGATCCCCACCCTCAGGCTGCGCGGCGCGTCGTAGCTGGTGACGCCGTCGCCGGTCCGGCCGGTGGCGACGTCGGCGTCCAGCGCGTTGCGCAGGTCGAGCTCCAGGCGGGTCGAGGGATTGAGCGCGTAGCGGGCCGAGAGATTAAGGGTCGTGGCCGCCGCCAGCCGGCGGGTGTTGAGATCGTCGTCGAAGCGCGCGCCCTCATGGCGGGCGGCGAAAAACAGGTCCAGGCCCTGGCTGGCGCGCCATTCCAGGCCGGCCGAAGCGGCGACGCGCGGCGCCTGGGCCGGGCGCTTGCCGGTCAGCTGCGGCGCCTGCGAGCCGCCGTCGACCTCGGCGTCGGTGGCCATCACCGCGCCAGTCAGCATCAGGCGTTCGCCGAGGCTGGCGCGGCCTTCCAGCTCGAGCCCGACCGCGTCGATGCGGCCGACGTTCTGGCGCTGGCGCAGCACGCCGCCGGCGGGGATGAAGCCGGCCGTCGGGAAGGTCGCCGGCCCCTGGCCGATCGTGACATTGGCCACCGGATCCTCGAGCCGGTTGAGGAACAGGGTGGCGGCGAGGCTCGCCCCCTGCCCTTCCAGCCCCGCCCCGGCCTCGACGCCGTAGAGGCGCTCGGGCTTGAGGGCGGCGTTGGCCTCGGTGACGTCGTTGCCGACACGGAACGGCCGGTGCAGCTCGTTGAGGCTGGGCGGACGAAAGCCCGCATAGGCCGCGGTGCGCACGAAGGCCGGGCCAAGGTCGCGCCGCAGGCCGATGCGGCCAGTGGGCGTGGTGGCCGAGCGCCCGGCCGGCGTCTCGTCGAGGGTCGCCGCGCCGGTCTGAAGGTCGTATTCGCGGCGGCGAGCGTCGAAGGCCCGCCAGTGGTCGAGGCGAAGGTCGCCGGTGACCAGCCACGGGCCGGCGGTCCAGCTGGCGTCGGCATAGCCCCCCAGGGTCGTGGTCCGGCCGCCCGCCTCGCGCAGGCGGGTGAACTGGCCGCTCATGTAGCGGAAACGCTCGTGGGTCTCGCCTTCGGCGGCGCGCAGGTCGGCGCCAATCTCCCATTCCAGCGGCCCGCGCACGCCGCGCAGGGCGGCGTTGAAACCGTAGCCATGGGCCGGCGTCTCGAACTGGTCGTTGGCCGGGGTCGTGAAGGCCCGCTCCGCGCCGACGGCGACAGAGCGGTTCTGCAGGTCGCTGACCAGGGTCCAGGCCTGCAGGCGCCAGCCGTTGCGCCCCTCTGCGGGGGCTTGCGCGAAGGTCAGGCTGCCTTGCGCGCCGCGCGAGCGGGAGTCGGCGCCGACGAGGCCCGAGCGGCGGTTCTCGTCATAGACCGCCACCCGGGCGGCCATGGCCGGACCGCTCGAAAGCCGGGCGTCGTAGCGCAGGGCCGCCGACCAGGCGTCTAGGGCCAGCGGCTCGTCGGCCGCGCCGCGCCCCGCCCGCACCGGCGTCCAGCCGTCGGAGCGCTCGGCCGTCGCGCTGGCCAGGAAGCCGCCGCTGCCGGCGTTGACCGCCGCGCGGCGATAGCCATGGCCGCCAGCCTCGGCGCCGGCCTCCAGCACAGGAGCGCCGCCGTCGCGTCCCGTCAGGGCTACGACGCCGGTCAGGGCGCCCGCGCCATAGGCCTGTGCCCCGGCGCCGCGTACGATGCGCACGTCCTGGATGGCCTCGGACGGCAGGCCGCTCCAGATCACCCAGCCGCCGAACGGGTCGTTCTGCGGCACGCCGTCCAGCGTGACCAGCGCCCGCCCGGCGCCCGACGGCGCGATGGCCCGCAGCGACAGGCCCTGCGTGGTCGGATTGGCCGCCAGGCTGGAGGTGCGGCGAAACAGCGACACGCCAGGCGCGCGCGCCAGCTGCTCGTCGAGCCGCGTCGAGCGGGCCCAGGCCGGATCGGCCAGGCTGGTGATGGCGAAAGCGCCCTCCCCCGCCGACGGCGGCAGGCGGGCGCCGGTGACGACGACTTCCGAGACCGGAGCTTCAGGCGCGGGGGCGGTCTCGAAGGGGGCGTCGAACATCGGGGCTCCGGGCGATTGAGAGTCGGCGCAGCCTATCGCCGCCCCGGCGCAAGGGAACGTCCCTCTGGTGGAAAAGGCTCGCCTGTCATCAATCCGTTTTGCAATCGTCGCATAAGCCCTCGCGCGCGGGCCGCCAGCTCACGCGCAGGTTTCCGGGGGACAAGCCGCATGAACCATCTTCGCGCCAGCGCCGCCGTCGGCGTGCTCGCCTTCCTGCTGGGCGCCGGATCGGCCCTGGCCCAGGGAGCGGCGGTCGCCCCGGTCGTCTCGACCGCCCCCACCGTCGAGGGCGGGGCCAACGGCGTGGCCCTGATCCGCAATCCGGCCGCGCCGGAAAAGAGCCAGATCGCCGCCACCGGCGAGGGCGGCGGGCTGGAGCTCTACGGCCTGGATGGCCAGCGGGTCGGCGCCGTTCCCGGCGGCGAGGTCTATGGCGTCGACGTGCGCGAGCTGGACGGCAAGCCGCTGCTGGCGCTGCTGGACCGCAAGGGCGGGCGCCTGCGCCTGGCCTCTTACGACTTCGCCACCGGCCAGGCGGCCAGCCTCGACGCCAAGCCGCTGACGCTGGACTACGCCGGCGAAGGGGTCTGCCTGCATCGCGGCGCTCGCGACGGCTCGCTGTACGCCTTCACCCTGGGCGTGGCCGGCCAGATGGACCAGTGGCTGCTGTTTCCCACCGCCGACGGCAAGCTGGATGGGCGCATCGTGCGCCGCCTGCACCTGTCGTCCGAAGCCAAGTACTGCGTGAGCGACGACGCCACGGGCGCGCTCTACGTCGCCCAGGAGGCGGTCGGCGTCTGGCGCTACGACGCCGATCCCGAAGCCGAGGCCGTGCCGACCCTGGTCGACGCCAACCGCCTGGGCCATATCGCCGGCGAAGTGGCGGGCCTGGCCCTGGTCGATGGGGGGCCGAGCGCCCGCTTCCTGGTGGCCGCCAACGCGACCGCCGGCGACTACAACGTCTATGACCGCGCCCGCGACGACGCCTTCGTCGGGACCTTCCGCATCGGGACCGGCGACCAGAACGCGGTCGAGAACCCGTCGGGCCTGTTCGCCCTGCGCGGCCCCCTCGCCGATCGCCTGCCGGCCGGCGCCCTGCTGGTCGCCGACGACCGCAAGTCGGGCGCGGACATGAAGGTCGTCTCGTGGGCCGACGTCGCCTCCGGGCTGAAGCTGGCGACCGGCGACGCGGCCGGCTCCAGGCCCGCCAAGGGCTTCGCCACGGTCCAGCCGACCATGGAGACCAGGCCCGTCGACCATGACGGCGACGCCGCCGACGATCCGGCGATCTGGGCCAACCCGGCCGATCCGGCCAGGAGCGCGATCATCGCCACCGACAAGAAGGGCGGCCTGCTGGTCTACGACCTGTCGGGCCAGCCGTTGCAGTACTTGGCCGACGGCAAGATGAACAATGTCGACCTGCGGGCCGGCTTCAAGCTGGCCGGCCGCGAGACGATCCTGGTCGCCGCCAGCGACCGCACCCACAAGTCGATCGCCCTCTACACGCTGGACCCGGCCACCCGGCAGCTGACCTCGGTCGCCGACGGGGTGCAGGCCACGGGGCTTTCGGATCCCTACGGCCTTTGCATGTACCGCGGCCGCAAGGGGCAGACCTACGTGTTCGTCGGCGATCCCGACGGGTTGGTGCGCCAGTGGAAGCTGGTCGCCCAGGCCAATGGCAAGGTCCGCGCCGTTCCGGTGCGCGACGTGAAGTTCGACACCCAGACCGAAGGCTGCGTCGCCGACGACGAGACCGGCGCCCTGTACGTGGCCGAGGAGGACGTCGCCCTGTGGAAGCTGGGCGCCGAGCCGACCGACCGGA
Source organism: Caulobacter sp. CCNWLW153 (assembly GCF_036889365.1). Lineage (NCBI taxonomy): Bacteria > Pseudomonadati > Pseudomonadota > Alphaproteobacteria > Caulobacterales > Caulobacteraceae > Caulobacter > Caulobacter sp. CCNWLW153. The sequence continues at coordinate 75,611 of NZ_JBAKFV010000004.1, forward strand.
AGGTCCCCAAGGCGATCGACCGCGTGGCGTCCAACCCGGCCCTGAAGGACGACCTGGAAGGGATCGGCCTCTATCGGCAGGCGGGGGGCAAGGGCTATCTGGTGGTCTCCAGTCAGGGCAACAACAGCTACGCCGTCTATCGCCGCGAGGGCGACAACGCCTATGTCGGCAGCTTTTCGGTGACCGCAGACGGGGCGAAAGGCATCGACGGGATCTCCGAGACCGACGGCCTGGACGTGACCAGCGCCTCACTGGGCGCGGGCCTGGAAGCCGGCGCCTTCGTGGCCCAGGACGGCCGCAACGTCTTCCCGCCCGAGCACCAGAACTTCAAGCTCGTGCCGTGGTCGGCGATCGCCGGGGCGCTGGGGCTGAAGTAGGCCGAAGCAGACCCCCTCCGGCCCTCCGGGCCACCTCCCTCCTTCAGGGGAAGGATCTAAATGGGTCGTCTTCCTCGCCCTTGTGGCGAGGATCCATTGTTCAGCTTGCTCAGACCTTTCGAGGCGGGCCCCGATCTGAGCAACGGCCGCCATGGGCCCTCGCCACAGGGGCGAGGGAAGCGGGTTTGGGTGGCTGGGAAGGGACTCTGGCCTCGGTAGCCGCTCCCCCTCCGGCCCTCCGGGCCACCTCCCCCTTCTGGGGGAGGATCTCTAGACCCCTCCGAACAGCCTGGCCTGCAGCGCATCGCGCATGACGCCGAAGGCCGCCTCGCGGTCGGCGGGGGCGGCGAAGCGGAGCTTGCCGATCAGGCCGCCCATCAGGGTGGACCAGACCATGGCGTCCAGGCCGTCGGCGTCGTTGACGCCCTGGCGGCGCAGCATGCGCATCGAGGTGGCGCCGCGGGTGGCGCGGACGGCGGCGGCCAGCGGCTGGAGGGCCGGCTCGCGGGCGGCGGCCAGTTGCAGGGCCCCCAGCGCCCGCACCCGGGCCGAGAAGCCGCCGGTCGGCGCCATGACGGTGGCGACGCCCGTGTCGTCGGACGAGGCCAGGACCTCGGCCCGCACCTGACGATGCAGTTCGACCATCGCCGCCTCGACAAGGTCGGCCTTGGTGCGGAAGAAGTAGGTGGTGGCCGCCAGCGACACCCCGGCCCGGGCCGCGACGTCGCGCTGGGTCAGGCGGGAGACGCCCCGATCGGCGATGCCGGCGATGGCCGCCTCGACGATGCGGCGGGCGGTGTCGTTGGCGTGCTCGCGCTCGGGCAGGACCTCGTCGGGCGCGGGACCGGGCGGGACCGGCTCGATGGCCGCCTTGCCCAGCCGCGCGCCAAGGCGCCGGAAGGCCGGGACCAGCCAAAGGAGGCGCTCGCCGGCGTCGGGCTCGACATGCAGCAGGGTGCAGAGGCCGACCGCGAGACCGCCCCAGCCGTCGGCCTCGATCTCGGACGCGCCAAGAACCAGCGCCGTCTCGCGCCAGAAAGCGAACTCCGCCTCGCCGCCCTGCCCGGCCGCGGCTTGCAGCTCAAGATCACCGCCGACCTCGGCTTCGATCTCGAACTCGCCCAGCAGCACGAAGCCCAGGCGACCGGCCTCCAGCCGTTCGGCGACCAGCAGGGTCATGCGGTCGGCAAGGCTGTTCCAGCGCGGACCGCGCGACAGGCCCGCGACCAGCGCCTCGCGCCGCGCTGCCGCCTCTTCGAGGGCCAGGGCCTGGATCCGCCGCAGGAAGCCGGCGCGATCGCCGAAATGGTAGTTCACGGCCGACGCCGCCGCGCCGGCGCGGGCCGCGGCGGTACGCGCGCTGACGGCTCCCAGCCCCTCTTCCAGGGCGATGCGGTAGCCCGCCTCGACCAGTTGGGCGGCGGAATCCAAGTCTGCGACGGCCATGCGCGTGTGTGGCTGGACAGCCGTTCAAATGCAAGTCTGGACAAGCGTTCAAGTTCCGCACCACGAAGAGCGAGAGCGGGGCGACAGGCAACAAATATTATTCAGTAATTTCAGATATATATCATTGAGTACATTAATCCGTCGCCTAAATTTCACGACAGTTTCACACGGTACAATCGTTCAAATTGCTATCCGCCCCTCATCTTCATCGAGGGGAAGCCATCATGACCCGCGCCCGCCGGAGCGCCGCCAAGGCCCTGCTGCTCACCACCGCCGCGCTCGCCTTGCCGATCGCCGCCCATGCCGCCGACGCGGCCCAGCCCGCCGCGATCGCGGCCACCGCCACGGCCACCGGCCGGGTGATCGGCACGGACGGGGCCTATCTGGTCGCCGCCGAGGTGTCGGCCCCGAAGCTGGGCCTGCGCACCACCACCGACCGCGAGGGTCGCTTCAGCCTGGCCCTGCCGGCCGGCGCGCAGACCCTGCTGGTGCGCTATCCTGGCCTGCCCGACCGCTCGGTCGAGGCCAGCGCCGGCGCCGCGCCGATCGAGATCAGCTACGCCGACAGCGCCGAGATGGAGGCCGTGGTCGTGACCGCCGGGCCGATCCTGGGCTCGCAGGCCGCCGCGATCGCCCAGCAGCGCGCCGCCGACAACATCATGAGCGTGGTCGCCGCCGACGCCATCGGCCGCTTCCCCGACCAGTCGGCCGCCGCCGCCCTGTCGCGCATTCCCGGCGCGGCCATCGAGCGCGACCAAGGCCAGGAGCGCTACGTCCAGCTGCGCGGCGCACCCGAGCGCTGGACCGTGGTGTCGATCGACGGGATGAACGTGCTGGGCGCCGAGGAGCGGGTGTTCCGCTTCGACTCCGTGCCGGCCGTGGTCATCCAGTCGATGGAGGTCAACAAGACCCTGACGCCGGAACAACCGGCCGAGGCCCTGGCCGGCCGCATCAACATCGTCACCGCCTCGCCCTTCGACCGCCGCGGCTTCCACGTCTCGGGCGACATCGGCTACGGCGAGATGGCGCTGGGCGACGGCCCGCAGCGCCAGGGCTCGATCCGCGGCTCGTGGTCGAACGACAAGTTCGGCGTCGTCGCCGCTCTGGCCCACTACCGCCGCAACCAGACCACCGACAACCGCGAGATCGGCTGGAACAACGACCAGAACCTCGACACCGTCGACACCTTCAGCTTCCGCTCCTACCGCCTGGAGCGCGAGAACAACGCCGGACAGCTGGGACTGGAGTACCGGCCGGACGGCGGCGGCCGGATCTTCTTCAACAGCCTGTATTCGGAATTCATCGACCGCGAGCAGCGCAACCAGTACGACTTCTCGCTGTGGAACGCCCGCACCCAGACGGCGGCCAATCGCGGCCCCGACAGCGGCTTCGCCGACGGCGCGGCCTATACCGCCAGCTGGCAGTATGGCCGCTACTACAGCGACACCTTCGCCAACACCCTGGGCGGCGACCATGACTGGGCCGACACCTCGATCAAGTGGCGGCTGAACTACACCCATACCGACGCCGGCGCCTATCTGCCGCTGATCCGACAGAACTTCGGCCGCCTGTCGCTCGTCTACAGCGGCGCGACCTCGGGCATTCCGGACCTCGACCTCTACACGACCAACCTTTCGGGCGCGACCTACAGCCGGGGAACGGCGCTGTCGGCCCTGCCGCAGACCGGCTCGCAGGCCGACGTGCTGATCCCGATCGTCTACACCACCGACACCGACGCCTGGACGGGCCAGGTGGACATCGCCCGTGACTGGACCCCGTTCGGCGTCAGCTCCACCTTCAAGGCCGGCGTGAAGTACGACATGCGCAAGGCGACCGGGAACACCTTCTCTGGCATGCCGGGTTCGACGCCGATCCTGCAGCAGCTGGCGGGCCAGACCGGCGGAACCTGGAGCGTCACCCCCCGGATCACCAACGCCCAGTGGACCAGCGACTTCGCGCGCGGCTGGGGCGTCAACTACGTCGACAACATCGGCCTGCGCCAGGACCTGGACGCCCTGTTGGCCAAGGCCACGAGCGCGGGGCTCTACAACGCCGCGGGCAATGTTCTGCCGCAGGACCGCTTCGCGGTCGACGAGAACATCCTGTCGGCCTACGCCCAGAACAAGTGGACCCTGGGCAAGTGGGAGGTGCTAGCCGGCCTGCGCGTCGAGAGCGTTGACCTGGAAAGCCGGGGCGTGGCGGTCGCCAGCGGCGTCCAGACACCGATGACGGCCAAGCAGAGCTACACCGACCTGTTCCCCAGCATCCACGTCAACTACGAGGTCACCGACGACATCCAGGCCCGCTTCGCCGTGATCAGCGGCGTGGCCCGCCCCTCGTTCGGCGAGATCCGCACCAGTGTGTCGGTCGACGACATCGCCGAAACGGTCAGCGGCGGCAATCCGGACCTGAAGCCCGAGCGCGCCTTCGGCTTCGACACGGCGCTGGAATGGTACCTGCCGGGGGCTGGCCTGCTGTCGGCCTCGGCCTTCTACCGCCAGATCGACGACGTGCTCTTCGACAGCCACCGAATGGTCGGCGACGATCGCTACGGCGCAGCTCGCAGGGACTACACCTACGTCACCACGCTGAACGGTTCGGACGGCAAGATGGCCGGCCTGGAGCTGGCCTACATGCAGCAGTGGCGGTTCCTGCCCGGCCCGCTGAGCGGCTTCGGCTTCCAGGGCAACGTCACCTTCCTGGACGGCGAGTTCAAGACGCCCGAAGGGATCAAGAGCGCCTTCCCGGGCCTGTCGGACACCCTCGTCAACGCCTCGATCTTCTATGAGAAGTACGGGCTGTCGGCGCGCCTTTCGTACCAGTGGCGCAACGACTGGCTGGACGAGCCGAGCGCCGACGCCACCGACCACACCTACTGGGCGGCCACCGAGCAGCTTGATCTGTCGCTGCGCTACCAGGTGCGCGACGGCGTCACCGTCTACTTCGACGCCAGCAACCTCACCGACGAGACGGGCATGCGCTACCAGGGCCACGCCAACCGCCCGATCGAAGCCGAGGGCGTGGGCCGCCGGTTCATGGGCGGCGTGCGGTTCAACTTCTAAAATCGGGACATAGAAAAATGCTGATCCGCAACCTGCTGACGGCCGCCTGCGCGGCGGCCGTCCTCGCCGCCCCGGCCGTCCAGGCCCGCACCGCTTCCGCCACCGTGACCGAGGCCTCGGTCGTGCTGAAGGATGGGACCTACCAGGTGGCCTGGAAGACCAGCCGCCCCGGCGCGCCGGTCGACCTCTATGTCGCCGGCTCGCCCGAAGCGCCGCTGAAGGCCATGCGCAAGCTGGCCGACAACGACAAGGACGGCGCGGCCAGCGTCACGGCCGCGGAGGCCGGCGCCGCCCGCCCCTACTTCTACGTGGTCGCCGATGGCGAGAAAACCGGCCTGCGCACCGCCACCCGTGTGGTGCCGCTGCAAGGCGCGGCCAATTTCCGCGACCTCGGCGGCTATTCGGCGGCCGGCGGCAAGCACGTGCGCTGGGGCCAGGTGTTCCGCTCCAACGGCCTGTCGACCCTGACCGACGCCGACTACAAGACCGTCGGCGACCTGGACGTGCGCCTGGTCTGCGACCTGCGCACCGACCAGGAGCGCAAGACCCAGCCCACCGTCTGGCGCGGCGGCAAGGCCGTGCCGGTGTTCCTGAACTCGCCCAAGGCGGGGCTCGACATGGACATGCGGGCGCTGTTCGGTAACGGCCCGCCGACGCCGCAGGCCGTGCGGGGCAACTTCATCGGCTTCTACAAGCTGATGCCGGAAGCCTATGCGGGCGAATACAAGGCGATGTTCGCAAAGCTGCTGGCCGGCGACGCGCCGATGCTGGTGCACTGCTCGGCGGGCAAGGACCGCACCGGCGTGGCCTCGGCCCTGATCCTGACCGCGCTGGGCGTGCCCCGCGCCCAGGTCACCGCCGACTACGCCATGAGCGAGACCCTGCTCGACACCGAGAGCGCCCGCCGGGCCATGGCGGCCGGCGCCAAGTCGGACGATCCGAACGCGGCGATGTTCGCCAAGCTGCCGCCGGAGATCACCCGGGTGCTGATGCGCACCGAACCGGCCTATGTGGAGGCGGCTCTGGACGCGATGACGGAGAAGTACGGCTCGGTCGAGGCCTATATGGACAAGGTGCTGGGCGTCGACGCCAAGGACCTGGCCAGCCTGCGGGCCCGCTATCTCGAATAGCCAAGTCCACATTGTGGGATCAATGCTCATAAAATGAATGGATAATCCTCCAGATCGCTCTATGGTCTGACCAATTCGACCAAGCTGCCTGACAGCTTCGCGATCTGGAGGAAACCATGCGGCTGACGTCGCTGCTGGCCGGCCTGGCGGCCGCCGTCTTGGCTACGACCGCTTGGGCGCAGGACGCCTGGGTCAGCGAAAAGCGCTCGCCAGGCGCCTTCCCGATCGCCGGCGCCGGGATCCTCTACGCGGAAGGCGATTATCCGGTCGTCGGCCTGGCCGCCAAGGACCTGCAAGACGACCTGGGCGCGGTCATCGGCAAGACCCCTTCCCTCTCCACCGGCGGGCCCGCCGGCAAAACCGCCATCATCGTCGGGACCCTGGGCAGGAACCCGCTGATCGACGGCCTGGCGCGCAACGGCAGGCTGAAGGTCGGGGATCTTGCCGGCGCCTGGGAAAGCTTCGTCATCGCCGTGGTCGACAAGCCGGCGCCGGGCCTGGACCGCGCCCTGGTGATCGCCGGCAGCGACCGGCGGGGCGCGGCCTTCGGCGCCTATGAGCTGAGCCGCGCGGCCGGGGTTTCGCCCTGGACCTGGTGGGCCGACGTCAAACCCCAAAGGAAGAAGGCGCTTTACGTCGCCGCCGACACCCGCCGGTTCGGCCCGCCGTCGGTGAAGTATCGCGGGATCTTCATCAACGACGAGGACTGGGGCCTGCAACCCTGGGCGGCCAAGACCTTCGACCCGGCCTATGGCGACATCGGGCCAAAGACCTACGTGAAGGTGTTCCAGCTCCTGCTGCGGCTGAAGGCCAACACCCTGTGGCCGGCCATGCACGAGGTGACCAGGCCCTTCAACGCCGATCCGGCCAATGCGGCCCTGGCCGACCGCTGGGGGATCGTCATGGGCTCGTCCCACGCCGAACCGATGCTGCGCAACAATGTCGGCGAGTGGAAGGCCGGCGCGGAGGCCTTCAACTACGCGGCCAATCCGGGCGGCGTGCTCGACTACTGGCGCGAGCGGACCAAGGCCAACGGCCGCTACGAGAACGTCTACACCCTGGGCATGCGCGGCATCCACGACTCCGGCATGGTCGGCGGCGGCGACATCGACGGCCAGCGGGCGCTGCTGGAGAAGATCATCACCGACCAGCGCGGGCTGATCGGCCAGTATGTCGACCCCAAGGTCGAGACCGTCCCGCAGGTGTTCACCGCCTACAAGGAGGTGCTGGACATCTACCGCTCGGGGCTGAAGGTTCCGGACGACGTCACCCTGGTCTGGCCGGACGACAATTTCGGCTACATCCGCCAGCTGCCGAACGCCGACGAGCGCAAGCGGCCCGGCGGATCGGGCGTCTATTATCACCTGTCGTACCTGGGCGCGCCGCTGTCGCACCTATGGCTGTCGACCGTGCCGCCGGCCCTGGTGATCGAGGAGATGGGCCGGGCCTGGGACCTGGACGCCCGGCAGCTGTGGGTGGTCAATGTCGGCGACATCAAGCCGGCCGAGCTGGGGACCCAGCTGTTCCTCGACTTGGCCTGGGACGTGGAGCGCGTGCGCGGGCTGGGCGCCCACGGCTATGAGCAGGCCTTCGCCCGCGAGACCTTCGGGCCCAAGCGGGCCAAGGCGATCGCGGAAATCCTGGCCGACCATCACCAGCTGAACTTCGAGCGCAAGCCCGAGCACCTGCAATGGTTCTGGGGCAAGGGTTCGACGCCGCGCTCCAGCCCGCTGTCGGTGGAAGAGGCCGATGCGCGGCTGGCGCGGTTCGACGCCCTGGTCTCCAAGCTGGACGCAGAGGCCGCCAAGGTCCCCGCCGAGCAGCGCGACGCCTGGTTCGAGTTGGTGGACTATCCGGTGCGGGCCGCGGCGCTGGCCAACCACCGGTTCTTCGACGCCGAGGCCTTCGACCGGCTGATCGGCGAGCGGCCGGACGAGGCCCGCGCCCGCGCGGCCAAGGCCCGGGCGGCGGACGCGCAGATCGCCGCCCTCACCCGCCGGTTCAACGACGAGATCGCCGGCGGCAAGTGGCGCGGGATCATGTCGGTGGAGCCGGCCGACGGCTCGTGGACCTCGTTCCGCCAGCGGCCGTTCGCGGCTCCGGCGGCGGACGCGACGACGCCGCGCCTGGCGCCTTCTCAGGCGACCGGACAGGGCGTGATCGTGGTCGAGGCCGAGACGGCCAGCGGCAAGGGCTGGCGGCGGATCGACGGCCTGGGGCGCGGCGGGGCGTCGATGGCGGCCGGCGACGTGCGCAAGGCTTCCACCGGCGGCGCGACGCTGGACTATGCCGTGAGGCTGCCGGCCGGCGCCTGGGCGCTGGACCTCGACCTGCTGCCGACCTTCCCGCTGAACGGCCAGACGGCGCTGCGGCTGGCGGTGAGCGCCGACGGCGGCGCGCCGGTGACCGTGGTCGCGCCGCGCAAGGTCGGCGACAAGGCCTGGGCGCAGGGCGTGACTGAAGGCCGCCTGCGGGTGGGCTCGGGCCTGACGCTGTGCGGCGGCGATCATGCCATGCGGGTGACGGCGGTGGATCCAGGGGTGGTGCTTGACGCGCTGGTGCTGGCGCCCGCGGGAGCGTGCGCACAGTGATCCTTCTCCCTTAGGGAGAAGGTGGCCTGCGGAGCAGGTCGGATGAGGGGTTAGGGACCGGAGACGGCGCGCCGGCACGCCGGTTTGCGGCGTAACCCCTCACCCTCCCACGCTGCGCGCGGGCCCCTCCCTCTCCCTCTGGGAGAGGTTTACTGGATCGCCTCGAAGGCTTCGAAGTCCTTCTCCAGCCGCCACTGCATGGCCGCCTTGAGGTTCTTGTTCAGGAACACGTCGCAGGCCGTGCCGGACTTGGCGCATTCGACCGCGCCGCGCAGGCTCTTGCCCGGCAGGAAGGCGTATTCGAGGCTGTCTCGCGCCATGGCCTTGAGGTCGGCATAGCGCAGGCCGTGCTCGGTGGCGGCGCGGACGTACTCGTTGGTCAGGTCGATGCGCGAGACGCCCTCGTCGTCGGTGGACAGCACCACCGGCACCCCGGCCTGGCGGTAGAGCGACAGCGGATGGTCCGCGCCCTTGACGCCCAGGATGACGTCGTTGCTGGTCAGGTTGATCTCGACGGCGACCTTGTCGCGGGCCATGCGCTTCAGCAGGCCCGGCGCGTCGTGCTCGTAGGCGATGTCGACGCCGTGGCCGATGCGTTTCGCGCCCGCCACCATGACGGCCTGATTGATGTGGAAGGTCAGGTCGCGCGGCGGCACGAGGCCGAGGGAGAGCTCGCCGGCGTGCAGGGCCATCGGAACCTTGGGGTAGCGGCCCGACAGGTATCTCATCATCCGCATATGCAGGGCGTAGTCGCCGAGCGAGACTGGATGGTCCTCGGGATTGACGATGTTGACCCCGACGAAGCGCGGGTCGGCGTCGACCAGGGCGAAGGCGGCGGCCATCTGGGCGAAGACGAAGCCGGCCGGCTGGGCGCGCTCGACGAAGGGCTGGAAGCGCACCTCGACCGCGCATGGACCAGTGGTTCCGCTGTTCTGCGCGCAGTCCAGGCGCTTGTCGGCTTCGGCGAGCGCGGCGTCCATCTCCTTGCGCGAGGCCTCGACCATGGCCGGCAGGCCGGAGGCGAAGGCCGCGTAGGTCTTGGCGAAGTCGCCATCCCAGCGGCCGGCCTCGCGCTCGGCGAAGGCGCGCATGGCGTTGGGGTTGGCCGAGCTCTCGACATAGGAGACGCGGTCCTGGGCGGCGTATTCGCGGGTGACGGCGACCATCGGCCCGATGTTGGGCGCGGCGGCGGCGGCGAAGCGCTCGAAGGTCGAGAAGAACTGGTCGTGGCCCGAGGCGGCGGCGTGGTCGGCCCCGCGGTCGTAGTTGCGCACCGACAGGCTGTCGATCACCCGGTTGTAGAGGGCCGGATCGCGGCGAGCGAGGCCGGCGGCGGGAACCGTGGCCTTGCCATCACAGGGCGCGGGCGTCAGGGCCGGCGGCGTCGCGGTGGAGACGCAGAGGCCGCCCTCGCCCGCCCAGGCGATGAAGTCCTCGGCATAGGGCGCGCCCCACAGGTGGTTGTGCAGGTCGCCGCCCTTGGGCATGGCCTGTAGGAAGAGCCGCAGCCTGGCCTTGTCGGGAGCGGCGGCGTCGAAGGCGGCCGATGCGCGCGCCTCGGCGTCCGAAGAGGCGGCCTGGGCGGGCGAGAGCGTCAACAGCCCGGCCGCCATGATCAGTCCGCTGGTCAGAAACCAATTTCGCGCGCGCATCGTCCGCCCCCAGATCCTTTGTGGCCTACCCACGATGATTTGCGTCATTTGGCAAATCGCGGGCGGTGGAAAGGACCGGAAACGGGCCGAGGATCAGAAGTTCAGCAGCGGGAAGCGTTCGGCCGCCTTGGCGTTGGTGGTCGTGGCCTCCGTCGAGCCTTCGGCCAGGGCGGCGACGCCAACGCCCAGCAACCAGCCGGTCAGCATCAGGCCCAGGCTGCTGTTGAAGGCTTCCAGCGCCTCGCGCACCGGCTCCATGCCCGGCTTGGTCAGGTTGAAGTCGGCCTGACCGACGTCGCCGCCGGTGATGCTGCTGGTCCAGCCCGTCGAGGAGGCGTCGTTCTCATGGATGACGAAGCCGTCGTCATGGGCTGCGTCGAGAGCCCGGCCGTCGGTGCTCACCGAGACCGACAGGTCGCCCTTGGTCAGCTCGCTGACGCCGTCCACCACCAGGGCCTGGTCGCCGCGAGTGATCACGACCTGCTCGGCGTAGGTCATGTCGTTCCAGGTCGACTTCTCGGTGTTGATGGTGATCTTCGTGCCGTTCTCGAGCTGGAAGGTGGTGGTGCCCCAGAAGTCGCCGATGTGCTTGCCGTTGTAGTCGACGTGGGGGTCGCCCCAGATGCGCGTGGCGTTCCCGTCGGCGTCGCGCACGGTGATCTCGGAGTTGGCCTCGTTGATCGACAGGGTGTAGCCGTCGCCGATGTCGATCTCGGCCTTGCCCGCCTCGGGCATGGTCGCCGAGAACTTGGGCTGTGCGGGCGCGGGCTGGAACAGCCCGGCGACCATCGCGCCCAGGGTGAACTGCATGGCGCCGAAGGTCTTCAGCGACTGACCCAGGCCTGCGCTGACGCCGGTAAGGATCGCCGCGTTCACGGCCGTGTTCAAGGCGCTGTTGATGGTGGTCATCGCTCCTACCCCTGCTCGATCGGATAGCCGCCGGTTGCGGCCTGCGACGAAAGGTGGCGCCAAGCGGGGCGGTCCAGATAGCTGGGGCATATCCCATCAGGGAAAACCCTAGCGCGCGAAGCGCCCTACCCCTTCCCATCCAGCCCGCGCAGCACCTGCAGGATCACCGTCGGCCGGGCGCCGATCTCGTTGAGCAGCAGCTGGACCAGGCCCGTCAGCATGGCCAGGACCACCGCCGTGGCGATCCACGACTTGATGGCCAGGCCCAGGGAGAAGACGTTGAGCTGCGGGGCGTAGCGGTTGATCAGGCCAAGGCCGCCGTCGACGAGGTAGAGCACGATCAGGGCCGGGGTCGCCAGCATCACGGCCATCACCATCAGCCGCGAGAACTCGCCCTCGAACAGCGACAGGCTGCGCAGGGACAGCACCGGGGTCAGGCTGCCGATCGGCCACACCGCGTAGCTGTCGAGGATCACCCCGACCATCAGCAGAAGCCCGCCCGAGAACATGAAGACGAAGTTGGCCAGGCGGCTGAGAAACTCGCCGGTCAGCGAGGTCTGGTGGCCGCTCAGGGGGTCGACGACCTGGGCGATGGTGGCGCCGACCTTGGCGTCGATGATCTGGCCGGCCGCCTCGAGCGCCCACAGCATGGTTCCGAAGAAGAAGCCGATGACGAGGCCCACCAAGGCCTCCTTGGCGAAGATCATGATCCACTGGACGGTCGGCAGCTCCATCTGGGCCAGTTGCGGCTGGAGCGTGATGACGATGATCCCGAAGGCCAGGAAGATCGAGTTGCGCACCAGGGCCGGCACCGTCTCGGGCGACAGCAGCGGCAGCAGCATGAAGGCCGCCGCCACCCGGGTCGCGCCGACGGCCAGGATCAGGGTGTTCTCGAAGATCGCCCCGAGCCAGTCGGGCGCTCCGGTCATGCGCCCCTCTTCATCGGCGGACCATGGCCGGGAACTCGGTGAACACCCGGTCGCCGAAGCGATAGAGCGTGCCGCCCAGCAGGCTGGCGGTGACGAAGATCGTCAGCACGATGGCGAAGAACTTGGCCGCGTATTGCAGGGTCTGCTCCTGCAGTTGGGTGGCCGACTGGATGACCGCCACGAACAGGCCCACCAGCGAGGCGGCGACGATCGGCGGGGCCGACAGGATCAGCACCAGCCACAGGGCCTGGTTGACGAGCTCGATGGCCTGGGCGTTCAGCATGGCGCGGCCCTCCTCACGTGTAGGACAGCACGAGGCCGTGCGAGAGCTTCACCCAGCCGTCGATCAGCACGAACAGCAAAAGCTTGAACGGCAGCGACACCGTCGTCGGCGACAGCATCATCATCCCCATGGCCAGCAGGATGTTAGAGACCACCAGGTCGATAATCAGGAACGGCAGGAAGATCAGGAAGCCGATCTGGAAGGCGGCCGCCAGCTCCGACACGGTGAAGGCCGGGACAACGACGATGAAGTCGCGCTGGGTCAGGGCGCGGGCCTTTTCCGGGCCGTTGATGCGCTGGGCGGTCTTCAGGAAGAAGGCCCGCTCGCGGGGCGTCGAATGCTTGATCAGGAACTCGCGCAGCGGCTCCTTGGCCTTGTCGGCGTAGGTGAACAGGGCCTGGGTGTCGCTGCTGACGGCGGCGATCGGCTTCATGTCCTGGTTGGCGGCGGCCATCTGCTGGCCGACCGGATACATGACGTAGAGGGTCAGGATCAGGGCAAGGCCGTTGAGCACGATGTTGGGCGGCACCTGCTGCAGGCCCAGCGCATTGCGCAACAGGCTGAGCGTGACGACGATCTTGGTGAACGAGGTGACCATCACCGCCACAAACGGCGCGAGCGCCAGCAGGATGACGGTGATGAGGGCCGAGCCGGGCGAGAATTGCGTCAGGTCCATCTGGGCTCAGCCTTCGCCGCCTATGGTTTCGATCAGGACGCCCCAGGCCTCGCCCACGGGCACCAGGCGCCCCCGGGCGATGGCGCGGTCGCCGGCCAGCAGCACGGCGGGGGCGTCCTCGCGCGGGCCGGCCAGGACGACGGTGGAGCCGGGGCGCAGACCGGCCAGCTCCGACAGCGGCAGGCTGGCCTCGCCCAGCAGCACCTTCAACGGCACGGGCAGGTCAGCGGGGGCGACCGGGGAGGCGTCAGGGGCGGCGTCCTCGGTCGGGACGACGGCGATGTCGAGCGGCGGAGCCATGGCGCTCTCCTCGATGGCGTTGAGCGTGAAGCGATGCTGGGAAAGCTCGAACCGGCCGACGAGGCGGCGGTCGAACAGGGTCAGGCTGGCGAGGCCGGGGCGCGACGCCGACAACGGCGTCAAGACGATGTCGCCCGGGCGCAGGGCCGCGGCGGTCGTCGCCGGCAGGTCGGGTCCGTCGAGCACCAGGGGGCCGACGGCCGGCACGGCCTGGTGCGCGCCCGGCGCCCATGGATCGAAGATAGGCTGCGGCCAGGCGCGGGCGGCCCCGGGGTCGACGGCCAGGACCAGGCGGGCGAAGGGCGCGCCGTCCTGGGTCTCGACGACGATCGACAGGGCCAGCAGGCCGTCCAGCGCGTCGGTCTCGACGCCCAGCGGCGACAGGCTCTCGGTGGTGGCGGCCTCGATGGCGGCCAGGACCGGCTCGACCCGGTCGAGGGCGACCAGCAGCTCGGCGTCGTCGGCCGGGACGAAGGCGGCGCCGGACAGTTCGCGGATCGCCAGGCGCAGGCTCGGCTCGTCCTCGCCGAACAGGATCCATGGGCCGGCCCCGACCTCGGCGTCGAGGGCGACGCGGGTGACGAGGCCCGGCGCGCGCAGGGCGGCCAGCACGGCCAGGGCGTGGTTGCGGGAGACCAGGCCCGCGAGGTCGGCGGCGGACGATGCGCCCTCCCCGGCCTGAAGGTCGAGGAAGGCCGTCATGCGTCGTCGTCCACGGTTCCGGTGACGGCCATGCGCACCAGCCGGGTCAGGCTGGTCGCCTCCATCTTGGTCATGATCCGCGAGCGATGCAGCTCGACGGTCTTGGGGCTGATGCCCAGGTCGTAGGCGATGACCTTGTTGACCTTGCCGGCCACGACCAGGGCCATGACCTCGCGCTCGCGCTCGGTGAGGCCGGCGACGCGGCGGGCATAGGCCTGCTGGCCGGGCGTCTGGACCGGACGGACCTGGGCGAAGGCCCGCTCCAGGGCCGCTTCGAGCGCGGCTTCCTGGAAGGGCTTTTCAAGGAAGGTCACGGCGCCCTTCTGCATGGCCTCGACCGCCAGGGGCACGTCGCCGTGGCCGGTCATGAAGATCACGGGCCGCTCGCAGCCCCGGGCCTTCAAGGCGTCGAGCAGTTCCAGCCCCGACATGTCGGGCATGCGCACGTCCAGCAGCAGGCAGGCGTCCGGCGGCGGATCGCCGGCGTCGAGAAAGGCCCGCGCGCCGTCGAAGGTGGAGACGGCGTAGCCCAGGCTTTCCAGCCACCAGGCGGCGGACTGGCGGAACTCGCCGTGGTCGTCGACCAGGCAGACCGCGCCCAGGGCGCTGGGCGGGGGTGTCGAGGTAGAGGGGGTGGTCATGGCTCCTCCTGGCGCGCCGCGGGCAGCGCGATGTGGAATACGGTCCCCCCCTCGGGATCCGGGGCGTGCCACAGACGCCCGCGATGCAGTTCGACGATGGACCGGCAGATCCCCAGGCCCACGCCCATGCCGCCGGGCTTGGTCGAGAAGAATGGCGAGAACATCTTGCCCTCCGCGCCCGCCTCGACGCCCGGACCGCTGTCGGCGACGGTCAGCTCGACCATGCGGTCAGAACCCTCCATCGGCGCGGCGGCGATGGTCAGGCGGCGCGGGCCGGGCCGGCCGCGCATGGCGTCCAGGCCGTTGCGGGCGAGGTTGACCAGCACCTGCTGGATCATCACCGCGTCGCCCAGCACCGGCGGCAGGGTCGCGAACTGGGCGCGGGCCACGACCTTGTCGCGGGCGATCTCCCAGTCGAGCAGGTCGAGCGTGGCGCGCACCAGCCTCGGCAGGTCCAGCGGCTCGACCTGGGGCTGGCGCTGCTCAACGAAGGAGCGCATGCGCTGGATGACGCCCGAGGCGTAGAGCGCCTGCTCGGCGGCGCGATCCAGGGCCTCGACGCCCTCTTCCTTCGACAGCGCCCCGCGCGACAGCCGGGCCTTGAGCCCCCGCGCGATGTTGGTGATCGAGCCGATCGGCTGGTTCAGTTCGTGGGCGATCATGGTGGCCATCTCGCCGACGGACATGACGCGCGAGGTCAGCAGCAGGCGCTCGCGGTCGGCCAGGCGACGGCCTTCCGCCTCCTGGCGCTCGGCGGCGCTGGACAGGATCAGGCAGATGCGGCCGTCGCCGTGCGCGGCCCGGGCCTCGAAGGCCTGGCCGTCGAGATCCAGCGGGAAGAGGCCGCCCTCCCCGCGCCGCGCCGCCTCGACCGCCGCCAGCAGGCCCCCGGCCGGAACCCGGCCGGGGGCGAGGTCGGGGGTCAGCCGCGCGAAGGCCGGGGAGCGCCAGGCCAGGCGCGGGACGGCGGCGTCCTCGAAGGCGGCGACGGCCAGACCCAGGACGTCCAGCGCCTCGGCCTCGGGCGATTGCGAAAGTAGCGCGGCCAGGCCCGTCATGCGACACACAGGCCGGCTAGGGAAAACCCGACTGGCGGGCGCGCGTTGTCTTTCGTATCGAGAGACTGAAGGAGCTTGCCATGTCCGCCAGCCGTATCGACGCCCCGTCCGTCTCCGGCGTCTGGAGCCACGGTCTTTCCGGGATCAGCCCGGCGGGCGAGCCCTCGCGCGCCCAGGCCTTCGGCGACTTCTCCGGCTTCTCGCGCCATGACGGCCGCATCGGTCTTTCCGGCGCCGCCCGCGACCTGGACGATACGGCCCGCGCCGTGGCCGATCGCCTGACCGACACCCGCGACAACGGCCTCTTCTGAAGCTAGCTTCTCGGCGTGAACGCCGACCGCATCCTCAAGTCCGAGCCCGACTGGTTCGGCGCCGCCCAGGCGCTGGTCGAGGGCCTGCGGGGCCAGGCCAGCCTGGACCGCCGCGTCGACGTGCTGGAGCGCGTCTGCACCGACCTGGGCGATGCGCTGTACCCAGGCTTCGCCAAGCTGCTGGCGGCCGTGGCGCATTTCGGCGAGCCGGAGGTCAAGGCGCTGGTCGCCGATGCGCTGGCCCAGGCCCTGCTGACCGCCCGCCTGCCGGCCGCGCGGGTTCCCGCCTGGGGCGCTGGAGGCTTCGCTGGCCTGGGCGGCGGCGGACCACTGCTCAGCAACAGCCGCAAGGTCGGGCCGCTGGAGTTTCTGTGCGTCTGGCTGGTGCGCGACATCGCCGACGCGCCGCTGGACGCCGAGGCCTTCGAGACGGCGGCGACCTACCTGCTGGACCTGGTGAGCGCCTCGCCCAAGGCGACGGCGCTCTACATCGACAAGCTGCGCGCCGACGCGGCCGACCCGACCGAGGGACTGCACAACGCCCAGAGCCGCCGGCTGATCGAGGTGCTGGCCGAGCGCTGGGCCGCCGGCGATCCGCCCGCGGAGGTGGCCCGGGCGGTGACCCGCGCGGCGGAAGCCGATCGCGGCGTGGGACGGTTCGGGCTGCCGTTGCGGTGAGCACTTCCCATTGATCCCGTCATTCCCGCCCTTGTGGCGGGAACCCCTGGTTCCGCTGACACGTGAGATGCGAGCGGCATGCTCGGCATGCCGCCCCATTCGCCCCTGCGGCTGAGAGAGGGGTTCCCGCCACAAGGGCGGGAATGACGGGAGGTGGGGGGTAGAGGGGCTGACGCTCAACGCACCCTCCGGATCAACGCCTCGGGATCCAGCCCGTCGTCGGCTTCCACGAAGAGATCCGCCAGCGCCAGGCCCCGCACCTCCAGCCGCTTGCGCAAGGCCTCCAGCGCCTTGGTCAGTTCGGGCGTGGCCTCCGGGCGAGCGGCCAGGGTCAGGGACAGCGAGCCGTCGGGGGCGCGCGACAGGCCAAGGCCGGTCAGCAGCGAAGCCTTGTCGGCCATGCCCAAGGCCAGCGTCTTGCGGTCGCCGCCCGAGGCCAGCCAGGCCTTGTCCATGGCGGCGCTGAAGGCCTCTATGTCGGCCGCGGTCGCGCCGGGCGCCGTCACGGGGGCTTCTACCCCGCCGCCGGCCGACCTGGTCAGCGCCGACAGGGCGTCGACGCCCGTCGCCTCCTGGCCGCCGGCCAGGTCCTGGAAGTCGCGGGCCGGGCCCAGCAGGGCCGACAGGTCGATCCGGCCGTCGTCCTCGTCGCGCTCGGCTTCCTTTTCCCGTTCGGCGCGCGCGCCTTGACGGACGAGCGGCTCGCGGCGCTCGGCGGCCTGCTGCAGCAGGGCCTGGAACTCCGATCCGCGCCAGGGCGTGGGCGGCTCGCCGGCGCCGCGCGGCGTGGAGGTGTTCGGACGCTCGGCGGCGGCGTTGTCGCGGATGGTGGTCATCGGAAGCTCCTGAAGGCGCCGGCGTCCTCGATCTCGAGCTGCTCGCGGGCCTCGCGGTCGGCGGCGACCAGGGCGCGAGCGTGATCGAGGCGACCGTTCATGGCGTCGAAGCGGCCCTGGGCGCGGGCCAGGGCCCTGATGGCGGCGGCCAGATCCTCGCGCGCCAGGTCCAGCGCCACGGCCTCCTGGTCGCGCAGGCGCTGGTCGGCGTCGCGGGCGATGGCGACAGCCTCTCGCCGGGCCAAGGCCGAGGCCACCAGATGGGCCGCGCCCGACAGGCCGCCGGCGAACCAGTCGTCGAGCCGGGCCTTGGCGACGTCGTGGGCGGCGATCAGGCGGTCGCGGATTTCCAGCGCCTCTACGGCGTCGGCCACCTTGCGCCGGGCCTCGGCGGCCTCGCGCATGGCCTTCTCGACACGGCGCTCGCGCAGCTTCACCACCGGAACGAGAGCCTGGACCTGGGCGCGGGCGGTCATGCGGCGGCCTCCGCCAGGGCCGACAGAGCCTCGTCGAAGGCGACGGCGTCGTGCGCGCCCTGGCGCAGCAGGTCGGTGATGCGCGGACGGCGGGCGATGGCCTCGTCGGCCAGGGGATCGCCGCCGGGCTTGTACTCGCCGATCTGAAGCAGGAACTCGATCTCGGCGTACTTGGCCATCCAGCCGCGCACCTTCATGGCGGCTTCCTGCTGCTGGGCCGATGCGACGCGCGGATAGACGCGGCTGAGGCTGGCGGCGACGTCGATGGCCGGATAGTGCCCGGCCTGGCCGAGCTTTCGGGAGAGATAGATGTGGCCGTCGAGGATCGAGCGGACCTCCTCGCCGACCGGGTCGCCGCCCTCCTCGTCCTCGATCAGCACGGTGTAGAAAGCGGTGATCGCCCCGCCTTCGATCGCGCCCGCCCGCTCGAAGAGGCGCGGCAGTTCGGCGAAGACCGACGGCGGAAAGCCCCGGCGCACCGCCGGCTCGCCCACCGACAGGCCGATCTCGCGCAGGGCGCGGGCGAAGCGGGTGACGCTGTCCATCTGGAGCATCACGCGGCGGCCCTCGGCCCGGAACCCCTCGGCGATGGCGGTGGCGACGTGGGCCGCGCGCACCCGCTCCATGGCCGGCCGGTCGGAGGTCGAGACGATGACCACCGAGCGGGCCAGGCCCTCGGGCCCCAGGCAGTCGTCGAGGAACTCGCGCACCTCGCGGCCCCGCTCGCCGATCAGGGCGATGACGTTGACGTCGCTGCGGGCGTGGCGGGCGAACATGCCCAGCAGGGTCGACTTGCCGCCGCCGGCCATGGCGAACAGGCCCACGCGCTGGCCCTCGCCGGTGGTCAGCAGGGCGTCGACGCAGCGCACCCCAGTCGCGAACGGCTGGGCGATCGGCGGACGGGCCAGCGGATTGGGGGCCTCGCCATAGACGGGAAACGGGCGCAGCGGCCCGGTGATCGGACCCAGGCCGTCCAGCGGCTCGCCATGGGCGTCGAGCACGCGGCCCAGCAGCCCCTCACCTACCCCGATCTCGCTGCGGCGGGGGCCCGCCACCACCTCGGCGTCGACGGCCACGCCCTCCAGGCGCGACAGCGGGGTGAGGATCGCCGCCCCGCCGTCGAGGCCGACGACCTGGGCTTTCACGACGTTGCCGCTGGCGCGGTCGACGATCTCGCACTCCTGGCCGATGCGCACGTCCAGGCCCGTGGCGCGCACCGTCGTGCCGAACGCCTGGGCCACGCGGCCGCGCCGCTCGACGGTGCGGGCGCCGCGCAGGACGTCGCGCAGTCGGGCGTCGTTGGCGACTTCGGAAGGCGGCGCGTCGAAGCTCATGCGGCGGCCTCGCCGGCTGGGGCGGCGAACACCGCCTCCAGGGCCCTAAGCTGGGTTTCGAGCCCGGCGTGGGTGCGGCCCGAGGGGGTGTCGAGCACGCAGTCGCCGGCCGCTACGTCGGCGTCGGCCATCACCTCGATGCGGGCGTCGATCGACCACAGGCGGCGGGTCACCGCGCCGGCGGCCTCGGGCGCGACGCGGACGCGGATCGGCTCCTCGGGCAGCAGGTCGCGGGCCGCCTGCTCGGCGAGGGCGGCCAGCACCTCGTCGGAGGCCAGGCCGGCGGCGATGCGGCGGACGATGTCGAGCGCCAGGGCGCCCGCGCTGGCGCGCAGGCGGTCGCGCTCGACCTGCAGGGCGGCGTGGACGCCGGCCAACACATGGGCCGTCTCGCGGGCGGCGGCGGCCGTTCCCTCGGCATGGCCCTGGGCGAAGCCGTCGCGCAGGGCGGCCTCGCGGGTCGCCTGGCGCAGGGCGTCGAGGGCGGCGGTGAGCTCGGCCGCGTCGCGCACGGCGCCGACGTCCTCGCGGCGGATCACCGGCTGGTCGGTCAGAAGCGCGCCCGAAGGGCCGGAAGACAGGAGCAGATAGGTCATGCGGCGGCCTCCAGGGCGCCGGCCTCGAAGGCCATGAAGAGCCCGCGCGCGGCGTGCGCCGCGCCAAGGCCCCGGTCGGGATCGATCGCCAGCGGGGCGACCTCGAAAAGCTCGGAAAGGCGGGCGACGGCGACCGGGCGGCGTCCGACCTCGGCCAGCAGCACGCCGGCGCCCAGGGCGCTGAAGGCGTCCTCGTCGCCCAGCGCCAACGCTGCCTGCGGGATCGCCGCCACGAGGCCCGGCGGCGAGGCCAGCACCGCGTCCAGCGCCGGCTCGCCTATGCGGCGGGCGACGCGGGCCAGGCGCTTGCCGTCGATGGTCCGCTGGAGGACCTCGGTGCAAGCGGCGGCGGCGGCGAAGTCGGCCAGGCGCGCGCGGCGTTCGGCCGGCCAGGCCGCCCAGTCCGGCGCGGCGGCGACGTCGGCGAAGGCCAGCGGCGTCTCGGCTCGCCCGGTCAGGCGTCGCGCCAGCCGCGCCGCGCGCGGGCCGACCGGCGCCGGCGCGCCGATCGCGTCCAGCAGGCGGGCCTGGGCGACCAGGCGCCGGCGGTCGGCGCGGGCGCTCATGCGACGGGCGTCCCGGTCTCGGCCAGGGTCTTCAGCTTGCGGCGCGGCTTGCCCCGGCTGGTGCGGCTGAAGACATAGGCCCCCACCCCGCCGATGGCCGCGAGGATGGCGATGGCCGGCATGGTGAACGACCGGATCGGCGAGACCGGCGCGGCGGCCATCACCGGCTTGGCCGGGAACATCACAACCGTCACCTTGTCGTAGGGCAGGCCCTCGATGGAGTTGGTGACCAGCGCCTTGATCGAGCCCACCTGGCCGGAGAGGTCGACGTCGGGGTTGTGGCGGATGAACACCGAGGCCGAGGACGGCTTCTGCTGCTCGGCCAGGGGATCGGCCTCGGGCACGGCGATGTGCACCCGGGCCTGGACCACGCCGTCGATGGACGAGATGGTCTGGCTGAGCTCCTGGCTGAGGCCGTACATCAGCCGGGCCCGCTGCTCCATCGGCGAGGAGACGAAGCCCTCCTTCTTGAAGACCTCGCCCAGGCTCTCGAACTTGTCGCGCGGATAGCCCTGGTCGTGCAGCACGGCGACGGCCGACGAGAACTGCTCGGCGCGGGTCTTCAGCGCCCAGACCTTGCCGTCCTTGCTGCTCTTGGAGGCCGAGACATTGGCGTTCTGCAGCACGGCGACCATCTCGTTGGCCTCGCGCTCGGTGAGCCCGCCGTAGAGCTCCTTCTCGGCGCAGGCCGACAGGCCCAGGGCCGCGGCGACCAGGACGGCGGGCAGGATCTTGCGCATGGCCGCCACCCTCAAGCCTGTTGCCGGAACAGCTGCTGCAGGCCGTCAGACGTGCGGTTGGCGATGTTCGAGGTCAGCTGGCAGTTGAACATGAACTCGTGGCACTGGACGGTCAGGCCGATCATCTCGCCGGGCGTGATCGCCGCGCCCTTGGCCTCGGCGGCCTTGGCGTGGGCGGCCAGGTTCGAGGCCTGGCTGTTGACGAACTCCAGCTGGTTGAAGACGCCCTTCATGGCCGGGGCCAGGGCCTCGGGGCCGCCGAGCCCCGCCACCTGCGAGGCGCCGGCGGTGTGCAGGGCGTTCTGGAACTGGACGGCGTCGGTGAGGCTGGCGCCATAGCCGACCTGGGCCACCTGCGGCGCGGCTTCCTGGGGCATGGCCAGGGCGGCCGCCGAAACGGGATCGAAGGACATGGCGTCCTCTCCTGAAAGACGCGCTTAGTTCTTGCGGGCCATGGTTTCGAGGGCGCGGCCGACGCTGTCGACCGAGGTGGATTCCGAGTTGGCCATGAAGTTCATCCGCAGGCTCTCGGCGGTCAGCTGGGCCATGACCGAGGGCTTGTCCTCGCCGCCGGGTCCTATCTGGTCGGAGAGCTCGGTGATCTTCACGGCCTGGGCGTCGAGCACCTGCCCCCACGCATGGGCCATGGCCTCGAACCAGCTGCCCGGGCGGTTCTTGTTGTTGGAGCCGGCCAGGCTGGGCGCGACGGAGGCGCTGCTGAAGCCGGAAATGCTGCTGTCGGACATGGTCGCTTCTCCTCGTATGGGGTTGGAATTTCAGAACATCAGGCGGGTGGTGGCGCCGTCCTTCTCGACGACGACGGCCTGGCTCTCGACGCCGACGATGCGGTCGCCCGTGGGCAGGGTGGAGCCGGCGAAGTAGCGGGCGCCGTCGGCGGTGGCGACGTAGCCGGCGTCGCCGCCGACCACCGCCACCACGCGCTTGCCGGGGCCTTGGTCGAAGACCGCGCCGAAGCGGTCGCCGCCGGCGGCGCGGGCCACGTCGAGGTCGCGCAGGCCCTTGACGTCGTGCAGGGCGATCTTCTCGACCTTGGCCACCTCGTCGGAGGGGCCGGTGACCTGCACCCGCACGCGGCCCAGGCCGTTGGGACGGGCGGTGGCGGCCAGGCCGTTGGCCTGGAACACGTCCTCGACGTTCTGGGCCAGGCCCTCGCTGGTGACGACCTCGACCCGGGCGGGCAGTTCGCGGGAGCTGATCAGGCGGGCCAGGCGGGCCTTCTCGGCGTCGCGGTTGAGCACCCCGGCGATGACCAGCTTGCCGTTGGCCTCGGGCTGCACGGCCAGGGCGCCGTAGCCCTCCTGGCGCAGCAGGGCGTGGACCTTGGAGGGGCTGGCCTCCTGGCCGCCGAAGCGGGGCACGTTGGCCACAGCGTAGGTGACGCAGGCCAGGGCCGCGCCGAACACCAGGGCCGGCACGAGGTGGGGCGTGGAGCCGACCACCTGGACGCCGCGGTCGAGCGTGCGGCGCAGCAGGCTGCGGCCGTCCTCGAAGAAGTCGCCCTCCTCTTCAGCCGGCGCGGCGGACTCGGAAGGACCCGACGCGGCCAGCAGGCGCTCGGCCTCGCCCCAGCGGGGGCTTTCCTCGACGCCCAGGGCCAGGGCGTTGTCGCCGACGATCAGCGGCACGTAGCAGGGCAGCACGGCGCGGGCCGGGGCCTCCAGCCGGTGGCCGAGCATCTCGACCTGGCCGGAGACCACCTCGATCTCGGCGGCCTCCTCGCCGGCGGTCAGGCGGACGCGCACGCCCCTGGCGCTGGGGTCGCGCAGCACGATGTCGGCGTCGAAGCCGTGGCCAAGCTCGGCGCTTTCACCGGCCGGCAATGGCAGGACGGCGCCGGCGACGCGGCCCGACAGCACCTTGACAACCAGCGCCTCGGACGGCGTGGCGGCGGGAACTTCGGTCGGTTCTTCGGACAGCAGGGCTTGATCGGTCATGGGCCTAGCTCGGATTGGGGATGGGTTTCATCGTGCCGTAGGGTTCCGGCGCCGGGGGCGGCGCCGGCGGCAGCGGCTGGGCGGGCCCACGCGGGGCCGACTTCGGCGGCGGCTTGCGGTCGGACGGCAGCTTGGGCGCGGCCGGCAAAGGCGCGTTCTCGAACCCGGACGCGGGCGCGTCGTAGCGCAGGCCCGCCTGGGTGGTGGAGCGCGGCGCGGCGATCGAGGCCAGGCGCGGGGTAATCAGGAACATCCGCTCGATGCGGCCGCTGCTGCGCTGCTGCACCTTGAACAGGTTGCCCAGCACCGGGATGTTGCCCAGCACCGGGATCTTCTGCGAGCCGGTGGTGTCGGACTGTACGGTCATGCCGCCCAGCAGGAGGCTCTGCCCCTCCTGGATCAGGGCCTGGGTGTTGAGCGCGGCGCGGCGGACGACGGGGATGTTGTCGACGCTGGCGTTGGTCAGCGAGCCGTCCTCGATGGTCACCAGCATGCGGATGCGGGTCTGGGTCCCGTCGCGGGTGACGTGCGGGGTGACGCGCAGGGTGGTGCCGGCGGTGACGTTGAAGAGGTCGACATCACGCTCGCCGGCCAGACGGACGTAGAAGTCGCGGCTGTTCTCGAACACGGCCTCGACGTTCGACAGGGTGACGATCTGCGGCCGCGAGACGACCCGGGCCACGCCCTCGGTCTCCAGGGCGTTGAGGCGGGCGGCGAAGTAGTCGCCGTTGCCGATGATGGTCGAGGCCACGAGCCCGGCGGCCGACTTGGGCGAGGTGTTGCCGCGCACCAGGTTGCCGTCCTCCAGGCCCGCCGGCGCATTGGGGCCGCGGCCGAACTGGATACCGCCGTTGCCGTCGTCGAAGCGCCAGTTGACGCCCAGGTCGCGGGCCTTGGTGGTGTCGATGTCGATGATCGCCGCCTCGACCTCGAGCAGCTGCGGCTCGACGTCGAGGGCGCGGACCAGCTCCTCGTAGGCCGACATGCGCTCGGCCACGTCGCGGACGATGACGGCGTTGAGGCGGCTGTCGGCCTGCACCCGGATCGGGTTCTGCGGCGAGTAGACGCCGGTCTGCTCGTTGGCCAGCGGCGTGCCCAGGGTCTCCTGGCCGCCGTAGAAGGCGCCGCCGGCATTGGGCGTGCCCAGCGTCGCCAGGCCCTGGCCGCGCAGGCCCTGGACGGCGGCCGGGATCGGGGTCTCGCTGCGGGCGGCCGCGCCGGATCGTTCGTTGGGATCGGAGCTGACCAGCGAGCGGATAATCGAGGCCACGCCCGGAATGGTCACCTGGCGCGACCCGACCGTCAGGTTCACGTCGTCGGCCCAGCCATAGCGGAGATAGAACACGCGATATTGCAGGGTCGGCGATACGGCCTCGGCCTGCACCCCGCCGCGGGCCAGCTCGTCGACCTGTTGCAGGAAGCGCGGCGCGCCGGTGGCCACCAGCATGTCGCCGGTGGCGCGCAGGGTGTTGCGGCCATCGAGCAGGCCAAGCTGCCGGGCGGCCCGGTCGACCCGCCGCGAGGCCGAGCCCGAGATCGGGAAGCTGCGGCTGGACAGCTGGGCGGCGGTGTAAACATAGGCCGCGCCGCCGTCGTAGTAGGTGACGAGGTCGAAAGCCTTGGCGATGTCGGCGTCGATCTTGGCGGCCGGGCCGCGGAACACGCCGTTGATGGTGCCGGCGACCTGCGAGGAGATCACCACCGGCACGCCGACCTGATTGTAGAAGTTCTGCAGGAACTGGGCGATCGGCTGCTCGCGCGCCGTCAGGTCGACGCTGCGCGCGCCCAGCGGGACCTCGCCCGCCTGGACCTGGGGCGCCGTCGCGGCCAGGGCGGCGGCGACCGCCGCGGCCACGCCCATCCGGGCGGCGCGGCGAACAGCAGTTCTATCCTTCGGAAGCGACATTCTGTCTCCGGGTTCAGGCGGCCGCGGACGCGGGCGGCGGCGGGTCGGGATCGTTGGGCACTACGGTCAGGGGCTCGCGCGGGAAGGCCACGCGGCCAGCCACGTCCAGCCGCAGTGTCGGCAGCAGTTCGTGGAAGGACAGGACGCCCAGGTCGAAGGCGCGGGCCTCGATCAGCTTGCGCACGTGCCGGCGCAGGTCGATGGCGGCCAGGACGACGGTGGCGCCGGTCTCGTCGACCTTGGCCAGGATGGCGTCGGTGGCACGGCGGCTCATCTCGGGATCCAGCGCCAGTTGCTGGGCGCCGCCGCCGGTGCGGATGGCCTCGCGCAGGTGCTGCTCCAGCGCCGGCTCCAGCACCACCGCCTTCAGGGCGCCGTCGGGGGCGTAGCGGTGGCTGATCTGGCGGCGCAGGGCGACGCGGGCGAACTCGGTCAGGGCCAGCGGGTCCTTCTCGCGCTGGCCGGCGTCGGCCAGGGCCTCTAGGATGTCGCGCTGGTTGCGCAGCGGCACCTCTTCCTCGGCCAGGCGCCGCATGACCTCGGCGATGCGGGCCAGAGGCAGGGCGCGGGCGGCTTCCTTGACCACCTCGGGATATTCGCCGCCGGCGCGGGTCAAGAGGTTGCTGGCCTCCTGGATGCCGACGAACAGGCCGGCGTTGCGGCGCAGGGCCTGGCGCACGGCGTCCTGCAACTCCGACAGGTCGGCCGGATGGGCCAGTTCGCCGGCGCCGATCGGGGCCTCGAAGGCCAGCAGGCGCCAGCGCGGCGCGCCGGCGCCCTCACCGTAATGGAACGAGGCGCGCGGCAGGGCCACGCCCAGCCGCAGCTCGAACTCTTCCAGCACCTCTTCCAGGCCCCGGGTCATGACGGCGGCCTCGTGGCGGCGCACGGCCTCGCCGTCGAGCTCGAGCAGCAGCGGCACCACGGGCTGGGTCTCGGTGACCTTGGTGCGGGCGGCGGCGGGCGAGGCCTTGGCCTCGTCGGCGGCGGCGCGGGCCGGAGCGATCCTGCGGGTCAGGCGCGCGCGCATGTCGGCGTCGACCAGGGCGCCGGTGACGATGGCCACGCCGCCCAGCAGCAGGAACACGATCACCGGGAAGCCGGGCACCAGGGCCATCAGCCAGCAGATGCCACCGGCCACCAGGAACACCCGGGGCTTGGCCGCGAACTGCCGGCGCATCGCGTCGCCCAGGTGGGTCTCGCTGTCCTCGTCGGTGGTGCGGGTGACGATCAGGCCGGCGGCCATGGCGCCCAGCAGCGCCGGGATCTGGGTGACCATGCCGTCGCCGATGGTCAGGATCGAGTACTTGTGGATCGCCGAGCCGAAGTCGAGGCCCTGTTGCAGCATGCCGATGGCCAGGCCGCCCAGGAGGTTGATGACCACGATGATGATGCTGGCGATGGCGTCGCCTTTGACGAACTTCATCGCGCCGTCGAGGCTGCCGTGGAGCTTGCTCTCCATCTCCAGCACGCGCCGGCGGCGCTTGGCCTCGTCCTTGTCGATCATGCCCGAGCGCAGGTCGCTGTCGATCGACAGCTGCTTGCCCGGCATGGCGTCGAGGCTGAAGCGCGCGGCCACCTCGGCCACCCGCTCGGCGCCCTTGGCGATGACGATGAACTGCACGACGGTGATGATCAGGAACACCACCAGGCCGACCACCAGGTTGCCGCCGGCGACCATCGTGCCGAAGGTGTCGATGATGTGCCCGGCGTGGCCCTCGATCAGGATCATCCGAGTCGTGGCGATCGACAGCGCCAGCCGGTAGAGCGTGGTGATCAGCAAAAGGCTCGGGAACACCGAGAACTCGACGATCGTCGAGATGTAGATGGCGATCAGCAGCAGCATCACGCCGAAGCAGATGTTGACCGCCACCAGCGCGTCGAGCGCCAGGGCCGGCAGCGGCAGGATCATCAGGGCGACGATCGCCACGACGCCGGCCACCAGGAACAGGTCGCTGAAACGCGCCATGACGCCTTGGCGCGGACGCCTTTGCAGGCGCTTGAGATAGCCTTCGACGCTCATGGGGAATGGGTCCTCAGAAGCCGCCGCGGGCTGAAACGAGGCCGCGATAGCGGTCGAGGACGCTGGCGACGTACCCTTGCGTCTCGCGATAGGGCGGGATCTTGCGGCCGTACTTCATGACGGCCCCCTCGCCGGCGTTGTAGGCCGCCAGCACCAGTTCCAGGTCGTTGCCGAAGTGGCCCTGCAGGGTCTTGAGGTAGGCCGCGCCGGTGCGGATGTTGACCATGGGGTCGCCCAGCTCGACCGCCGGATCGCGCACGCCGAAGCGCTTGGCGGTGGCAGGCATGATCTGCATCAGGCCCCGCGCGCCCTTGGGCGAGATCGCCCCCGGATTGGCCCGCGATTCCACGTGCATGACCGCCTGCAGCAGGTCCGGATCGATGTCGAAGTCGCGGCCAGCGGCGGCCACCAGCGGCGCGTAGAGGGCCGATCCGCGGGCGCCCCTGGCGATGACGACCGGCGCCGGGGCGATACGTCCAGCCGAGATAACGGCGGTCGCCACCTGGGGGCTGTCATAGAGACGGAGCTGTTCAGACACCCCTGTCGGTTGTGTTTCTTCAACGCAATCTATGCGCGCCAACGAGAACTTTTCATTGATCGGGAGAGCGCTGCTGAACTTCAAGCCGTCGGCGGTCACGCATTCATATGCGAACACTGGACTTGAAGAAAATAAGATTAAACACACGCTCGACGCCACTACGCGGAACTTGCGCATAAATTTGTCCCTCTATGCAGCGCCCCGCCTGTGCATACTACCCATTCAAAAGCTAACTTTGGCGCATCAATCCTGTCAACCTCGGAGTTAAAACAATTTTCATACTCAGTATACTGCTTACCAGACAACAAATTCTATGGCTCAGCTTAACAACTACTATGGCTAAGCTCGCCGCTTTTTAGCCATGATTACGGCCTTTGTCGGCATCTCACCGGTCGGCGAACGCCCGACGTCCATCGCGACGGCGCCAGAACACACGCTATGGCTGAGAAGAACGACGGCGGGGACAAGACCGAGAAACCGACACCCAAGCGGCTGTCGGACGCCCGCAAGAAGGGCGATGTTCCCAAGTCCAAGGACCTGACCTCGACCGCGGTGCTGGGCGTCTGGCTGCTGCTGGGGGCAATGACGGCGGGCTTCGCCTTCGACAGGCTGGGCGGCCTCTTCGACGAGGTCTTCGCGGTGATGGACCGGCCCTTCGCCGAGGCCTGGCCGATCGCCGGCGCGGCCGCCGGCAAGGCCTTCGTGCTGCTGACGGCGATCACCTTCGTGCCCGTGGCGATCTTCGGCATGCTGGCCGAGTTCGGCCAGGTGGGCCCGGTCTTCACCTTCGAGAAGATGAGCCCGAAGATGTCGCACATGAACCCCGGCGAGGGGCTCAAGCGCATGTTCAGCCTCGACAACCTGTTCGAGGTGGCCAAGTCGCTGGCCAAGACCCTGCTGCTGGGGATCTTCACCTGGATCGTCGTGGCCATGTCGTTCGACCAGCTGATGGCGCTGCCGGCCGGCGAGGCCGACGGCGCGCTGTCGGCCTACGGCGGACTGACCTTCAAGCTGCTGGCCGGAACGGTGGTGCTGTTCGTCTTCGTGTCGCTGCTGGATCTGGCCTACCAGCGCCACAGCTTCACCAAGAAGATGCTGATGAGCCGGCGAGACATCCGCCAGGAGATGAAGGATTCCGAGGGCGATCCGCACGTGAAGGCGCACCGGCGACAGCTGCACCAGGAGTGGGCGCAGCAGAACGCCGCCCAGGCCGCCCGCGACGCCTCGGTGCTGGTGGTGAACCCCACCCACATCGCCTGCGCCCTGGCCTACGATCCGGCCGAGCACGCCGCCCCGGTGCTGCTGGGCAAGGGCGAAGGGCCGATCGCCCAGACCATGCGCGAGGCGGCCGAGGAAGCGGGCGTTCCGATCATCCGCAATGTCGAATTGGCCCGCGCCCTGCGCGACAAGGCCGCCATCGACGACATCGTGCCCCAGGACCTGTTCGCCGCCGTGGCCGAGGTGATCCTCTGGGCCCGCCGGCTGAAGGACGAGCAGGCCAGGGCCGCCGCCGAAGAACCGCCAGAAGGGCCGCCGCCCGGCCCGACCTTCCCGCCCCCGCCCTAGCCGCCAGACGGAGCCCCCGTGAGCGCCATCCTCGACCTGCTGACCGTCGCCATCGCCCTGGCCATCGTGCTGGGCCTGGCGTTCTTCTCGCTGAAGCTGCTCAAGCGCGTGCAGGCCGGGCCCGCCAGCGACGACCAGATCCGCTACCTGCGGGCCCTGCCCGTGGGCCAACGCGAGCGGCTGACCCTGGTGGCCTATCGCGACGAGGTGTTCCTGCTGGGCGTGACCGCCGGCCAGATCACGGTGCTGGACCGCCGCACGCGCAGCCCCGAGGAGATCGCCGCCGAGGCCCGCGCCGCCGACGAGGCCCGCATGCGCGCGGCCCAGCCCTCGGCCGCCATGCGCCGGCTGATAGGGAAAACCCTAGCTAGGGAACGACCCGACTACTGACGATCGACCCGCGATGGTTGTCTTGCGGCGTCAGGTCGCAGCGATGAACGCGGGACCGAGGACGACAGATTTCAAAATCGCGGAGTTCGAAACATGTCCGGCATCTTCAGCGGCGGCGGTCTCAACATCGGCAGCCTGTTCAGCACCGTCGCCCTGGCGGCGCTCACCGGCGGCACCTCGCTGGCCTTCCAGTCGATCTTCCAGCAGATCATCAGCTCGGTCGCCAGCCAGGTGATCCAGCAGGTGGGTCAGCAGCTGGGCCTGCCGCAGGGCGTGATCGACCTGGCCCAGGGCGTCTTCCAGGCCGCCAGCGGCAACCCGGGCGGCGCGGCCCAGAGCCTGACCGAAGCGGTCCAGGGCGCGGCCGACACCTTCGGCTTCAGCCCGGCCGAGCAGGGCGACCTGCAACGCACCGCCGAGGACGTGGCCCAGAGCTGGACCAGCTCGATCCTGGAAAGCGTCCGCGACGGCGGCGAGGGCAAGTCGACCAAGGGCGACAGCTTCCTGGTCGCCCTGGCCAAGGCTCTCGGCAAGGTGATGGACGGCAAGATGGGTCAGATGAAGGCCAAGACCGACGAACTGGGCGGCCTGGACTCCAAGGACTCCAAGTACGGCCAGCTGACCGCCGAGATCCAGGCCCTGGGCCAGGAGATGAACATGGTCAGCCAGGCCCTGAACAACTCGATCAAGTCCATCGGCGAAGCCGGCTCGACCCTCGCCCGCAAGGGTTAAGCTTAAGCTCGACAGTAGAAAAGGCAGGCGGCCATCTGGCCGCCTGTCGTTTTCTTGTCAATATTGCACGTCAGGGTTGGAAAAACAGTGGAGCACACCGGATGAACCGCCGCCTCGTTCCCGCGCTCAGCGCCATCGCCCTGATGATCGGCCTGCCGGCCGCGGCGCAGGACTTCTCCAGCATCGGCACCCAGTACATGGACTTCGGCTCGTCGATGATGTCGGTGGGCCAGATGAACAACGTGCTGGGCTCGACGGTGCAGCGCGGCGGCCGCGCCCGCTCCACGACGGCCCGGCCCGTGCCCGGCGCCAGCCTGTCGGCCCAGCAGCGCAACGCCGCGGCGGCCAACACCCGCTACCGCCCCTCGCCCGCCGTCTCGACCCGCGTGCGCGGCCAGTTCGCCGACTTCGTCGCCAAGCGCGACCCGACCAACGGCGAGCGCCTGCGCCAGGCCGTGCAGCAGAAGGACCTGCTGGGCGCCTGGGAAAAGCACGTCGCGGTCGACGGCCTGCGGCGCGGCGACGTGGCCGACGCCATGACCGCCTACTGGGTGCAGAACTGGCAGATCGCCAACAACGTGCCCTTCGCCAACCGCGCCCAGGTGCAGGGCGTGCGCGGCCAGGTCTCGCAGGCCCTGAGCTCGAACCCCGCCTTCGCTCGCCTCGACGACGCCGGCAAGCAGGAGATGGCCGAGGTGTTCATGCTGAACTTCGTGGCCCAGGGCTCGGCCTTCTCCGACGCCAACGCCAAGAAGAACACCACGCTGAGCCGCCAGCTGTCGGAGGCGGCGGTGGCGCGCTTCCGCAACGAGATGAGCATCGACCTGCGACAGCTGAAGCTGACCGAGGCCGGCTTCGTCCGCTGAGGCGATCGGGAAAACCCCAATAGCGGCGGCGACGCCCCCGGCGCAGGCTGCACTTGAGGAGGCCCCGGCCATGATCGTGCAAGACCCTTCCGCCCCGGCCCACGCCGCCGCCGCGCCAGCCCCGCGCCCCGGCCGCCTGGATGACGCCGTCGACCGCTTCGCGCGCACCGGCGAGGTGGACGCTGCGGCCTTCGCTGCCGCCGGTCCGGCCGAAACCACGCAAGCCTTGAAGGGCCTGCCGCCCGCCCAGCGCGGCGCGCTTGAAGGCGCGCTGCTGGCCAAGGGCCTGGGCGGCCTGCTGGACGGCGTCGGCGGCGTGGTCGACGACACGGTGGGCGTGGTGGAAGACACCGCCGACACCGTGGCCGATCCCGTGGTCGAGACCCGCTCCGAACGGGTCAACGGCGACTTCCAGGCGGCGGTCCACGACGAGTGGTGGAGCCAGATGCGCGGCCAGGCCTGGATGGACGTGACCCTGGCGGTCCACAACAAGCTCGACCGCCCCGCCGCCGCCCTGGCCAACCTGACCCGCACCGACGACGGCGCGGGGGTGGGCAACCGCTAGGAAGGTTAGCCTCGGCCGACATCCACGATCAGGACCCTGTTTTCCTCCGAGCATCCCCGCGAAGGCGGGGATCCAAGCGGAATCCGCAGGCGATCCACGGCATCACACCTTCCTGAAAGTCAGCTTGGATCCCCGCCTTCGCGGGGAAACACGGGATGGGGTCGCGAGCGGGCGAGCCCCCCCTACACCGCCTTCAGCTCGGCGGTCGCGCCGTCGATGATCCGCACGAACTGCTCGACGACATCGCCCCGCGCCACGCCAGGCGCCGGCTCGCGCTGAAGGCCTGCGGCGACCGAGCGCAGCAGCGGCTCGACGATGGCCGAGGGCGTCAGGTGGGGCTTGCCCGCGGCCTGGGCGCGCAGTTCGCGGGCGAAGTCGGCCAGCACCCGCTCGATGCGGCCGGCGTCCACCGGCGAGGTGGCCGACAGCCGGCCGGCCACCGACTGGCCGCTCTGGGCCGCCAGAATCCGCAGGTCGGCGCCCACCTGGGCCATGCTTCCCTGGCCGTGCTCGGCCCAGACGAAGGCGGCCGCCTGGCCGCGATCGCCGCCCCGCAGGGGATCGACCAGGGCCGCGCCGGCGACGGTGGCCATGGCATCGATCGCCAGGCGCGCGACGCCGGCCCGCGCCGCCGTGGTCGACGGCGTCCAGGTGGAGAGATCCGCGCCCGAGGCGCGCTCGACGGGACGGATCACGACGCGCCTCCTTCGACCCTCACGACCCGCAAGGCCGGCTTCAGCGCGCTCCAGCCGAGCCGGGCGCCGATCGCCTGCTGGCTGTTGCGGCCGTCGGCCAGTTCCTCGTTCTCGCCGTCGAACTGCACGATCGCCAGGCGCTTGCCGCCGTGCTCGATGGCGAACCTGGCCCAGGGATAGCCATCGAGGATCGTCAGCCGCGCGTCCGGCAGGGCCGCCGCCAGATCGGTCACCCGATCCCCTTCGGCGATCGCCCCTGGCGTCTGGCGCACGTAGCGGCCGGAAAGGTCGGCGCCGACGCCGCAACCCTGGAAGTCCGTGCTCACGCTGGCCGTCTCCGCATTGAGGGTCACCTGGGCCTTGGCCGGACGGGCCGCCAGGTTGGCGGCGGTAAGGTCGATATTCGTTCCCTCGAAGGGCACGACCCGCGCCTCGATGCGGCCGTCCTTCAAGGGCCCCTCGGCCTCGAGCTCGCAATCGGCCGCCGTCGCCGCGCCGTCGGACAGCGCGCCGCCCGACAGGCTGACCCGCCAGAGATCGCCCTTGGGGGTCAGGGTCAGCAGGCCTCGCCGCTGCCCGCTCATCACATACTTTCCCGCAGGTCCCTGCGCGGTGCCGGCGGCGGCCATGGGTAGGGGGGGATCGGCCGCCGCCGGTCGCTCACAACCGGCAACGGCCAGCGCGAGGGCGATGAGGGTTGGGGGAGCAAACTTCATCGTCGGGTGATCCGGGACGGGCCAGCCTGTTCAACGCCGGCCCGCCGCGGCGGTTCTCATCGGCCCAGCATGGCCAGGGCGTCCTGGCGTTCGCTGGCGAAGCGGTTGGCGACCGAGACCTGCACGGCGGCCGAGGCGCTGGTGAAGTAGGCCAGCTGCCCGGCGTCGTTGCGCTTGCCGCGCTCGTCGTAGATGGCGTTAATCAGGGCCCGGTCATAGGCCTTGCCGTCGGCGGGCGAGAGCCCCTGCCCTTCGACCCTGGCCATGGCCTTGACGATGGCGCCGGTCTCGGGCCCGTGCTGCACCGAGGTGGACCAGGCCACGTCGCGGATCGCCGCCGAGCGGGTCGACAGGTCCAGGCCCGTGGCGGATTTCACCGTGTCGAGCTGCACCTGGTAGTGGGTGCGCTGGATGTAGTCGTGCTGGGCGGCCTCGAACTTTTCCGGCTCGCGGGCGGCGATCGCCTTCCAGGTCGCGGTGAAGCTGGCCGAACCTGGGCTGGCCCCGCCGAACTCGGCGGCCCACTGGCGGCCCTCGGCGGCGAGGAATTCCTGCGGCCGGCCTCGATTGCCCGCCAACTGGTAGGTGCCGTAGGAGACGCCGCCCGGATCGCCCGCGCCGCTCGACACCGTGCCCGGGCCTCGCCCGCCAGTCTCGTACTGTTCCGACAGCGCGCCGATCCGCGCGTCGCTCGACGCCGAGGTTTGCGTCGTCGCGGTCGCGCCGCCGGGCGGACCCTGCCTGTCGACATTGACCAGCACGTAGTTGAAGGCCTTCTGGCCGCCCAGGCCGTTCCAGAACGCCTGGAAGTCGCCGGGCTTCAGGGTCTGGCAGCCGGCCGAGCCGGTGTTGGAATTGCCGCCGGCGTGGAACAGGAACGAGTTGTCGGTGCTGACGCCCTTGCCCTTGGCGTCGGCGTCGTCGATCCGGCCGTCGTGATTGGTGTCGCGCTGGATGGCGTGGCTCTCGGTCGGCCGCAGCACGTCGCCCAGGCTTGAACTCGTGCTCTTCTGGAAGGTGACCGTGCCTTCCGCGATGCGGCCCAGCTCCTTGCGGCCGTCGCCGTTGAAGTCGGCGCCATAGCGGCCGTCGTACTGGGCCGAAGGCTCGGTGTTGGCCGCGAACTCCTGAACCTTGCCGCCCTTCTGCAACACGACTACGCGGTCGTCATAGGCGCCCTTGCCGCCGTTGGCGCCCAGGCTGGTCTCGGTGCGCAGGCCCAGGATCACCTGCTTGCCGGCGGCGAGATCCGCCTTGGCCTGGGCGTCGCCATAGGCGTTCACGTAGCCGGAATAGAGCGCGTACTTCTGGGCCTCGCTCATGCCCTGGGTGGACGGCAGGACGCCCGTGGCCTGGCCGGTCGTCGTCGGCGAGGTCGGTGCCGCGTCCGTCGTGGCGGACGCGGGCCGCGCGGCCGTTCCGCCGCCGGGGATCAGCAGCTCCTGGCCCACATTGATCAGGTTGGGATTCGACAGCCGGTTGGCCTGGGCGAGCGACTGCCAGGAGACGCCGAACTCGGCGCCGATGCTGGAGAGATTGTCGCCCGCCTCGACCGTGTAGCTGCGCGGCTCGGCCGCGGCGCCCGCCGGCACGGTCACTTCCTGGCCGGGTCGGATGACATTGGGATTGGTGATCTGCGGATTGGCGCGGATCAGCGCGTCCAGCGACACGCCATGCTTATCGGCGATGGCCGACAGGGTGTCGCCGGACTTGACCACGTAGTCGTTGGACCTGCCGCCGCCGGAGCCTGAAACGGATGACTGGGTGTTGAGGGACACGGCGGTCATCGGGCACTCCTGGTACGGACGCTTTCCTATGGAGAGGACGCTAGTCCCGGGCCGCTGGCGGCATAACTAGGGTTATCCCTAGCTAGGGACGCCCCCAGCTATCGACGCCCCCTGCCCCCGGCCATCGTCGCGCCAGTCGAGGCGCAACGGAGGCATCCATGTCCGGACTGAACGCAGCCGAGTCCATCGGGGCCTCCAGTCGCGTCGCGACCAGCGCCGCCAACGTCTCCACCGAGGCTTCGGGCCTGCTGGCGGCCAGCCGCACCGGCGGCCAACTGAACACCAGCGAGCTGGCCGGCCAGCTTTCGGAGATCGCCAAGTCCGATCCCGCCAAGGCCCAGAGCCTGCGCGCGCAGATCGAGGCCGACCTGTCGCCCGCCGACCAGAAGCGCCTGGCCGACGACATGGACGCGGCCACGGCGGCCCAGAAGCAGGAGCTGATCCTCGACCTTGGCCAGATGGCGCTGGACGTCGCGGGCCTGTTCGACCCGACCCCGATCTCGGACGGCGTCAACGGGGTGATCTCGCTGTTCCGCGGCGACTTCCTGGGCGCGGGCCTGTCGGCCGTCAGCATGGTTCCCTACATCGGCGACGCGGCCAAGCTGGGCAAGCTTGGCAAGTGGGCCGAGACGGTGAGCAAGGCCGCCGATCTGGCCAAGGTCGACAGCGCCTTCGCCGCCGCCGCCAAGCCGGCGCTCGAAAAGCTGAAGGGCGCGATCGACGCCCTGCCGCTGGACAAGCTGCCCGACAGCGCCCGCCAGACGCTGGAGACCGCCAGCCGCAAGCTGGACGAGGCCCTCTCCGCCCGTCCGCGCGTCGAGCTGGACCAGGGCGCCAAGGGCGGCTGGAACGCAAAGCTGAACGGCGAACTGGCGCCAAACACCGACTACGTGGTCAGCGGCCGCTACACCTATTCCACCGACGCCAGCGGCCGCGTGGAGCAGGTCACCGGCACGCTCGACCTGAAGCACGCCGACCGCAACGGCTACCAGCAGACCAAGGCGGGCCAGGAAGGCGGGATCAAGGACGGGGTCGACGGCGACGAGGGGGGCCACCTGATCGCGGCGATCTTCAACGGCCCCGGCGAGCAGATCAACTACCACGCCATGGACGGCACGCTGAACAAGAGCGGCTGGAAGGTGATGGAGAACGAGTGGGCCGCCGCCCTGAAGGAGGGCAAGCAGGTCGACGTCGACATCAAGGCGGTGTTCGAGGGCGGCTCCAAACGGCCCGATGCGTTCAGGGTGGAGTACGTCATCGACGGCAAGCCCTCGACCCGAACCTTCTTCAACGACTAAAATCGCTCAAGATCGCCTCCCGGAGGATTCCATGGCCGACATCGACAGCCCCGAAGGCATCTACCGCCACGTCGGTCAGGCCCTGGCCGACAGCGTGGCCGAGCCCTGGTCGGAGATCCGCCTGAACATCGACGTGATCGACGGCTCGGTGGGCCTGACCGGCGACTACACCAAGGCCGCCGGCGACGTGGCCGACCTGGACGTGCGCAAGCTGGACCACACGGTGTCGAAGGCGCTGCGGAACCTGCACCGCCTGACGGCGTCGAGCGCCCACGAGCCGTGGTCGAAGGCCGTGTTCTCGCTGAAGTCGGACGGCGCGTTCGACCTGAAGTACGACTACGCGGCG
Organism: Caulobacter sp. CCNWLW153; assembly: GCF_036889365.1. Classification (NCBI taxonomy): domain Bacteria; kingdom Pseudomonadati; phylum Pseudomonadota; class Alphaproteobacteria; order Caulobacterales; family Caulobacteraceae; genus Caulobacter; species Caulobacter sp. CCNWLW153. Next base: position 112,287 of record NZ_JBAKFV010000004.1, read on the forward strand.
GCTTAGCCCCTTAATCTCCCGTCATTCCCGCCCTGGTGGCGGGAATGACGTGAGGTAGGGGTGGCGATCACTCCTTCCGCCCCGGCGCCAGCAGCACCCCCGCAGCCGCGATCAGCATCGCCGTCGCGACGATCGCCGAGGTCCGCAGGCCGCCAGCGATCCCCGCCCCAGCGAACGCCCCGAAGATCGCCACCCCGGCCGCCCCGCCCACCTGGCGGCAGGCGTTGAGCACGCCCGAGGCGGCCCCTGCGTCGTGGCGGTCGACATTGGCCAGGAGGCCGCTGGTCAGGGCCGGGATGGCCAGGCCCATGCCGCCGGGGATCAGGGCGAAACCGGGCAGCATGTCGAGCACGCCGCTTTCCGGTCCAAGCCGCGCGGTCAGGGCGTAGCCGCAGGCGGCGACCAGCACCCCGCCGCTGGTGACGACCCGGGCCCCGAAGCGCCCGACCAGGGATCCGCTGGCGAGGTTGGAGACGATGAAGGTGGCCGTCAGCGGCAGGAAGGCCAGGCCCGCCTTGCCCGGCGACCAGTGCAGGGTGCGCAGCATGTAGAGGCCCAGCACGAAGATCAGGCCGTAATAGGTGAAGTTCAGCGCCGAGCCGACCACCACCGCGCTCCAGGCCGGACGGCTGCGGAAGACCGACAGCGGCATGGCCGGATGCCGGGCGTGACGCTCGAACACCACGAAGGCGAAGGCCAGCGCGACGCCAACGACCAGGGCCGAAGACGGCCAGCCACCCCAGCCGCGATGGCCGCCCTCGATCAGGCCGCCGACCAGCAGGGTAACGGCGGCCACGGCCAGGGCCTGGCCCGGCAGGTCAAGCGGGACCTTCGGCTTGGCCGGGGTCGCCGGCGCCACCAGCAGCGCCAGCACCGCGCCGATCGCGCAGAGCGGCAGGTTGACGAAGAACACCCAGCGCCAGCCCAGGGTCTCGACCAGCAGGCCGCCCAGCACCGGTCCGGCGGCGATCGAGACCCCGCCGGCGGCGGTCCACCAGCCGACGGCGGCCGCGCGCCGGCGGTCGTCGCCGTGGGCGGCATGGGCGATCAGGGCCAGGGACGGCGGGATCAGCAGCGCCCCGGCCGCCCCCTGGGCGACGCGGGCCAGGATCAGGCTCAGCGGCCCGGTCGCGAAGCCGCAGGCCGCCGAGGCCAGGCCGAACAGCGTCAGCCCGGCCAGGAAGGCGCGCTTGGGTCCGACCCGGTCGCCGATCGCCCCGGCCGACAGCAGCATGGCCGCCAGCGCCAGCACATAGGCGTCGACCACCCATTGCAGCTGGGCGGTGGGCGCGCCGAACGCGTCGCCGATCGCATCCAGGGCGACATTGACGATGGTCACGTCCAGCTGGGTGACCAGGAAGCCGAAACTGGCGGCGGCCGTGATCAGCGGCAGGCGGGAAGGCTGGGTGCTCATGGACCTCGTCATGCGCCGTCCGCGCCGCCGGATGCTACACGCGCCGATGAACCATTGCGTCGGCGATCGGGGTAGAGTGGCGCCATGGACGCCAATATCGCCAGCCCCGCCGCCCTGATCGGCGACCCGGTCCGCGCCGCCATGCTGCAGGCGCTGCAGGACGGCCGCGCCCAACCCGCCGGGGCCCTGGCCTGGGCGGCGGGCGTGACGGCCCAGGCGGCCAGCAACCACCTCTCCAAGCTGGTCGAGGGCGGGCTGCTCAGCGTCGAGCGCGAGGGACGCCACCGCTACTATCGCCTGGCGTCCGCCGAAGTGGCGCACGCCATAGAGGCGCTGTCGGCGATCGCGGCCCCGGTGCGGTCGCTGGAGGTTCCGCGCTCGCCCAAGGCCCGGGCGCTGCGCGACGCCCGCTGCTGCTACGGCCACCTGGCCGGCCGGCTGGGCGTGAAGGTCGCCGACGCCCTGGTGGCGCGCGGCCTGCTGACCCCAACCGACGACAAGCTCTACGAGGTCACGGACGAGGGCCGTGCCTGGTTCGCCGAGCTGGGGATCGACGTCGCCGCCCTCGCCTCCCCGCGCGGCGTCGCCCGCCGGTGCCTGGACTGGACCGAGCGTCGCCACCATCTGGCCGGCCCGCTGGGCGTGAAGCTGCTGGCGGCGATGAGCGAGCGGGGCTGGCTGACGCTGGAGGCCAAGGGACGCGCGGTGCGCTTGACGGGGGAAGGCGCGGCGGCGCTGCGCGACCTGCTGGGCGTCAGCCTCGATGACGACGGCCGCGTGGCGGCCTGACGCGCCGCACTAGGGAATTCCCCAGCTATCCCCTCCCCGCCGCCGCGCGCAGCATCCTGGTCCTGACGAAGACGCCGAGGGACAGGGTCATGCGTATCGAGGGCGGATCGGGGATCAGCGCGGCGAGCGACCGCTTCGACACCGGCGCCAGCGCGCGGGTCGCGGTCGACGCCCGGGTGGCGGCCGAGTGGGACGCGCCCGCCTCGCGCCCGGCGGTCACGACCACGGCCCAGGCCGACGTGCGGATCTCGGCCGTCGCGGCCGGCCGCGGCAGGTCCGCCGAACTGGCCGAAGCCCGGGTGCACATGGCCCTGGCCGCCGACGTCTATAACGACACCCCCAACCCGCCGGCCGGCTGGGAAGTCGCCGGCGCCGACGACCTGGCGCGCCTGGGCCTGGATCCGACCGACCTCGAAGAACCGGGTTCCAGCTTCCGCGCCCGGGTCTATGTCGACGCCCAGGGCGACTATGTGGTGGCCTTCCGCGGCAGCCAGAACGCCGAGGACTGGCGCAACAACTTCCAGCAGGGCGTGGGGCTGGACTCCGGCCACTACGACAAGGCCCTGGTGATCGGCGAGCGCCTGCGCACGGCGGGCGAGGACGTCACCCTGACCGGCCACTCGCTGGGCGGGGGCCTGGCCTCCGCGGCTGCGGTGGCCTCGGGCCTGCCGGCCGACACCTTCAACGCCGCTGGCCTGCACGAGGACACGCTGGAGGCCGCCCGGGCCAGCGGCGCGGCCGCCCCGCAGGTCGACGCCTACTATCTGGACGGCGATCCGCTGAGCCGGGTGCAGGACGGCGGCGACCGCTGGCTGGGCGCGGGCCTGGGGGGCCTGCTCGGCGGCATCCCCGGCGCGATCCTCGGCGGGCTGCTGGCCGACGCCCCGCCGGCCTATGGCGAGCGGCACGTGCTGACGCCGGTCGGCCCTGAGGGCCAATCGGCGGGCGACGCCTCGCTGGGCGACCTGCACGGCCAGGCGTGGCTGTCGTCCAGCCTTGACGCGGCCTATCGCGCCACGGCCAACTGAGGCCCGTGATCCGACCCGCAGCAATCGCCGCCCTGGCGGCTTCGATGGTGATGATGACGGACGCCGCGCTCGCCGCCTGCTTCGTGGGCGGAACCGCCCTGCCCGACAGCCGCGCCGCCCTGGCCGCCGCCGATCACGGCCAGGCCGGACGCGAGACGATGTCGGCCGTGCTGAAGGGCGATGTCGACGAGGTCCGTCGCCGCCTGCGCGCCGATCCGGCGCTGAAGACCACGCGCGGCGGGCCTAACGGCGACCTCCTGAGCCTGGCCATCGCCCGCTGCGACAAGCCGATGGTCGCCGCCCTGCTGGACCTGGGCGTCCCGCCCGACGGCGCCGGCGACGCCGTCCCGCTGAGCCTGGCCCTGCGCGCCACCGACCCGAGCTTCGCCACCCAAATCCTGCAAGCCGGCGCCAGCCCGCAGCGGCGCGAGGCCTACTGGCCGCTGAAGGCCGCGATCGGCCTCAACTCGCTGGGGGCGGTGCGCCTGCTCCTGCAGCACGGCGCCAGGCTCGACGACCACGACGCCAACGGCGCGACGCCCCTGCGGCTGGCGGTGGAGCAGCAGAACTTCCGCATCGCCGACCTGCTGCTGGAAAAGGGCGCCGATCCCTGGACGGTGGGCGGCAACGGCGAGACGGTCGGGACCGTGCTGGCCGGCCCCATGCGCCCCGGCGAGCCCGAGGAACAGGCCGCCCGCCCGCGCGTGCTCGAGGCCCTGAAGAAAGCCGGCTGGCGCATTCCCGGCGCGCCCGACGCCAAACAGACGCGCCATCTCGTCCTGACCGGCGCCTGGCCGCCGGCCGAAGCCCGCGCCGCCGGCTGGAAACATCCGCCGCCCGACGAGGTCACGGCCCGGATGCGGCGCTTCTGGACCGAGAGCGGCGACAAGCGCCCGCGCTGACGCCGAACCGCGTTCCGAACACGCCAAGGCCCCGCGGGTGGCGCATTCGGGTCTCCGCCGTTAAGGTTGGGGATGCTGACCACCATGATGAACCCTCGTGTGTTCTGGGGCGCCAGCCTGATCATCGGGCTGCTTCTCGTCTTCGCCGTCGTCGCTCCGGACTTTTCCGACCGCGTCTTCAAAACCGCCCAGGCCTGGGTGATCGACACCTTCAGCTGGTTCTACGTCGCCGCCGTCGCCGGCTTTCTGGGCCTGGTTCTATTCCTGGCGCTGGGCCCCACGGGCGCGCTGAAACTGGGGCCCGACGACTCCGAGCCCGACTTTCCCTACGTCTCGTGGCTGGCCATGCTGTTCGCGGCCGGCATGGGCATCGGCCTGATGTATTTCGGCGTCGCCGAGCCGATCCAGCACTACATCAACCCGCCCGAGGTCGAGCCGCGCAGCTTCGAGGCCGCGCGCGAGGCGATGGTCATCACCTTCACCCACTACGGCGTCCACGCCTGGGCGATCTATGCCGTGGTGGGGCTGAGCCTGGCCTTCTTCGCCCACCGCAAGGGCCTGCCGCTGACGCTGCGTTCGGGGCTGTCGCCGCTGCTGGGCAAGCGCATCAACGGCCCGATCGGCGACGCCGTCGACATCTTCGCCATCTGGGGCACGGCCTTCGGCATCGCCACTTCGCTGGGCTTCGGCGTGGCGCAGATGAACAGCGGCCTGACTTATCTGCTGGGCATTCCCAACACCGCCTGGGTGCAGGTGATCCTGATCGCCGTGGTCATGGCGGCCGCCACCGCCTCGATGATGAGCGGCGTCGGCAAGGGCGTGCGGCGGCTGTCCGAGCTGAACCTGATCCTGGCGATCCTGCTGATGCTGTTCGTGCTGGTGATCGGCCCGACCGGCTTCCTGCTGAAGGCCCTGGTGCAGAACTTCGGCTTCTACCTGGACCACTTCATCCGCCGCACCTTCACGCTCTACGCCTACGAGCCGCGGGCCTGGATGGCGGACTGGACGCTGTTCTACTGGGCCTGGTGGATCGCCTGGTCGCCGTTCGTGGGCATGTTCATCGCCCGCATCTCGCGCGGGCGCACGGTGCGCGAGTTCGTGCTCAACGTGCTTCTGGTCCCGGCCGGCTTCACCTTCCTGTGGATGACGGTCTTCGGCAACACCGCCATCAGCCTGGACATGGGCCAGGCGGCCGGCGCGATCTCGCAAGCCGTGGCCGCCGACCTGTCGACGGCCCTGTTCCACTTCTTCGAGGAACTGCCGGGCACGACCTTCACCTCGGCCCTGGCGATCCTGCTGGTGGCGGTGTTCTTCGTCACCTCGGCCGACTCCGGGGCGCTGGTGATCGACACCATGGCCTCGGGCGGCGCCGACGACACGCCGCGCTGGCAGCGCATGTACTGGTGCGTGATGCTGGGGCTGGTGGCCGCCGTGCTGCTGCTGGCCGGCGGGCTGGGCGCGCTGCAGGCCGCCACGCTGGTGGCCGCCCTGCCCTTCGCGGTGATCATGATCCTGCTGTCGGTCGGCCTGGTGCGGCAAATGAACGCCGACGTCGCCGGCCGCACCATCGACACCGAGACGCCGCCCCTGGCCGAACAGCTCAAGCGGATCCTCTCGCCCGCCAGCCGACGCGAGATCCTGCGGCAGATCGAGCGCACGGGCCTTCCGGCGCTGGAAGGCGTGCGGGCCGGGCTGGAGGCCGAAGGCCTGACCGCCACCCTGGCCAGAGACGACGACGGCCTGGCCCTCACGGCCTCGGTCGGCGAAGGCGGCAAGCTGTTCCATTACCGGCTGGCCGCCCGCTCACGACCGCGCCCCGCCCTTACCGCGCTCGACGCGCCCGAGGGCCGTCGGGCGCTGGAATGGCGGCTGATGGCCCATTCGGCCGACGTCGCAAAACCCCGGGACGTGACGGGCTTCACGCAGGACCAACTGGTCAGCGACGTGCTGGACCACCTGCAACGCTGGCGGATGGCCTAGGCGCCCCCCAGGAGATTCGCCCCCGCCGATGCGAGTCGCCGCCGCGAATCCCCCGCGGCGCGGACGGCGACTCGCATCGGCGGGGGTCCGTTGGTCCTGCTTCCGAACCGCATGCGGTTCGGAAGCAAGCGCAGGGGCGACAAGCGACATCCCGTCGACAAGCACTGACGGAGCCCTTCCACTGGAAGGCATTTCCTAGAAATTACAATATGTTGATGGGCATTATCGTTGCCTGAACGCCAGACATGGCAAAGCGCGCCGACGGCGCCGTCGGGCGAAAATTGCTGCTTCTGGAAGGGGGATGGCGGAGACGGAGGGATTCGAACCCTCGATACCCTTTTGAGGTATGCCGCTTTAGCAAAGCGGTGCCTTCAGCCTCTCGGCCACGTCTCCTCCTGAGAGGGAGCGGTTCGATAGCCTGTTCGCTGGCGAATGACAATCGAGGCGTGAAGGAAAATCGCGTTAACGCGACGCTCAGACGGCCACGCTAGGTTGAACCTCGTTCTCCAGTGCGCAGAAGCCCAAGAGCGATCATGAGTTCCGCCCTCGCCCGCCCAGCGGACGCAAGCCATGCTTCGGACGCCGCACGCAGCCGGCGCGGACCGTTCCGACCGGAACGCCTGACCCCGGCGCGCGCCCGGGTGCAGATCCAGAACCTGACTCGCGCCTTCCGCGTCGCCGATGCGGTTCTCGCCGTCGCCCTCGCCTTCTGGATCGCCCGCAGCGGCGGCCTCGTCGCCCCGCTCGTGGGCGCAGGGGTGCTGCTGGTCGCCCTGCACGGGCTGGAAGCCTACGCTTTTGCTCACCGCGAGCCGCTGATCCGCCACCTGCTGCGCGTCGGCTCGGCCATCGGCGCCTCGGCGATCGCCGTGCAGGTCGTTGTCCTGACCCCGCTGTCGCCGGGCGCGCACGCCGTGACCGGCTGGCTGCTGGCCGCCCTGCCCGCGTTCCTGGCGCTGCACGCGACCTGGTGGGCCGTGGTCCGCCATGGCCGCCGCATCGGCAAGCTGACGCCCAACATCGTGCTGGTCGGCGCCACCACCAACGCCGAGCGGCTGATCGCCGCGGCCCTGCGCACTGGCGAGGTCAACGTGCTGGGCGTGTTCGACGACCGCGCCGCCCGCGCCCCCGAGGCCGTGCTGGGCGTGCCGGTGCTGGGCGACACCAAGGCCCTGGTCGACCACCGCATCATGCCCTTCGTCGACCGCGTGGTGATCGCCGTCGAATCCACCGCCCAGGCCCGCGTCGGCCAGTTGGTCGAGCGGCTGTCGGAGCTGCCCAACCCCGTCAGCATGATCGTCGACGTCGGCGGCGACGCCGATCGCGACGCTGCCCTGTCGCATCTGGCCGATCTGTCGGGCGCGCCGACCGACGCCCGTCGGGCGATGGCCAAGCGGCTGCAAGACCTGGCGGTCGCCGGGGTCGGCCTCGTGGTGGCCGCGCCGGTGATGCTGGGCGTGGCCCTGGCGGTGAAGCTGGACAGCCCAGGCCCGATCTTCTTCCGCCAGCGCCGCCACGGCTTCAACAACGAAGCGATCCTGGTCTGGAAGTTCCGCTCGATGCGGCACGACATGGCCGACGCCAAGGCCGCGCGCCAGGTCAGCGTCGGTGACGACCGCGTGACCCGCGTCGGCAAGTTCATCCGCCGCACCAGCCTCGACGAACTGCCGCAGCTGTTCAACGTGCTGGCCGGCGAGATGTCGATGGTCGGCCCGCGCCCGCACGCCATCGGCATGATGACCGGCGACGTGGAGTCGGCCAAGCTGGTGGCCACCTACGCCCATCGCCACCGCATGAAGCCCGGCGTCACCGGCTGGGCGGCCATCAAGGGCTCGCGCGGGGCGGTCGACACGCCCGAGCTGGTGCGCCAGCGCGTGGCCTACGACGTCGAATATATCGAGCGCCAGTCGTTCTGGCTGGACCTCTACGTGATCCTGATGACCGTCCCCTGCCTTCTGGGCGACAAGACCGCCGTGCGCTGACCATGTTCTGGCGCGGCGTCCTGGGCTACCTGCCCGTCAACATCGCCCAGGGGGTCGTCGGCCTCCTGACGATCGTGCTGTTCACGCAGATCCTGTCCCCGGCCGAGTACGGGATCTACGCGCTGGCGTTCTCGGTGCTGAGCCTGACCCAGACGGCGTTCCTGACCTGGACCGAGGCGGCCATGGCCCGCTTCCTGGCCCGCGCCGACGAGGACGGCCGCCTGCCCGACCATTTCGCCACGCTCTATCGGCTGTGGATCCTGATGGCCCTGGCGATCCCGGTCGTCGCCGCCGTGGCGCTGCGGTTCTGGCCCATGGCCCCGGCCCTGAAGGTCGCCGTCGCCGCCGCCTTCGCCGCCGCCGCGGTCAAGAGCCTGGCCAAGATGTCCCAGGAGCGCCGCCGCGCCGCCGGCGAGGTGTCGGGCGCGGCCCTGCTGGACGTGATCCAGACGGTCGGCGGCTTCGCCCTGGGCCTGGTGCTGGCCCTGGTGGGCCTGGGCGGCGCGGCGCCGATCCTGGGCACAGGCGGGGTCGCCCTGCTGTGCCTGGTGTTCGTGCTGCCGACCGACCTGAAGCGCCTCAAGGGCGGGACGTTCGACAGGGCGATGGCCAAGACCTACGCCGCCTACGGCGTGCCGGTGGCGTTCTCGCTGATCCTGGCCCTGGTGCTGTCGACCACCGACCGTTTCCTGCTGGCCGCCTTCCTCGACGAGAGCGCGGTCGGCGTCTACCACGCCGGCTATTCGCTGGGCTCGCGCACGCTGGACGTGGTGTTCATCTGGCTGGGCATGGCCGGTGGTCCTGCCATGGTCGCGGCTCTGGAGCGCGGCGGCCGGCCGGCGCTGGAGGAAAGCGCCCGCGAGCAGGCCGACTTCATGGTGCTGCTGACCCTGCCCGCGGCCGTGGGCCTGGCGCTGGTCGCCCGGCCGCTGACCGAGGTGATGATCGGCCCGGCCCTGCGCGAGGGCGCAGCGGGCGTGACGCCGTGGATCGCCGCTAGCGGCTGGCTGTCAGGCGTGACCACCTACTACCTGCTTCAGGCCTTCACGCTTGGCCGGCGTACGACGATGCTGAGCGCCTGCATGGCGATCCCGGCCGGCGCCAACCTCGTGCTGAACCTGATCCTGATCCCGCGGTTCGGCCTTTCCGGCGCGCTGTGGGCCACCACCGCCAGCTACGCCCTCGGCGCGATCGCCGCCGGGGTGCTGGGCCGCCGGGCCTGCGCCCTGCCGATCCCCTGGGAGGCCCTGGCCAGGACGGGCCTGGCCTGCGCCCTGATGGCGGCCGTGGTGCTGGCCCTGCCCGACATCGGCGGCCTGTTCGAACTGATCCTCAAGGCCGGCCTGGGAGCGGCGACCTTCGGCGGCGCGGCCCTGCTGCTCGACGCCGGCGGCGCCCGCGCGAGGCTTGCCGTTCTCACCCGCAGGTTCCGCACCGCATGACCGCCCCGATCACAGAAACCGTCACCGACAACGCCGCGTGGAGCACGGCCGCCCCGCGCCTGTCGGTGCTGATCCCCACCTTCCGCGACGACCCGACGGCCCTGCTGCGCGCGCTTGATGGAAAAGACGACAAGGTCGAGATCGTCGTGCTGGACGACGGCGGCGGCGACGAGGCCCTGGCCGCGCGGATCGGCAAGCTGGTCGCGGGCCTCAAGCGCCCCGCCCGCTTCGTGCGGCTGTCGCGCAACGCCGGCCGCGCCCAGGGCCGCAACCGCCTGGCCGCCCACGCCCGTGGCCGGCACCTTCTGTTCCTCGACAGCGACATGCTGCCCGATCCCAAGGACTTCCTGGCCCGCTGGCTGGCGGTGGCGGGCGATGACGCGCCGGTGGCCTTCGGCGGCTTCACCCTCGACCAGACCCCCATCCGGCCCGAGCACGCCCTGCACCGGGCCATGGCGCTGAAGAGCGACTGCACGCCCGCGCCGCAGCGCGCCCAGGCGCCCGAGAAGCACGTCTTCACCTCCAACCTCCTTGTGCGTCGCGACGTCTTCGAGACCATCGCCTTCGACGAAGGCTTCGCCGGCTGGGGCTGGGAGGACGTCGAATGGGCCATGCGGGTCGCCCGCGCCCACCCGATCCTGCACGTCGACAACACCGCCACGCACCTGGGTCTCGATCCCGCGCCGGTGATGGCCGCCAAGTACGAGCAGTCGGCCGCCAACTTCGCCCGCGTGGTGGCCGCCCACCGCGACGTGGTCAGCGCCTATCCCAGCTACAAGGTCGCCAAGGCCCTGAAGGCGGTTCCGCTGCGCGGGACCTGGCGGCCGTGGCTCAAGGCCATCGCCCTGGCCGAGAACCTGCCCACCCCGCTTCGCGCCTTTTCCATGCGGCTCTACCGGGCCGCCCTCTATTCGGACGCCGTGTGATGACCGCTATCGAGCAGACCTACGAGAAGGTGGACGCCTACGAGCCGGACCGCTCGCTGAAGGGCAAGGTCCGCCGTCGGCTGATCCGCCTGCAGCATCGCCGTCCCGCGCGGGTGAAGCTCACGCGGCCGATGGTGTCGTTCAGCTTCGACGACGCGCCGGCCACCGCCTGCGAGGCCGGGGCCCGGGTGCTGGAAAGCCGGGGCTTTCGCGGCACCTACTATTTCGCCGCCGGCCTGACCGGGCGCGACGGGCCCATGGGCCGCTACGCCACCGGCGAGGACGCCGCCCGCCTGCACGCGGCCGGCCACGAGATCGGCTGCCACACCTTCAGCCACCTCGACTGCGGCCAGGCGACGACGCAGGTCGCCCTGGCCGACGTGGCGCAGAACACCGACGCCCTGGCCGCGTGGGGCGTGGGGAACGCCGTCAGCTTCGCCTATCCGTACGGTGACGTGGCCGCCCCGGCCAAGACGGCCCTGGCCGGCCGCTTCAAGACGCTGAGGGCTCTGCACCACGGCCTGATCGCCAATGGCGCCGACCTCAACCAGGCGCCGGCCGTCGGCATCGAGGGCGAGGACGGCGAGGCGACGGCGCTGCACTGGCTGGACAAGGCCCACCGTCGAAAGGCCTGGCTGATCCTCTACACCCACGACGTGGCCGAGCAGCCGTCGGCCTGGGGCTGTACTGTGCAGGCGCTGGAACGGCTGGTCGACGGCGCGGTCAACGCCGGCTTCGACGTGGTGACCGTGGCGGAAGGGTCGCGGCGGATCGGGCTCTGAGGTCCCTTCTCCCATAGGGAGAAGGTGGCGGCGTAGCCGATCGCCTGGGCCCCACCCTCACCCTCTGGGAGAGGGAAACTACTGGCGCGTCCTGGACGTCATGCCAGCCGCAGCCGCGTCGTCGGCCATCTGCGGGTCGATCTCGGGCGCGGGCTTGGGCGTGGCGGGCGGCGCCTCGACGACCGGCGGCTTTTCGGGTTCCGGCGCGACAGGGGCCGGAGCGGCCTGGGCGGCGGGCGTGCGGACGGTCGCCGCGCTGGCCGCGTCGTCGGCCGTGGTGCGGACCTCGGCGCCCTCTTCGTAGCCGGAGCTCTCGAAACCGACCCCGGCGCTGACCACCAGGATCACGCCCAGGGCGGCGACCGCCCCGACGACGAAACCCAGGACGATCCATCCCAAAGGATTGCCGCGACGTTCGGCCTTGGCCATCTGGAGCTCCCTAAGGGGAAGACTCCGATCCTAGGAGCCGACCCAGCGTCGGACCGCGCCGACATCCACGTGAACGAAATTGCTGACGGGATAGTACCCGACACCGCCCTGCTTCAGATCGAGGGCCGCGGTCCTCAGCCGATCCAGGGAGACATCCTCCAGATAGAGATCGATGGCCTTGCCGTCCATGTGCAGGCTGCGTTTGGCGACTTCACCGCTGCGCGCGTGCAACATCGCGTTGGTCTTGGGCGAGCGATAGCCGGAGATGATCTGGAAGTGCGACTTGCTCTCGGTGCGCGCCGCCAGGCCCGCCATGATGTCGTAAAGCTTCGGGTTCATCTCCGAGACGTCGCCGGTGCGATAGTCGCGCAGCACCTTGTCGAGGGCCTGGACCGCGTCGGGCACGTACTCGCCCTTCTCGAAATAGACGGCTTCGAGCTTCTCCTGGGTGTGCACGTTGTGCAGCTTCACCCAGCGCGGTTCGGCGGAAATGATGCGTTTCGGCTCGGCGACGGGAACCGGCGCTTCGGGAAGGCCGTTCTCAGGCATGCCCTCGGCCGCATTGCCCAGGTCGCCCTGCTTCATCAGCAGGTCGGCGATGGGATCGGCCCCGGGGCCGAACTTGGACTGTGCGAAGGCCGCCATCGGCCCGACCGCACTGGCGCCCAGCACACCCAGGCCAAGGCCCAGGAGCTTGCGTCGTTCGATCATAGATACGCTTTCCCGACTGACCGCGTCAGGCCGCCTAAGAGGCCGCCGACGCTTACTTGGAACACGATAAACTTTCCCGATCGGAAAGGCTTACGCACCAAAAGAGGCCTGACGAGGGCCGTCGGGTCAAGCCGGGCCAATGGACGCGCGGCCGCCGAAAGCCTGAGCATTCACCGCTGCGGCCACGCTTCAAGTGCTGCAAAGACAGCGGCTTGACCGCTCGGGCGAGGCGCTCAGACGGCCTTGGATGCGGCGATACGCTGCACCAGGGCCTTGTCCCAGCCGTACGGATCGTCGCGGAAATTCACCTGCCCGTCCGGGGTCACGTAGGCGGTCCAGTAGAGCAGATAGACGGCCATCGGCTTGGGCAGCTGGGCGCGCACGGTCTTGCCCGAGGCGATGGTGGCGTCGACGTTCTCGGCCGTCCATTCGGCGCTGCCGTCGAGCAGCTGCTTGGCCAGAGGGATCGGTTTTTCCAGGCGCACGCAGCCGTGGCTGGCCAGGCGGCTGTAGCTGGCGAACTTCGCGCGCGACGGGGTGTCGTGCAGGTAGACGCCGTAGGGGTTGTTGAAGTCGAACTTCACCAGGCCCAGGGCGGCCTTGTCGCCGGCCTTCTGCTGAAGGCGCGTGCCGCCGCCCTCTGTCGGGATGACGATGAAGTCGTTGCGGGCCAGGTAGCCGGGATTGGCGCGCTCCTTGGGCCACAGCTCCTTGGTGGCGATGGAGCTGGGTACGTTCCAGGGCGGGTTCAGCACGATCGAGTGGATCTGCGACTGCAACATCGGCGTCTCGTCGCCCGGACGACCGGTGACGGCGCGCATGGTCAGGGTCGGGGCGTCGTGGTGGAAGACGCTCATCACCGCGGCGGCGATATTGACCTGGATGCGGTCGGCCGGCAGCTCTTCCGGCAGCCAGCGCCAGCGCTCCATGTTGGCGACGATCTGGTCGATGCGCAGTTGAACCGGCACGTTCAGCGCCGCCAGCGTGCCCTTGCCCAGCACGCCGTCCGGATTGAGGCCGAAGCGCTTCTGGGCGCGCATCAGCGCCTGTTGCAGGGCCTCGTCGAACACCGGGGCCTTGTCGACGGCGATGGTCGGATCCTCGACGGCCAGGCGGGCCTCTAGCTGGGCGATGCGCGGATCGCCCTTGTCGCCCAGCTTCAGCGGCGGACCTTCGGGGATCACCGCCCAGCCGCCCTTGGCGGCGAGGTCGCGATAGACCACCAGGCCCTTCTGCAGGGTCTGGTAGCCGGTATAGGGCGGCGAGAGGTCTTCCAGCCAGCCGGCCAGGCGGTCGTTCTGCACGGCGGCGGCGAAGCCGGGGGCCGGATCATAGGCGGCGGGACGCAGGCCCCAGTTGCCGTCGAAATCGGCGGGCGCCAGCCGGCCGCTATGTACGGCCTTGGCGTAGCGCATGGTCAGGGCCACCAGTTGGGCGACGCCGGCCTGGCGGTCGGCGCCGTTGCGCGAGTCCAGCAGGGCCAGGGCGCGGTCGGGCGCGAAGACGCCGGGCTCGAAGCCGTGCGAGGGCGCGTCGTTCAGCGCCTTGACCAGCAGGTCGATCTGGTCGGCGCGCAGGGCCGGCGGCGCGGGCACGGCCACGGGCGCCTGCTGCGGCGCGCGTGGCGGCCGAACCTGAGCTTGAGCGAGAACGGCCGGGGCCGCCGACATCCACAGGGCCGCCCCGAGAAGGACGGTCGAAACTTTCAGGCTCTGGCTCACCGTCGACGGGTCTCGCACGCACGTTGCGCGCGGCCCCTCCGCGCGCTTCCCAAATGGCAATTCCGCGTCGGGGTCGTCAACGCGAGTATCGTGAAAGCCCAACGGCCAAGGTCGTCATTTGGTTCTTTCTCACGTTGCGGAACCTTAACGCCACACTCGCGGTTTGCAGTTCGACGACGGCGCCTTTGCGCCACAATCGTCCTTGTCAGGACAGCCAGAATGAGAATCGCCCAGGTTCCGCCCCTGTACGAAGCCGTGCCGCCACGGTTTTACGGGGGCACAGAACGGGTGGTCGCGCACCTGACGGACGCGCTTGTCGACCTCGGCCATGAGGTCACCCTGTTCGCCTCCGCCGAAGCCAAGACCAAGGCCGACCTCGTGGTCGTCCGCGACCAGGCCATCCGCCTGGATCCCGCCCCGCTGAAATCCGACCTCGCCGCGCACATCGCCATGCTGGCCGAGGTGCGCCGCCGCGCCGACGAGTTCGACGTCATCCACTTCCATACCGACATGCTCCACTTCCCGCTGTTCGAGGGCATGGCGCAGAAGACCCTGACCACCCTGCACGGGCGGCTGGACCTGAAGGACCTGCCGGGCGTCTACCGCCGCTGGCCTCAGTTTCCGCTGGTGTCGATCTCCGACAGCCAGCGCGCGCCCCTGCCCTTCGCCAACTGGGCCGGGACGGTGCTGCACGGCATGTGCGCCGAGATCTACGAATATCATCCGAAGTCAGAGGGTTACCTGGCCTTCCTCGGACGGATCTCGCCCGAGAAGGGCCCCGAGCGGGCGATCGCCATCGCCAAGCGCCTGGGTCGCAAGCTGAAGATCGCCGCCAAGGTCGACGCCGCCGACCGCGAATACTTCCACACCGTCGTCGAGCCGCTGCTGGACCATCCGCTGGTCGAGTTCGTGGGCGAGATCGGCGACGCCGAGAAGTCGGCTTTCCTGGGCGGCGCGGACGCCCTGCTCTTCCCCATCGCCTGGCCCGAGCCGTTCGGCCTGGTGATGATCGAGGCCATGGCCTGCGGCACGCCGGTGATCGCCTACCAGTGGGGTTCGGTGCCCGAGGTGATCGAGGAAGGCGTCACCGGCTTCATCGTCGACGACGAGGACGAGGCCGTGGCCGCGCTTCGCCGCCTGCCCGACCTGTCGCGCCAGGCCGTGCGCGAACGGTTCGAGACCCGGTTCTCGGCCCACGCCATGGCCCGCCGCTATCTCGACCTCTACACGCGCCTGGACGAGGCGGCCCAGCCGCCGCGCCTGACCCTGGCCCAGAGCGCGTGACCTAAAGGCGGCCAAACCTCGCCGGGTTGAGGCCGCATTGTAGCTTTCAAGTTCAGCGACCGCGCCTCCCCTGGCGCGGCCGCTGATCGCGTTTAGACAAGGGGCATCGAGATGGACGATCTGGCGCCGACCCCGGTGACGGCGGGCGAGCAGGGAGAGACCGGCGAACCGCGCGTGCCCTACCGGCTGTTCGCCCTGAAGGACCGCGACACCTTCCTGGTGGCGGACGCCTTCGGCGACGTGCTGGGCGCGGCCGATGGCCTGTTTCACGACGACACCCGCCTGCTGTCGCGCCTGCGGCTGCTGATCGGCGGTCGGCCGCCGGCCCTGCTGAGCGCCAGCGTCTCGCAGGACAACGTCTTCTTCACCTCGCACTCGACCAACCAGACCCTGCCGTCGCTGGGCGGCGCCTCGGCGCCTCACGGTGCGATCCATGTCGAGCGCAAGCGCTTCTTGTGGTGCGAGCGGCTCTACGAGCGCCTGCGGTTCGTGAACTACAGCCGCGACATGGTCATCCTGCCGGTGGCCCTGGAGTACGACGCCGATTTCCACGACATGTTCGAGGTGCGCGGCTCCAAGCGCAAGGCCAGGGGCCGGGTGCTGCCGGCCGAACTGAACGGCCGCTCGGTCCACTTCGCCTATCAGGGCCTGGACGAGCTGCGTCGCGACAGCGTCATCGCCTTCTCCGAACCGCCCGGCCGCCTGACGCCGCAGCGGGCCGAGTTCATGTTCATGCTGACGCCGGAGACCCATTTCGACCTCTATCTCGAGGTCGGGCCGGTTCCGGATCATCCGCCGACCCGCGAGCGCTGGCGCGCCGCCGCCGCCCGGGCCCGCCTGGACATGCGCGGCCGTCGCCGGCGCGGAGCGCGGCTGAAGAGTTCGGGGCGCCTGTTCAACGACTGGCTGGAAAAGTCGCGGGCGGATCTCGCCCTGCTGACCACCGAGTTCGAGACCGGCCCCTATCCCTATGCCGGCATCCCCTGGTTCTCGACCCCGTTCGGCCGCGACGCGATCATCACCGCCTGGCAGGTGCTGTGGATCGAGCCCCGGCTGGCCAAGGGGGTGCTGGGCTACCTCGCCGAGCACCAGGCCGAGGAGGTCAGCGCCTTCCGCGACAGCGCGCCGGGCAAGATCATGCACGAGACCCGCAAGGGCGAGATGACGAGGCTCGGCGAGCTGCCCTTCGGCCGCTACTACGGCGGGGTCGACACCACGCCGCTGTTCGTGGCCCTGGCCTGCGCCTATGCCGAGCGGACCGGCGACCTGGCCTTCATCGACGGGCTGTGGGACGCCCTGCGGGCGGCCGTGGCCTGGATCGAGCAGTTCGGCGACAGCGACGGCGACGGCCTGATCGACTACGCCCGCGGCGCCGACACCGGCCTCTCCAACCAGAACTGGAAGGACAGCGAGGACAGCGTCTTCCATGCCGACGGCAAGTTCCCCGACGGGCCGATCGCCGTGGTCGAGGTGCAGGGCTACGCCTTCGCCGCCTTCAAGGGCATGGCCGACCTGGCCCGTCGCCGGGGCGAGACCGCCGACGCCGAGCGCTGGAGCGCCAAGGCCGAGCATCTGCGGACCATGGTCGAGGAGCGGTTCTGGATGGAGGACAAAGGGTTCTACGCCATGGCCGTCGACGGTCACGGCAAGCCCTGCCGCGTGCGCGGCTCCAATCCGGGCCACCTGCTATTCTGCGGCCTGCCCTCGCCCGAGCGCGCGGCCAAGGTGGCCGACACCCTGCTGTCGGCGGCGTTCAACAACGGCTTTGGCGTGCGGACCCTGGCCGAGGGCGAGCCGCGCTTCAATCCGATGAGCTATCACAACGGCTCGGTCTGGCCGCACGACACGGCCATCTGCGCCATGGGCCTGGCCCGCTACGGCCACCGCGACGGGGTGGTGCGCATGACCTCGGGCCTGTTCGAAACCGCCGCCCACTACGAGATGCGCCTGCCGGAGCTGTTCTGCGGCTTCCCCCGCCAGCCGGGCGAGCCGCCGGTCGCCTATCCGGTGGCCTGCCTGCCCCAGGCCTGGGCCGCCGGCTCGGCCTTCATGATGCTGCAAGCCTGCCTGGGCATCACCGTCGACGGGTGGGCCGGCGAGATCCGGATCCAGGAGCCTCGCCTGCCGATCGGCATCGACAGCCTGTCGATCGAGAACCTGGGAGTGGGCGACCGGCTCACCGACCTGGCCTTCGAACATGTCGGCCGACACGTCACCGTCCAGGGTGGACGGCGCTCGACCGTGCCGATCCTGACCCGCTGCTGATTTCCCCAAAAGCGTAACAAGAACAAAGACCATGCCCCAGAACCTCGACCTGTTTCCGATCGGCAACTGCTCGGTCAGCGCCCTCATCGACCGCGACGGCCGCTTCGTATGGGGGTGCATGCCACGCATCGACTCCGACCCGGTGTTCAGCACCCTGCTGGGCGGGCTGGAGCCGCCGTTCGAGGGCGGCAAGGGCCTGTGGGACGTGGTCGTCGACGGGGCGGTCAAGGTCGAGCAGGCCTATCTGCGCAACACCCCGATCCTGCGCACCGTGGTCACCGACGCCGACGGGGCGAGCCTGGAGATCATCGACTTCGCGCCGCGCTTCCAGCAGTTCGGCCGGATCTATCGCCCCACCGCCTTCATCCGCCTGGTGAGGCCGATCAGCGGGGTGTGCCGCGCCACCATCCGCCTGCGCCCGACCGCCAACTGGGGCGGACGCCTGGCCGAGCACACCAACGGCTCCAACCACATCCGCTACCTGTGCTCGGACATGACGCTGCGGCTGACCACGGACTGCCCGGTCTCGCACATCCTGGAAGAGCGCACCTTCCGGGTGGAGCGGACCCTGGCGATGTTCCTCGGGGCCGACGAGGGCTTCGACGCCGACGTCGGCGCCACCTGCGCGCGGATGCTGCAACAGACCGAGGACTACTGGCTGAACTGGGTGCGGGGCCTGGCCGTGCCCCTGGACTGGCAGTCGGCGGTGATCCGCGCGGCCATCACCCTGAAGCTCTGCATGCACGAGGAGACCGGGGCGATCGTGGCGGCGATGACCACCTCGATCCCCGAGCACGCCAACAGCGGCCGCAACTGGGACTACCGCTACTGCTGGCTGCGCGACGCCTATTACGTGGTCCAGGCCCTGAACCGGCTGGGCGCGGCCGACATCCTGGAGAACTACCTCGCCTACCTGCGCAACATCGTCGACCGGGCGGCCGGCGGCCACATCCAGCCGCTTTTCGGGGTCGGCTACGAGCCGGCGCTGATCGAGCGCTTCGCCCCTGACCTGCCCGGCTATCGCGGCATGGGGCCGGTGCGGATCGGCAACCAGGCCTTCGAGCACCAGCAGCACGACGTCTACGGCCAGATCATCCTGTCCTCGACCCAGGCCTTCTTCGACGAGCGGCTGCTGCGACCGGGCACCATCGAGGACTTCAAGGCGCTGGAGCCGGTGGGCGAGCGGGCCTTCCAGCTGCACGACCAGCCCGACGCCAGCCTGTGGGAGTTCCGCGGCCGGGCCAATGTGCACACCTATTCGTCGGTGATGTGCTGGGCCGCCTGCGACCGCCTGGGCAACGTCGCCGAGAAGCTGGGCCTTACCGACCGCGCCAAGTTCTGGAACGACCGCGCGGCCAAGGTGCGCGAGGCGATCGACACCCGCGCCTGGAACGAGGCCCTGGGCCGGTTCGCGGCCACCTTCGGCGGCGAGGAGTTGGACGCCAGCCTGCTGCAGCTGGTGGACCTGCGCTTCATCGCCGCCGACGACCCGCGCAACAAGGCCACCGTGGCGGCCATCGAGGCGGGCCTGCGCAAGGGCAGCTACCTGCTGCGCTACGCCCTGCCCGACGACTTCGGCACGCCGCAGACGGCCTTCAACATCTGCACCTTCTGGCTGGTCGAGGCGCTCTATCTCGAAGGCCGGGTCGAGGAAGCCCGGTCCCTGTTCCAGGAAATGCTCGACCGCCGCACCTCAGCGGGCCTGCTCTCGGAGGACATCGGTTTCGAGGACGGCGAGCTTTGGGGCAACTACCCGCAGACCTATTCGTTGGTAGGTCTGATCAACTGCGCGGCGCTGCTCAGCAGGCCCTGGACTTCGGTACGCTGAAGCTGGGTCAACCCCTTCGGCCTCACGTTTTGGTCAGTCAAACGTGACCCCCCGATCGCTGTGTCGGGGGGATCGAACCGGGCCCCGGGGCGTTTTTGACGGCTGAGTTCCATAGTGAAAGGGGCCTAACTGCATGACCACGTACGGGTCTGCCGCTCGGCTTGCGTCGTCGGATCTTCCGCCGCCGCCCACCAGTATTCCTGCCAACTGCGCGCTGTTCCTCGACCTCGACGGTACGCTCGCGCCCATCATGCCGCGTCCCGACGACGTCGGCCCCGACGCCGCGCGCGCGGCGCTGATCGCGCGCCTGCGCGAAGCCTTCAACGACCGCGTGGCCGTGATCAGCGGCCGTTCGCTGGACGACCTTACCCGCATCCTGGGCGACGGCGCCCTGGCCTACATGGCCGGCGTCCACGGCCTGGAGCGTCGCACCCCCGAGGGCGTGTTCCGCGCCCAGCCCCACGAGGGCCTGGCCGAAGCGCGCGACGTGCTGGCCGATCTGGCCCGCTGCGATCGCGGCCTGATCTTCGAGGACAAGCACCTCAGCGTCGGCCTGCACTATCGCAACACCCCGTCGGCCGCCGACGCGGTGATCGAGGCCGCCGAGCGCCTGAAGCGCCAGACCGGCCTCGTCCTGCAACTGGGCGACATGGTCGCCGAACTGCGCACGCCCGGCCAGGACAAGGGCTCTTCGGTCGCCGCCCTGCTGCGCGAACCGGCCTTCGACGGCGCGCTGCCGATCTTCATCGGCGATGATTTGACCGACGAGGACGGCTTCGAGGCCGCCCGACGCCTGGGCGGCTACGGCGTGCTGGTGGGCCCCGAGCGGCCGAGCGCGGCGAGCTATCGCCTCGACGGTCCAGAGGCCGTTCACGCCTGGCTGGACGCCGCCGCCAGGTCGATTGCCGAAAGCGAGGTCGCGCGATGAGCCGCCTGATCGTCGTTTCGAACCGCGTCAACCCGCCGTCCGGCAAGGGCGAGGAAAGCGTCGGCGGCCTGGCCATGGCCCTGGCCGCGGCCCTGCGCGAATATTCAGGCATCTGGTTCGGCTGGAGCGGCAAGACCACGCCCGAGTTCACCGGCCAGCTGAACATGCAGCGCGTCGAGGGCGTGACGGTGGCCACGGTCGACCTCGAGGAAGGCGACTACCAGGAGTACTACAACGGCTACGCCAACAAGACGCTGTGGCCGCTGTTCCACTACCGCGTCGACCTGACGGCCTACGACCGCTCGTTCGGCGAGGGCTACGACCGGGTCAACAAGCGCTTCGCCGAGACCCTGCGCCCGCTGATCGAGCCGGACGACATCATCTGGGTGCACGACTATCACCTGATCCCGATGGCGCGGGAGCTGAGGCGGCTGGGCGTGACCAACCGCATCGGCTTCTTCCTGCACATCCCCTGGCCCGCCCACCAGCTGGTTGTCACCCTGCCCCGCCACCGGCCGCTGGTGGAGGCGATGTTCCACTATGACGTCATCGGCTTCCAGACCGAGGAGAACCTGCAGGCCTTCGAGGGCTACGTGCTCAACGAGGTCGGCGGCGAGAAGACCGAGGACGGCCGCCTGCGCGCCTTCGGCCAGATCACCGAGGCCGGGGCCTTCCCGATCGGCATCGACGCCGAGGACTTCGCCCGCATCACCAAGAGCCCGCGGGCCATGCGGGTCTATGACCGGATGGCGGCCCACAGCGTGTTCCGCAAGATGGTCGTGGGCGTAGACCGCCTGGACTATTCCAAGGGCCTGGAAGAGCGGCTGCTCGGCTTCGAGCGCTTCCTGCACGATCACGAGGAGGCGCGGCGCGAGGTGATGCTGCTGCAGATCGCCCCGCTGTCGCGCGACGAGGTCGAGGCCTACCAGGACATCCGCCATCGCCTGGACGGCCTGATCGGCCGGATCAACGGCGCCTATGCCGAGATGGACTTCACGCCGATCCGCTATCTCAACCGCTCCTACCGGCGCGACGAGCTGGCCGGGGTCTATCGCGCGGCCAAGGCGGCGCTGGTCACGCCCCTGCGCGACGGCATGAACCTGGTGGCCAAGGAGTACGTGGCCTCGCAGAACCCCGAGGATCCGGGCGTGCTGATCCTGTCGCGCTTCGCCGGCGCCGCGCGACAGATGAAGGAAGCGCTGATCATCAACCCCAACAGCCCCGAGGAGATCTCGGACGCGCTGAGCCGGGCGCTGGCCATGGACGAGGCCGAGCGCAAGCGCCGCTGGGAAGACCTGATGGACAACGTCACCCGCCAGGACGTGACCGCCTGGCGCGACGACTTCGTGGCGGCGCTGAAGGGCGATCCCACGGTCCAGGCGGCCAATACCGAGACGCCTGACGAGCCCGCGGTGACCACGATGAAGAAGGCGCTGGTGGGCGCCAAGAAGTAGGAGCGACACGCAGATGGCCCCGCGTCCCACATGGCAGGGCCATCTGCGGCTCTCGCTCGTCACCTGCCCGGTGGCGCTCTACACCGCCACCAACCCCGGCGGCGAGGTGCGCTTCAACCTGCTGCACCCCAAGACCCACAACCGCATCCGGATGGTGGCGACCGATCCCGACCTGGGGCCGGTCGAGCGCTCGGACCTCGTCAAGGGCTACGAGGTCGAGAAGGACCGCTACGTGATCGTCACGCCGGAAGAGATCGAGAGCGTGCGGCTGGAAAGCACCCGCACCATCGACATAGAGCGCTTCGTCGACGTGGCCGACATCGACCGCCTCTACTGGGACAATCCCTATTTCCTGGTCCCCGACGGCAAGCTGGCGGTCGAGGCCTATAGCGTGATCCGCGACGCCATGGCCGGCGCCCGGCGCATCGCGCTGGGCCGCGTCGTCATGCACACCCGCGAGCGCCTTTTGGCCATCGAGCCGCGCGGCAAGGGGCTGGTGGCCTACTCGCTGCGATCGTTCGACGAGGTGCGCGATCCGGCCGACCTGTTCGACGACATCCCGGCCAAGAAGGCCGATCCGTCGATGATCGCCATCGCCCGCAAGATCATTGAGCAGCAGGACGGCCCCTTCGAGCCCAAGGACTTCAAGGACCGCTACGAGGAGGCGCTGCGCGACCTCATCAAGCGCAAGGAGAAGGGCGGCAAGACCAAGGTGACCGCCGCGCCGGTCGACGACACCAACGTCGTCGACCTGATGGAAGCCCTGCGCAGGAGCCTGGGCGGCAAGGCCCCGGCCGCCAAGACGCCGGCGAAGAAGGCGGCTCCGAAGAAAGCCGCCTCCGCCAGGACCAAGAAGGCCTCCTAGGCCTCCTGCCCCACAGGGCTCTTGGCCTCCTTCAGCCGCAGATAGATGCAGCCGAAACCGACCGCCGCGTTGAGGATGCCGACCAGCACGAACGGCGAGGCCGGGCTGATCACGTCGAACAGCACGCCGCCCAGGGTGCCCAGCACCAGGATGCCGAAGGCGCCGCACAGGTTGAAGAAGCCGATCACGGCGCCCCTGCCCTCTTCCGGCGCTTCCTTGCCGATCAGGGCCTGGGAGCCGATGAAGGCGCTGATCTGGCCAACGCCCAGCAGCACGAACAGCGGCAGGGCCGCCTTGCTGAGCGGGTCGTCGATGAACATCGTCGCCAGGTAGCCGACCGCGCCCAGCAGCATGCAGGCCGCCAGGGCCGTCAGGCGGTGGGCCTTGTCGATCATCAGGGCGATGACCACCGGCCAAAGCAGCGCCGCCGACTGGGCGACGATGAACGGGATGCGGCCCTGGTCGAGGGCGTCGGCCAGGCTAGCGCCGTTCTCCAGCGCCGCCTTCTTGCCCCAGGCGATGGCGTAGGCGCCGACGATGGCGAGATCGCCCCGCGCCACGAAGGCCGAGGCATAGGCCAGGACAATGCGCGGATTGGACTTCGCGGCCGCGACGCCCACGCCCAGCTGTGCCGACAGCTTGGGCCGCTCCACGGTGCGGGCCGCCGCGCCCGGCTTGAGCCCCAGCCACATCACGGCGGCGGAGACCAGGCAGAGGGCCGCGGCGATGGCCAGCGCGGCCTGGCCGGCGGTCTTTTCGTCCATGCCCTGGCCGACGAACACGGCCGGCAGCTTGCCGATGGCCAAGGCAAGAATAACCACGCCCAGCCCGTTGAGGATGCCCGACAGGGCGACGATCTTGCCCCGGTCGCGGGCCTTCACATAGTCGGCCAGGATGGTCGACAGCATGCCGGTCGTGGCCCCGATGCCGATGGCGTAGACCACCTTGTAGAGCGACAGGTCCCAGATATTGGTGGCCAGCGGGAACAGCAGGTAGCCGGCCGCCGTGGCCAGGAAGCCGATGGCGTAGACCGCGCGGCGGCCCACCCGGTCGGCCAGGGCCCCGGCCAGGCCGAACACGAACAGCAGCGCCACCTCGTTGACGAGGTTCAGGATCCCCAGGACCGAGCCCTGGCGATCCAGCGGCACGCCGAGATTGGCGCTCAGCACGTAGGGCGTCATCACCGCGACCGTCGTGGCCAGGCCGATATTGACGAAGGCGGCATAGAGCGCGGTCCACATGTGGCCGGCGCGCACGCCAGGCTCGATCGCCAATATGCCGAACCGCTCGGGGTTCTTGGGCGCTGCCATCGGGAACTCCAGAAAACTTTGGGGGCAAGGAAAAGGCCCGGCGCGCAGGGGCGCCGGGCCTTGAAGGTCACGCGTTCAGAAAGATCAGAAGGTCTTGCTGATGCGGATCGAGGCGGCGCGCTTCTCGGGCAGAGAAACCACGTAGGAGCGCGGCGGAGTGTTGTTGTTCAGGTCGAAGAAGCCGAAGTCGGTCGCCGCGATGGCGTTCTTCGGGGTGTCGTCGTCGAACAGGTTGGTCACGGCCACGTCGATGCCCCACGACCCATCGGTGATCCCGGCCCGCAGATCCGAGACGAAGTAGCTCGGCAGCCAGGTCAGGTTGTTCTGGGTCATGTAGCGCTTGGACTGGTAGCGGCCCGACAGTTCGGCGGTCCACGACCAGTTCGACATCTTCGGCAGCTCGCCGGTGACCAGGGCCGAGACGTTCAAGCTGTGCTTGGGCGTCAGCGGAACGGCCTTGCCGGTGTAGTCGCCGCCAGTGGACTCGATCCGGTCGAAGTAACCGGGGGTCGGGACCTTGTAGTCGGTGAACTCGGCGTCGGTGTAGGTGTAGTTGCCGCTCAGCGTCAGCCAGTGCGCAGCCCGCCAGTCGCTGGTCAGGTCGATGCCCTTGCTTTCGCTTTCACCGGCGTTCTCGACCGACGGAACCGAGGTCCCGCCGAGCACCTTGGTGGTGCCGATCTGCTGGTTCTTGTAGCGGTTGAAGAAGATCGCCCCGTTCAGGACCAGGTCGCCGCCGAGGAACACGTTCTTCGAGCCGATTTCGAAGCTTTGCAGCTTCTCCGGCTTGAAGGTCGAGTCGACGCTGCCGCTGGTGCCGGTGGTGTCGACGCCGCCCGGCTTGAAGCCTTCGCCGTACGACGCGTAGACCGAGTTGCGCGAGGTGATCTTGTAGTTGGCCACGAAGTTCGGCGTGAAGGCGTCCGCGCGGACGGTCTTCTTGTCGATCTGGGTGGTCTTGGCCAGTTGGGCGTTGCGAGCGGCGACGGTGCCGGCCGGACCGGCGGCGCAACCCAGCTGTTGCAGACAGACCAGCTGCACGCCGAACAGGCGGTAGTACATCGGCTGGTACGGGCTGCCGCGATAGGCGACGCGTTCCTCGATGTAGCGACCGTCGAAGCGCAGGGTCAGGGCGTCGGTGACGTCGTATTCGACGCTGCCGGCCCAGGACAGCGAGTCCGTCTCGCGCGAGATCTTCAGCGGATAGTCCGCCGTGGCCTTCGCGGTCGTGGTCGGCGCCTGGAAGGCCCCGCTCGCCGTCGCGCCGCCGCCCATGAAGAGCGCCGTCAGGATGGTCAGGCGAGGATCGGAACCCTCACGCATCCAGAACTGGTCCTTGTTGATCTGGCTGGCGGTCTCATGGAAGTACAGGCCTTCCAACGAGGTCCGCAGCTTGCCGAAGTCCTTGCTCCAGCGCAGCGTCTGGCTCTGCTGCTTGGTGTCGAAGTCGTCGTCCAGCATAACCGAGAAGCCGATGGCCGGCAGGCCGCCGGTCGGCGCCACGGTCGAGTAGTTCAGGCCGTAGGCGCGCAGGAAGCCCAGGTACTGGTAGAGCGAGCCGTAGAACGGCGCCATGCCCGCATAGAGCGGCAGGACATTGCCGCTGAGGCTGTTGTTGGAGTTGTCGAAGTCCTGGACCTGGGTGGTCTCGCCGCGGGTGATGCCGGTCAGCGAGGTGAAGGTGCCCCAATCGCTTTCGTAGTTGACCTCGAACGAGGCGCGGGTCGCATCGGTGACCGTGCCCGTAAAGTCCTTGCCCGTGCGCGGATCCAGCGAGTAGGCGATGGTCTGGCTCTTGACCACCGCGGCGTCGCTGAGGTCGCCCTTGACCGTGAAGCCGGGGCGATTGTTGCTGGGATCGGTGACCGCGACGCCGAGATTGGCGGTGTTGGCCGTGCCGGTCAGCGGATTGACCGCCGTGATGTAGGCTCGGGCCATCTGGTCGTATTCTTCGTGCGAGCTCTGCACCCGGGCGAAGACGGTCAGCTTCTCGGTCGGCTTCATCAGCACGCTGAAGGCCGCGCCCTTGGCTTCACCGCCGCCGACGCGCTTGCCGCTGACGCTGTTGAGGTACTGGCCGTCGTTTTCCCAGGCCCCGGCGTTCAGGTTGATCGCCAGCTTGTCCTGCACCAGCGGGACCGAAACCGAGACCTTGCCCTCCTTCAGGCCGAAATCGCCGGCTTCCACGCTGAGCTTGCCCTCGAATTCGCCGAGGTTCGGACGCTTGGAGATGTAGTTGATCGCGCCCGAGAAGGCCGAACGACCGTAGAGCACGCTCTGCGGACCCTTCACGATCTCGATGCGCTCGGCGTCGACGAAGCGCAGGGAGGCCAGGGCGCCGCCGCCGGCGGTGGCGAAGGCTTCCGACGACGTGTCGACCCCATCCACCAGGATGGCCACGTTCGGACGACCGCGCACGGCTTGCACGCCGCGAATGGCCGGGCGCGTGTCGCTGGGCGTCAGGCCCTGGTCAAAAGTCAGACCGGCGGTCGATTGCGCCACACGGCTGATGTCGGAAATATTACGGCGTTCGATCGTCTCGGCCGACACGGCGTTGATGGTGATCGGAACGTCCTGCAGAGATTCAGACTTATTACGTGCCGTTACGGTGATCTCCCCAATCACCGTCATATCATCTGAAGTTGTCGTTTGCGCGAGGGCTTGCCCCGAACAAATCAGAAGCGTAAGAGCGCTCGCGCTCGCGCCATAGATACTCATTGCCGACTTGGTCATGACTCCCCTCTTCAAATCTTGACCACACCCCGCCGCGTTCCCCGCGACTGTTCCCCGACGGTCAAGATGATGGAGCCGGACCAATACAGGTCTTGCGATAAAGCGTTTGTCCGTCCATCGGATAGGAGTTCAGGAAAGTCCCGCCATGCTGACAGACGTAGCGCCCGCAACCAAGCCTCGGCAATCGCGCCGGATCGCCACCGAAGCAGCGATCGTAGAGGCGTTCGGGCGTCTTATGGAGCGCGGAAGCGTCCACGACGCGGGTGTGAACGCCCTAATCAAGGAAGCCGGCGTCGGCAAGAAACAAATATATGACTATTTCGGCGGCCTGGGCGGCGTCGCCGACGCCTGGGTGCGTCGCACCGGCATCTGGCCTCGCCTCTCCGACATGCTGGACGAGCCGCTGGAGACCTTCCACCAGCGCCCGCCGATGGAGCGCCTGCGGATGCTGGTGCGCACCTACGCCTCGTCGCTGCGCGCCCACCCGGCCGTGGCCACGATCATGGCGGGCGAATTCGCCGGACCGCCGGAACTGCGCGACGCCGTCACCGCCGTGCGCATCCGCATCTGGGAAGAGTACGAGCGCCTGTTCATCGGCCAGCGCAGCGAGGACAAGGAACTGCTGGCCATCGCCATGACCATGCTGTCGGCCGTGTCCTATGTGGGCATGCGGGCCAAGTTCGAGCCGAATTTCTTCGGTTTCGACCTGCATGACGACTTGGCCTGGGAGCGTGTCGTAGGCATGCTGGACCACGTGATGGGCCGCTACCAGACCGGCGTCGATGCGGCTGTTTCTCGTCAGGCGGATAGCGCCGACTAGAAAATTGACCGGTCGGTCCCTTTTTGAAAACCTCCGAGCATCCCGCCAAGCGCGGGCCTGACCGCACGGAGACCTTGATGTTCGGCGACCCCCTTTCCCTCCCCGTCAAACCCCAGGCGGGCGACCTCTGGGTGGCCGCGACGATGGTCACCGACGACAAGCTGAAGCTCGGGCTTTCCAGGATCCTCCTCCTGGGCCCCGACCTGCAGATCAGGGCGGCCTTGCATACGGGCGATTTCGGCATGGTCTCGGGCTTGGCGGTGAATCCCCGCACCGGCGAGCTCAACGCGCTGGACCCCTTCGCCCGCAACGTCACCCGCATCGACGCCGAAGGGCTTCGCGTGCCCGGCCAGGCCTCGCTTCTCCCCGGCCGGGGCCTGGGCTCTATGGTGTTCCTGCCCGACGGCGGCGCCCTGGCCGGCGAGCATCTGTCGGGCCAGGCCCCGCCGTTCACCGGAGAGGGCCGCCTGGTGCGCTTCGACGCCGACGGCCGCGTGACGCGCTTCTATCGCCCCGAGTATCATGGCGGCGTCATGGGCTTCCTGGGCGTCACTCACCTGACCGTGCTGTCGGACGGCAAGACCGTGGCCTATGTCTCCGAGACCGGCCACACCGTCTATCGATACGACATCGAGGCCGACGCCCAGCTTTCCCCGCTCTATGTGCGCACCGATCCGCCGGGCATGGTGTTCGGCATCGCCGCCACGCCGAACGACGACGTGCTGGTCAGTTGCGGCAACGAGGTGCGCCGCGTGGCCCAGGACGGTTCGGTGCTGCGCACCTACGCCGTGCCGGAAGGCCGGGGCTGGTCGTTCCTGCGCGTCACCGACGACGGCGCGCACTTCTGGGCCGGCGACTTCTTCTCGGGCCAACTGGCCAAGATCGCGCTGGACAGCGGCGAGCTGGTCGCCAGCGTCAAGCTCGACATCCCGTTCGGCGTGACCTCGATCGTCGAAGCAAAGGTCGCCTGAGGTGAAGAAGCGCAAGATCCTGCTGATCGGTCTCGGCGCCGTCGTCCTGGCGGGCGCGGCGACCTATGCGACCGCCCCGCTGTACTGGAACCGCTATTTCCGCGCCCTGACCGTCAATCCGCTGGAGCCGCCGATCGACTGGTACAAGCCGGTCGCCGTCGTGAAGGGCGCGCCCGCCGCGGCCCTGCCGACGACGACGCCGGAAGCGGCCGGGATCGATCCCGCCGCCCTGGAGGCCGCCTCCGAGTACGCGGGCGAGCGCAAGTCCGACGCCCTGATCGTCGTCAAGGACGGCGCCATCGTCTACGAGCGCTACTGGAACGGCGTGGGCCCCAACACCGTGATGAAGGCCCACTCCTTCACCAAGACCATGACCGGCATGCTGATCGGCGCGGCCATCGCCGACGGCAAGATCAAGTCGGTCGACCAGCCGGCCGCCGACTTCATCACCGAGTGGAAGAACGACGAGCGCTCGAAGATCACCATCCGCGACCTCCTGCAGATGTCGTCGGGGCTGGAGCCGCCTGACTATTCCTACGCACCGTGGTCCAGCACCATCCGCACCTTCCTGTCGCCGGACCTGGCCAAGGACAACCTGGCCCTGAAGGCGGTGCATCCGCCGGGCACGGTGTTCGGCCACCACAACCCCGACCCGGTGGCGCTGAGCGTCATCGTCGAGCGGGCCACGGGCAAGACCTTCGCCGACTACATGTCGGAAAAGCTGTTCCAGCCGCTGGGCATGCATGACGGCTCGCTGTGGCTGGCCAAGGAAGGCGGCCTGTCGCACGGCGACTGCTGCATGATCTCGCAGGTCCAGGACTGGATGCGCATCGGCATCATGCTGGCCAACGGCGGTTCGTTCGAAGGCAAGCAGGTGCTGCCCGCCGAGTACGTCGCGGCCATGAGCGCGCCGGGCAAGGCCAATCCGGGCTACGGCTTCCAGATCTGGCGCGGCCGGCCGTTCGCCAAGAACCGCATCTACTCGCCCGAGCGCCCCGACAAGGCCAGCGTGTCGGCCGAGCCGATCGCCGCCGAGGACGCCATCTTCCTGGACGGCTGGGGCAAACGCCGCCTCTGGATCGTGCCCTCGCAGAAGCTGGTCGTCCTGCGTGACGGCGTCGATCTCGACGACTGGGACGACACCAAGATACCCAATCTCATTCTTCGCGGTCTGGCGGCCCCCGCCGCCCCGCAGCCGGAGAAGGCGCCATGATCAAGAACCAGTGGTACGTCGCCGAGTACAGCGACGAGATTCCCAATGGCGGCCACAAGCGGGTGAAGATGCTGGGCCTGGAGTTCGTGGTGTTCCGCGACTCCAAGGGCAAGGTCAGCTGCCTGTCGGACGTCTGCATCCACCGCGGCGCGTCGCTGGGCAGCGGCATGGTCGTCGACGACGCCATCGAGTGCCCCTATCACGGCTGGCGCTTCAACGGCGGCGGCAAGTGCGTGAAGATCCCGTCGCAGGAGCCCGGCGTGAAGATCCCGCCGCGCGCCAAGGTCGACTCCTATCCCGTGCAGGAAAAGTACGGGATGATCTGGGTGTTCATGGGCGACCTGCCCGAGGCCGAGCGCCCGCCCCTGCCGCCCTTCCCCGAGTTCGAGGACCCGGCCTGGCGCTGCATCCGCGGCACCTACGAGTGGAAGGCCAACTACGCCCGCATCACCGAGAACGGCATCGACCCCTCGCACGCGGCCTTCGTCCACCCCAGCTTCGGCGACAAGGAAGCGCCGCAGGTGCACGAGTTCACCCTCGAGCAGGACGAGTACTCGGCCTATGCCGAGCTGAAGTTCGTGCCGCCCGAGTACAAGGGCATGTGGAAGTTCTTCCGCAAGGCCAAGCGCAGCATGGTCACTGTCCGTAACGGCTTCCACGTCTCGGGCGCCCACGTGCGCATCCAGATCCGCCCGACGCCGACCTGGTCGACGGTGATCTTCGACGTCAACACGCCGATCGACGAGACCACCACGATCACCCGCTGGATCATGGCCCGCAACTTCCTGACCCAGAAGATCTGGGACGGCGACAGCCGCCGCCGCACCCTGCGCATCTTCGAACAGGACCGCGTGATCATGGAGAAGGTCTGCCCCGAGCTGCTGCCCGTCTACCTGCACGAGGAAGTCAGCGTGAAGTCGGACGGCATCATGGTGGCCTGGCGCAACAAGCGCCGCGAACTGATCGAGAAGGGCTGGGCGCTGGACGTCGACGCCATGGAGCGCGACATCCAGGGCAAGCGGGCGATGGTGATCCCCTCGCCCGACCGCGCCAACCCTGCGGAGGCCAAGGACTTCCTGCTCAAGACCGTGCCTCTGGTCGACGGCGAGCGGGTGCGGGCCGAGGCCCTGAAACAGCGCCACGGCGGCTCCGCGCCGGCCGCGGCCGAATAGCGGGAGCGACGCGCATGAGACCGAGCATCCTCATCCTCGTCGCCGCGCTGGCCGTCACGGGGGCCGCCCAGGCGGCCTCCGTGGAGGTCAAGGTTTCGGGACTCCAGAACACCAAGGGCCAGGTCGTGGTGTCGGCCTGCGACAAGGCCACGTTCCTGAAGACCTGCCCCTACAACGTGAAGGTCCCGGCCGCCTCGGGCGGGGTGAGCGCGAAGTTCGCCAGCCTGCCGGCCGGCCGCTGGTCGTTCCTGGCCTTCCACGACCAGGACGGCGACGGGGTGATGAAGAAGACCGCCCTGGGCCTGCCCGCCGACGGCGTGGGCCTGTCGCGCGATCCCAAGGCGAGGTTCGGCCCGCCGAAGTTCGAGGACTCGGCGGTCGACGTCGGCGCCGACGGCGCGAACGTCGCGGTGGGGCTCAAGTATTGATCCAAAGATCCTCCCCCTGAAGGGGGAGGTGTCGGCGAAGCCGACGGAGGGGGCAGTCGCTGGTGAGCCGGCGGCTGCCCCTCGTCATTGAACACTTCCCCCCTTCGGCCCTTCGGGCCACCTCCCCCTTCAGGGGGAGGATCAGGGCTGCGGAAATCCTCCGGCCTTCGAGACCATGCCCGGCAGCGCCGGCGCGCCCAGCACGCCCTTGAGCCAACCGGCCGCGTCGATCAGCGACGGCAGGTCCAGCCCGGTCGTCACCCCCATCCGCGCGAACATGTAGGCCAGGTCTTCGGTCGGCACGTTGCCGGTCGCGGCCGGGGCGAAGGGGCAGCCGCCGATGCCCCCGATCGAGGCGTCCAGGCTGGCCACGCCCGCGCGCCAGGCGGCGAAGGCGTTGGCCAGGCCCGTGTTGCGGGTGTTGTGGAAGTGGGCCCGCAGCACCGCGTCCGGCGCGACGGCGCGCACGGCGGTGAAGCGGGTCTCGACCGCCAAGGGGTCGCCCACGCCGATGGTGTCGGCCAGGGTGAGCTCGGTGACGCCGTAGTCGGCCAGTTCGGCGGCGATGCGCGCCACCTGCTCGACCGCCACCTCGCCCTCGAACGGACAGCCGAAGGCCGCGGCGATGGTGACGCCCAGCTTCAGCCCGGCCTGGCGCGCGACCTGCGGCGCCTCCGAAATCTGCCGCAGGGTCTCGGAAACCGGGACGCCCTGGTTGCGGGCGTTGAAGGTCTCGCTGGCCACGACCACGAAATTGACCTCGTCGACGTCGGCGGCGATGGCGCGGTCCAGGCCGCGACGGTTCAGGACGAGGCCGATCAGCGACACGCCGCGCGCCCGCAGGTCCTGTTGGCCGCGTAGCCGGGCCATCACCTCGTCGGCGTCGGCCATCTGCGGCACCGCGCGCGGATTGACGAAGCTGACCGCCTCGACGCGCCGGGCGCCGGCCTCGACGGCCTTCAGCACCAGGGCGGCCTTGTCGCCGGCCGAGACCATCGTCTTTTCGTTCTGCAGGCCGTCGCGGGGCGACACCTCGACGATCTCGATGCGGGCGGTCATGGCGCGGTCTCCTCGACGCCCGCGAGGCGGGCAGGCATGGCGCGCGAGGATGCGCGGCGGCGCCCGCGAAGCCAGCGCCCCGCCCCCGGCGCCCGACAGGCGGGGAGCGCGCGCGACCGCGCGGCGAACATCGGTATGCGGCGCAAGCTCACCCCCGATCACTGGAGGGGAGCCTGATCGATGAACACCCAAAGAACCACAGCCCTGATGGGCGCTTCGCTGCTGGCACTGGCCTGGGCCGGCGTCGTCTCGGCGCAGGAAACGCCCACCGCCGTCGACGAGGTGATGGTCACCGCCCGCCAGCGGGCCGAGAACCTGCGCGACGTGCCCGCCGCCGTCTCGGCGCTGAGCCAGACGACGCTGGAAGCCGCCGGCGTCGCCCGCGCCGCCGACTTCGTGGCCCTGACCCCGGGCGTCAGCCTAGTGCAGGCCGCCGAACAGGGCGACGCCCAGGTCAACATCCGCGGCGTCAACGGCGCCCGCGACGCCCAGGCCTCGTTCGCCTTCGTCGTCGACGGCGTGCAGATGGCCAACCCGGCCGCCTTCAACCGCGAGTTCTCCGACCTGCGCCAGATCGAGGTGGTGAAGGGCCCGCAAGGCGCGGTCTACGGCCGCAACGCCGCCGCCGGGGCGATCATCGTCTCGACCGTCGAACCGGGAGAGACCTTCGAGGGCGCGGGCAAGATCAGCGTCGGCAACCGCGACAGCTTTTCCGGCGACATCCGCGTGGCCGGGCCCTTGAGCGAACGGATCTCGGGCAGCCTGTCGGCCGACTTCCGCAAGACAGACGGCTTCTGGGGCAGCGATTTCGGCGGCGGCTCGGTCGACCGCTTCGAAGGCTACAATCTGAACGGCCGCCTGGTGGCGCGGCTGGACGAGAAGACCAAGCTCGATCTCAAGGCCCGCTACGGCGAGGTCACCGCCGGCTCGATCGCCTACAACGCCGTCTTCGCCTTGCCCTCCTTCGCCTCGGTGCTGGCCACGCCCTCCTATTACGAGGACGTCAACGACCACCGCTTCGCCTTCCAGAACAACGTGCCGCACACCAACGAGCAGCAGGCGCTGGAGGTCTCGGCCAAGCTGGAGCGCGACCTCGGCTTCGCCACCCTGACGGCCTGGACGCTCTATTCAGACATCGACAACGACCTGGTCGCCGATGGGACCTCGGCCTCGTTCGGCTTCTTCAACGCCAGCGCCGCCTGCGCCGCCTCGATCGCCAACCTGACCGCCAAGGGGATCACCCTGCCCGCGCCGCAGTACCTGGCGCCGACCGCGGCGGGCTCGTTCTTCGGCCCCTACACGCCGACCGCCTGCGACGGCTACCAGTACCAGAAGCGCGACCAGAGCGACGTCTCGGGCGAGCTGCGCCTGACCTCGCGCTCGGACCAGCCGCTGCGCTGGATGGTCGGCGCCTACGCCCTGCGCATCGACCGCGAGGTGGGCGTGGCCACGGGCCTGGACGGCGGCGGCGAGGTTCCGCGCGCCCTCTACGTGCCCTCGTCCTCGGCCTATTCGACCGAGCAGCTCTATTGGGACGACTTCAAGAGCGACGTGGCCGCCGTGTTCGGCCAGTTGGCCTACGACATCACGCCTGGCCTCGAAGGCTCGCTGGCCCTGCGCTACGACCGTGAGGAGCGCAAGGTGCACAACCTTGTGCCGACCGCGGCGCGGACCAAGTATATCGACTTCAACGGCCCGCCCTACACCGGCGGCGCGGCCCTGAACCCGGGCCTCGACACCACGATCAATCCCGGCGGCATCAGGGACCAGAAGAAGACCTACGACCAGGTCCAGCCCAAGATCGCCCTGCGCTGGAAGGCCAGCGACGACTGGACGCTCTATGGCGACTGGGGCGTCGGCTTCAAGTCGGGCGGTTTCAACAGCCAGGGCAGCGCCGCCACCGTGAACCTATTCGTCAATCCGGTGCGCACGGCCGCCGGCTACAAGCCGGTGACCATCCGCGACGACTTCGACAAGGAGGTCTCCAGCAGCTTCGAGATCGGGGCCAAGGGCAGGATGCTGGACGGCCGCCTGACCATCGACGCGGCCGCCTATCACACCGACGTCGACGACATGCAGTTCTTCGAGTTCTTCGTCGGCCCGTTCGGCCTGCTGCGCGTGGTGTCCAACATCGACGAGGTGCGGATAAAGGGCGCGGAGCTTGGCCTGCGCTACAGGGCCAGCTCGCGCCTGATGCTGGAGGCCTCCGGCGCCTATACCGACAGCGAGATTCGCAAGAACAGCGTGCGGCCCGACACCATCGGCAACGAGTCGCCCTACACGCCGCGCTACACCTGGAACCTGGCGGCCGACTACGTCCATCCGCTGCCCGACAACCTCGCCCTGCACTTGCGGGCCGACGTGCGCGGCACGGGACCGACCTGGTTCCACGTCGTCCAGGACCAGGACGCGCCGACCGTCTTCGAGCTGAGCTACGGCGCCCTGGGCCGGGCCAACTACGCCAAGAGCCGCCGCGACGCCTACGCCACGCTGGACCTGCGGGCCGGTCTCGAAGCCGACACGTGGAGCGTCACCGCCTTCGGCAAGAACGTGACGGGCGAGCGTTACCTGACCGAGGTGATCCCGGCTCCGGAGTTCGGCGGCAACTTCGCTTCGCCCGCCGCCGGCGCGACCTTCGGCGTCGAACTCGCCGTGAAGTTCTGATGGCGCCCGCACAGCGGTGAAACCCCTCCCCCGATCCGGCGCGCGCCGCCCGATCGGGGGAATGTCGCCCGACAGGCGTCGCGCCGTCGCACTTGGGGGGAGTCGCCCTGGGGGGAGTTGGCGCGCCAGCAATAGAGGCTGACGATGGCTTACCGATTGGGCGTGGACGTAGGCGGGACCTTCACCGACCTGCTGTTGCTGAACGAGGCGACGGGCGACTTCTGGCGACACAAGACGCCGTCGACCCCGCATGACAGCTCGGTCGGCGTGATGACCGGCGTCAACGCGGTCTGCGAGAAGGCCGGGGTCAAGCCGTCGGACGTCGACGTCTTCCTGCACGGCACCACCGTGGCCACCAACGCCGTGCTCGAGGGCAAGGGCGCGCGCGTCGGCCTGGTGACCACCGAAGGCTACCACCAGGTGATGCAGATCGCCCGCTCGCTGGTGCCCGGCGGTCTCGCCGCCTGGATCATCTGGCCCAAGCCGGAACCGCTCGCGAAGCTGGAAGACACGGTCGAGATAAAGGGCCGCATCGACGCGGCGGGCAAGGAGATCCGCCCGCTCGACGAGGTCGATGTCCGCGCCCAGCTGACCAAGCTGAAGGAGCAAGGCGTCGAGGCGGTGACCATCGCCCTGATGAACGCCTACCTGAACGGCTCGCACGAGCGCCGCGTGGCGCAGCTGGCCGCCGAGATCCTGCCGGGCGTGCTGGTGTCGCTGTCGCACGAGGTCCTGCCGGAGATGCAGGAATACGAGCGCACCCTGACCACCGTCGCCAACGCCTCGGTCCGCCCGGTCGTCAGCAAGTACGTCAAGAACCTGCGCGACAAGCTGCGCGGCCTCGACATGCAGGGCCGCATCGCCCTGCTGCGCTCGGACGGCGGCCTGATGTCGTCGGAGAAGTCCGAAGAGCATCCCGTTAGCCTGCTGATGTCGGGGCCGGCCGGGGGCGTCACCGGCGCCCTGTGGGTGGCCCGCAACTCGGGCCTGAAGAACATCCTCACGCTGGACGTCGGCGGCACCTCGACCGACGTCGCGCTGATCGAGAACGGCGAGCCGCGCCGCGTGCGCACCACCGACGTCGGCCACCTCACGGTCCGCGCCTCGTCGCTGGACGTGAAGACGGTCGGCGCCGGCGGCGGCTCGATCGCCAAGGTGCCGGAACTGACCCGCGCCCTGCGCGTCGGCCCCGAGTCGGCCGGCGCCGCTCCGGGCCCGGCCGCCTACGGCAAGGGCGGAACCGCCCCCACCGTCACCGACGCCAACGTGGTGCTGGGCTACCTGCCCGAAGACCTGCTGGGCGGCGCCTTCAAGCTGGATCGCGAGGCGGCCCGCACGGCGGTGCAGACCATCGCCGACGCCCTGGGCATCGACTTGTATGAAGCCGCCCGCGGCATCATCGACATCGTCAACGAGAACATGTTCGGCGCGCTGCGCATGATCTCGGTGCAGCAGGGCTACGATCCGCGCGACTTCGCGCTGATGGGCTTCGGCGGCGCCGGCCCGCTGCACGTCAACGCCGTGGCCAAGCTTATGGGTTCGTGGCCGGCGGTGTCGCCGGTCTCGCCCGGCGTGCTGTGCGCCCTGGGCGACGCCACCACCCGCATGCGCACCGAGACGGCCCGCTCCTACTCCAAGCGCCTGTCGGCCGCGACGGAAGCCGAGGTCCTCTCCCTGTTCGGCGAGATGGACGCCCAGATCCGCGACACGCTGAAGGCCGACGGCGTCACCGACGCCGAGATCGAGACCCGCTTCGAGATCGATGTCCGCTATCACGGCCAGGCCTTCGAAGTGCCGATGCACGTGACGCTCGACAGCCTGAAGGACGGCGGGCTGCAACGCCTGGCCGCTGCCTTCGACGACGAGCATCGCCGCCTTTTCACCTTCAACATGGACGCCGAGCACGAGCTGGTGAACCTGCGCGCCGTCGCCATGGGCAAGGTGCAGGAGATCCCCAGCCTCGAGATCGAGAAGGGCGACGGCGACCCGTCGCGCGCCAAGATCCGCGACCACGAGGTCTGGGCCGACGGCGGCATGAAGCCGGCCGCCATCTACGACCGCTCCAAGCTCCGCGCCGGCGACCGCGTCCCGGGCCCGGCCATCATCACCGAGATGGATTCGACCACCCTGGTGCTGCCCGACTGCGAGGCGCTCGTCGACGCCTACGGCGTCATCCTGATCAACCCTGCCAAGGAATCCTGAGCCATGCCCGCGCGCATCCTGGAAACCAACTCCACGCCCTTCGGCAAGGTCGCCGTCGATCCGGTGACGCTCGACATCATCGAGAACGCCCTGCGCAACGCCCGCGTCGAGATGGACGCCACGCTGTTCCGCACCGCGCTGTCGCCCGGCATTCGCGAACAGGGCGACGCCTTCCCGCTGATCGCCGACCGCGACGGCCGCATGGTGGTGGGCCAGTTCGGCTCGTTCATCGACGGCTTCCTCAAGGGCTATGACGGCGAGATCGAGGAAG
Organism: Caulobacter sp. CCNWLW153; assembly: GCF_036889365.1. Lineage (NCBI taxonomy): Bacteria > Pseudomonadati > Pseudomonadota > Alphaproteobacteria > Caulobacterales > Caulobacteraceae > Caulobacter > Caulobacter sp. CCNWLW153. The sequence continues at coordinate 149,860 of NZ_JBAKFV010000004.1, forward strand.
GCGACATCATCCTCGTCAACGACCCCTATTCGGTCGAGGGCGCGATCAGCCACGCCTCCGACCAGCTGTGCATCGCCCCGATCTTCCGCGACGGCCGCCTGGTGGCCTGGTCGGCGATGTTCGGCCACATGACCGACGTCGGCGGCAAGGTGCCCGGCTCCCTGCCCACCGACGCGGCCTCGATCTTCGAGGAAGGCTTCCGCCTGCCGCCGGTGAAGCTCTATCGCAAGGGCGAGCTGCAGGCCGACATCGTGCGCATCGCCGCCCACCAGTCGCGCATGCCCGAATGGTTCAAGGCCGACCTGCACGCCATCGTCGCCTCGTGCCGCGTGGCCGGCCGCCGGGTGGTCGAGATCTGCGAGCGCTTCGGCGACGACGTCTTCGCCAGCGCCCTCGACGAGCTCCTGGCCCGCAACCACCGCGCCATGGCCCACCTGATCTCGACGGCGATCGGTGAGGCCCCGGTGTCGTTCGAGGACTACATCTGCGACGACGGCAAGGGCGCGGGGCCCTTCAAGATCAAGTGCACCATGTGGCGCGAGGGCGGAAAGGTCGTTCTCGACTTCGACGGCACCGATCCGCAGTCGGACAGCTCGATCAACTTCCTGCTGAACGAGAACATGTTCAAGATGTTCTTCGGCATCTACATGATCATGGTCTTCGACCCGCAGATCCTGTTCAACGACGGCTTCTACGATCTGGTCGACGTGCGGATCCCGGAAGGCAGCCTGCTGAAGCCGAAGTTCCCGGCCGCCCTCTCGTGCCGCACCCACGCGCTTGGCCGCATCTTCGACGTGCTGGGCGCGCTGCTCGGCCAGAAGACCCCGGAATTCCTATGCGCCGCCGGCTTCTCGAGCTCGCCGCACCTGATGTTCTCGGGCTTCGACGGCAAGGGCGAGTGGTTCCAGCTGTTCCAGATCGGCTTCGGCGGCATTCCGGGCCGTCCGTTCGGCGACGGCGCCGACGGCCACTCGCTGTGGCCGGGCTTCACCAACGTGCCCAACGAGTTCCTCGAGCGCTACTTCCCGATGGTCATCGAGCGCTACGAGAGCGTGGCCGACAGCGGCGGCGCTGGTCGCTTCCGGGGCGGCAACGGCATCCACATGACCTACAAGTTCACGGAAGCCGGCACGATCGCCATCCACGACGACCGCTGGTTCGTGCCGCCGTGGGGCGTCAACGGCGGCGCACCGGGCGCCCGCTCGTGGAAGCGCCTGGACAAGGCCAATGGCGAGAGCGTCGCCCTGCCCTCCAAGTGCGACGGGATCCAGGTCGACAAGGGCGACCTGCTGCACTTCGTCACCTGGGGCGGCGGCGGCTGGGGCGACCCGCTGGAGCGTGAGGTCGAGCTGGTCGAGCTGGAAGTCGCGCGCGGCCTGGTCAGCGCGCAGGGCGCCAAGCGCTTCGGCGTGGTGCTGGACGGCGCCGGCAAGGTCGACTCGGCCGCCACGGAAGGCCTGCGCGCCAAGATCCGCGCCGAACGCGGGCCGCTGGAGGTGTTCGACCGTGGTCCGTCGATCGAGGAGCTGCGCGCCAACTGCCTGGCCGACACCGGCCTGCCGGCGCCGCGCGCCCCGGTCTGGCGCAACGCCCCGCTGGCCCTGGCGGCGGAGTAAGGCGCGTCATGACGGTTGAAAACACGGGTCCCCTGAAGGGCCTGCGCGTCGTGGAGATGGGCCAGCTGATCGCTGGTCCGTTCTGCGGCCAGCTGCTGGGCGACATGGGCGCCGACGTGATCAAGATCGAGCCGCCCGGCAAGGGCGACCCGATGCGCGACTGGGGCCGCGGCGACTATCCGCTGTGGTGGGAGGTCGTGGCCCGCAACAAGCGCACGGTCTCGGCCAATCTGCGCGTGCCGGAAGGCCAGGCCCTGGCCCGCAGGCTGATCGCCACCGCCGACATTCTCATTGAGAACTTCCGGCCCGGCACGCTGGAGGGCTGGGGCCTGTCGCCCGAAGTCCTGCACGCCGAGAACCCGGGCCTGATCATCGTGCGGGTGTCGGGCTATGGCCAGACCGGTCCCTATGCCGACCGCGCGGGCTTCGGCGGCATCGGCGAGGCCATGGGCGGCTGGCGCCACATCGTCGGCGATCCCGACCGCGCGCCCTCGCGCATGGGCATCTCGATCGGCGACGCCCTGGCGGCTACCTACGGGTGCCTGGGCGCCCTGGCGGCCCTGCGCCACCGCGACGCCACCGGCCAAGGCCAGGTGGTCGACAGCTCGCTCTACGAGGCGGTGCTGCAGGTGATGGAGAGCCTGGTCCCCGACTACAAGGTCATGGGCTACATCCGCGAGCGCTCGGGCTCGGTGCTGCCCGGCATCGCGCCGTCGAACGTCTATCACTGCAAGGACGGCGACTATCTGATCGCCGCCAACCAGGACACGGTGTTCGGCCGCCTGTGCAAGGCCATGGGCCAGCCCGAGCTCGCCCAGCACCCGGACTACGTCAACCACGTCAACCGCGGCCGCAACATGAAGGCGCTGGACGCCCTCATCGAGGCGTGGACCAAGACCCTGACGGTCGACGAGGTCGAGGCCAAGATGATCGAGGCCGGCGTGCCGGCCGGAAAGATCTATCGCGTGCCCGAGATGCTGGCCGACCCGCACTTCGCGGCGCGGGAGTCGATCATCACGCTCGACCATCCGCGCTGGGGCGAACTGCCGATGCAGAACGTCATGCCCAAGCTCTCCAAGACCCCCGGCGTCGTCCGCGCCATCGCCTCGCAGGCGGTGGGCCAGGACAATGCGGCGGTATGGAGCGAACTGGGCGTCAGCGAGAGCGAACTGAAGGCCTTCGCCGAGCAGGGGGTGGTCTAGGCCACGGATCCGAAACCTCGCCCTTCGACAAGTTCAGGGTGAGGTTTCTACTGCACGGTCGATGATTTGGTCCTCACCCTGAGCTTGTCGAAGGACGAGGATCACGCACCGCAACCGAAAGTCAGCTTGGATCCCCGCCGTATCGGGGATGCACGGAGTAGAAATGGCTGAAGACCTGAACGCGGACTACCACAAGGCCGGCTTCGGCGGTCGCCTGGCCTTCGGCAAGAGCCCGGCCCTGCTGATCATCGACGTGGTCGACGCCTACCTGCTGCCGGACTCGCCGCTCTATGCCGGCGTCGAGGCGGCCCTGGCCAGCAACGCCCGGCTCCTGCAGGCGGCCCGGAAGGCCGGTATCCCGGTGATCCTGACCAACGTCGTCTACCAGGCCGGTGTCGGCGGTCGTGACGGCGGCGTCTTCTATCGCAAGGTGCCGGCCCTGAAGGCCTTCCAGGAAGGCTCGCCGCTGGGCGCCTTTCCCAAGGAGATCACCCCGATCGAGGGCGAGATCGTGCTGTCCAAGCAGTACGCCTCGGCCTTCTTCGGCACGCCGCTGGCCTCGACCCTGCGGGCCATGGGCGTCGACACCGTGATCATGGGCGGCTTTTCCACGTCGGGCTGCGTGCGAGCCAGCGCCCTCGACGCGCTCCAGCACGGCTTCATCCCGTTCGTGGTGCGCGAAGCCTCCGGCGACCGCGACGAGAGGGTGCAGGAAGCCAACCTCTTCGACCTGCAGGCCAAGTACGCCGAGGTGGTCTCGGAAGCCCAGGCCCTGGACCTCATCGCCGGCGCGGCGAGCGCCTAGCGTCGCCAGACGGCCGCCAGCTGATCGTAACGCTCCTCGCCGCCGCAGGGCTCGACACCCTTGGCCGAGCGGTCGCCGCTGGCGAGGGCGTTGGCGCAGGCGGCGTTGACCCCGGCCTGTCCGGGCGAAACGTCGTAGCGCGGCACGAAGATCATCGACACCCGTCCGGGCTTGCCGTTGAGCCCGGCGATGTAGGTGGTGATCGGCGTCGAGCCCCGCTGGGCCGTGGCGCGCTGGCGCAGCAGGATGGCCTGGACGGGATCCTTGGCGACGCCGCCCTGGCCGTACTGATAGAGCAGCGACAGCGCCATCTGGGCGTTGGCGTCGTTGCGGTCGGCCTGCTGGCGCAGCGTCTCGGGCGAAGTGCTCAGCGCCGCGCGCAGGGGCCCCAGGGTGGCGAAGCGCGCCTCCGGCGTGGTGGCGCAGCCCGCCAGCAGGGCGGCGCCGACCAAGCCCGCCAATCCAGCGATCCGTCCGATCCGCGTCATTTCAGCCCCGCCGGTCAACCCTTGAGGGAATGATTACGCCGGATCGCCCCTTACGCAACAGTCAAGGTCAGCCGGCGGCCGGCTCCAGCCCGTAGGCGCGCATGAAGACGTCGACCGCCGCGTCGACCGCCGTGTCGATCATCTGCGGCGTCAGTTCCGGCAGCACCCCCTCGAGCAGGCGGTAGAACGCCCCGGACTCGCACAGCGCCTGGAAATGCATGGCCGCCTGCCAGGGATCGACGCGCCGCATCTGCCCCTGCTCCATGAACCACTCGAAGCGGGTGGTCATCCGCGTCCAGCCCCTCCGGGGGCCGTTCTCGAAGAACAGCTTGCCGAGGTTCGAGCGCGCGCCCTCGGCGATGATCATCCGCCGGAACGCCAGCACCTCCTCGCTCGACACGAACGCCAGGAAGACGCGGCCGAAGCGGCTGAGCGCGGTGCGCAGATCATGCTCGGTCTCGAAGGTCGAGAACACCGGGTCGATGATCTGGGCGCCCTTCTCCAGCATCGTGGCGACGAAGAGGTCGTCCTTGGAGGCGAAGTAGCTGTAGAGCGTCTGCTTGGAGCCGCCGGCGCGCGCCGACACCTCGGCCATGCTCGCCCCCAGGAACCCGCGCTCCAGGAACACGGCCTTGGCCGCTTCCAGGATGCACTTGCGCTTTTCCTCGGTCTTGACGCGCACGCGCCCTCCTCCCGACTCCGATCGGCCCGTTAACCAGGCCCAGGCGTTTTCTGGACCAGACCGTACACTTTTCACTTGACGCCGTCACGTCAAGTTATATTTGGACCGTCCTGTACGGTTTGATATCGAGCAAATCCGATGGCAAACGCCCTCCCCCGGACTTCCCCCCTTAAACTGGCCCTCGCGGGCCTGCTGGCGACCACGGCCCTGGCGGGCTGCGCCGCCGTGCCCAAGCTGCCGCCGGCCCAGGCGATCAAGGCGCCCGACGCCTACGACTCGCAGGCCAGCCTAGCGGCCCCGACCGCCGACTGGCCGGCCGACCGCTGGTGGAGCGCCTATGGCGACGCCCAGCTCGACGCCCTGGTCGACGAGGCCCTGGCCGGCTCGCCCGACCTGGTCGCCGCCGAGGCCCGCGTGCGCAAGGCCGAAGCGCTGGCCGGCCAGGCCCGCTCGGCCACGTTGCCCAGCCTCAGCGCCGGCGCGACCTACGCCTCGGTCAAGCAGAGCTACAACAACGGCGTCCCGGCCGCGTTCGTGCCCAAGGGCTACAACGACACCGGCCGCGCCACGCTGGACTTCTCCTGGGAGCTCGACTTCTTCGGCAAGAACCGCGCGGCCCTGGCCGCGGCGACGTCGCAGGCGCAGGCCTCCAGGGCCGACGCCGCCGAGGCGCGCCTCGTCCTGTCGACCAGCGTCGCGGCCGCCTATGCGGACCTGGCCCAGCTGTTCGCCGACCGCGACGCGGCCGCCGACGCCGTGAAGACCCGCGAACAGACGGCCCAGCTGACCGCCGACCGCGCCGCCAACGGCCTGGAGAACCGCGGCTTGGCCGAGCAGTCGAAGGCCGGCCTGGCCTCGGCCCGCGCCCAGTTGGCCGCCGCCGACGAGGCCGTCGGCCTGACCCGCAACCGCATCGCCGCCCTCCTGGGCGCCGGTCCCGATCGCGGCCTTTCGATCGAGCGGCCGAAGGTCGGAACGCTGAAGGCCTTCGGCCTGCCGGCCAACCTGTCGGCCGACCTGATCGGCCGCCGCCCCGACGTGGTCGCCGCCCGCCTGCGCGCCGAAGCCGCCAGCCAGTCGATCAGGGAGGCCAAGGCCGAGTTCTATCCGAACGTCGACCTGTCGGCCTATTTCGGCCAGCAGTCGCTGGGCCTGGACCTGCTGACCAAGGGCGGCTCGCGCATCGGCTCGATCGGCCCGGCCGTGCGCCTGCCGATCTTCCAGGGCGGCGCGCTGCGGGCCAACTATCGCGGCGCCGCGGCCGACTACGACGCCGCCGTGGCTAGCTACAACGGGACCCTCGCCCAGGCCCTGAAGGACGTCGCCGACGCCGCCGTCAGCGCCCGCGCCCTCGACGCCCGCCTCGACGAGACCCGCAAGGCCGTCGCCGCCTCGTCGGCCGCCCACGACATCGCCCTGCAGCGCTATCGCGGGGGCCTGGCCACCTACCTGGAAGTCCTCTCCGCCGAGGACGCCCTGATCGCCAATCAGCGGACGCTCGCCGAGCTCGAGACCCGCGCCTTCACCCTCGACGTGGCGCTCGTGCGCGCCCTCGGCGGCGGCTACCGCGCCGCCTGACCCGTTTCCCGGAGCCCTCCCCTATGTACGATTCCGAAGCCTCCGCCGACGCCTCTTCCTCCCAGGAAGCCCAAGCCGCCGCCAAGGCCAAGGCCGCCGCCGGCGCCAAGCGCAAGAAGCTGTTCCTCGGCCTGGCCGCCGTCGTCCTGATCGCCGGCGCCGGCTATGGCGCCTACTACGCCCTCGTCGGCTCGCACCACGTCGAGACCGACAACGCCTATGTCGGCGCCGACGTCGCCCAGGTGACGCCGCTGGTCGGCGGCCCGGTGCGCAGCGTCGCGGTCCATGACACCCAGGTGGTCAAGGCCGGCGACGTGCTGGTCGTGCTCGACGACAGCGACGCCCGCATCGCCCTGGCCTCGGCCCAGGCCGACCTGGCCCGCGCCGAGCGCCGGGTGCGCGGCTATCTGGCCACCGACCAGAGCCTGTCGGCCCAGATCGCCGCCCGCGACGCCGACCAGGCGCGCGCCGCCGCCAGCCTGACCTCGGCCCAGGCCGACCTCGAGCGCGCCCGCATCGACCTGGACCGTCGCAAGGCCCTGGCCGCCACCGGCGCCGTGTCGGGCGACGAACTGACTCGCGCCCAGAACGCCTTCACCAACGCCCAGGCCGCCTTCGCCTCGGCCAAGGCCGCCCAGGCCCAGGCGCAGGCCAACCGCGCCGCCGCCGCCGGCTCGCTGGCCGCCAACGCCGTGCTGACCGACGGGACCACCGTCGACACCAACCCCGAAGTCGCCGCCGCCCGCGCCAAGTTCGAGCAGGCGCAGCTGGACCTGTCGCGCACCGTGATCCGCGCGCCGATCGACGGCGTCGTGGCCAAGCGCGCCGTCCAGATCGGCCAGCGGGTCGCCGCCGGTACGCCGGTCATGCAGGTGGTGCCGATCGCCGCGGCCTATGTCGACGCCAACTTCAAGGAAGGCCAGCTGCGCAAGGTCAAGATCGGCCAGCCGGTCGAGCTGACCGCCGACCTCTACGGCAATTCGGTGAAGTACCACGGCAAGGTCGCCGGCCTGTCGGGCGGCACCGGCGCGGCCTTCGCCCTGATCCCCGCCCAGAACGCCACGGGCAACTGGATCAAGGTGGTGCAGCGCCTGCCCGTGCGCGTCGCCGTCGACCCGGCCGACCTGAAGGCCCATCCGCTGCGCGTCGGCCTTTCGATGAAGGCCACGATCGACACCCGCGACTAAACCCGAGCAGCAAGGAGGCCGTCATGGCCAGCGCTCAAGCCGTCCCCGCGCGGGCGGCGTCCGAACCCGCGCCGCTCAGCGGGCCGGCGATGATCTTCGCCGGCCTGATCCTGGCCGCCGCCAACTTCCTGGTGGTGCTCGACACCACCATCGCCAACGTCTCGGTGTCCAACATCGCCGGTGCCCTGGGCGTCTCGCCCAGCCAGGGCACCTGGGTGATCACCTCCTACGCCGTGGCCGAGGCCGTGGTCGTGCCGCTGACCGGCTGGCTGTCGGCCCGCTTCGGCGCGGTGCGGGTGTTTGTCTTCGGCATGATCGGGTTCGGGATCTTCTCGTTCCTATGCGGCCTTGCGCCGTCTCTGGGCCTGCTGGTGCTGTTCCGCATCCTGCAGGGCGCCTGCGGCGGTCCGCTGATGCCGTTGTCCCAGACCCTGCTGCTGCGCGTTTTCCCCAAGGAGAAGGCCGCCGCGGCCACGGGCCTCTGGGCCATGACCACGCTGATCGCCCCGATCCTGGGGCCGATCCTGGGCGGGGCGCTGTGCGACAGCGTCGGCTGGGCCTTCATCTTCTGGATCAACGTGCCGATCGCCATCGCCTGCGCCTGGTTCGCCTGGAACCTGCTGAAGGGCCACGAGACGCCTCTTGCCAAGGCGAAGGTCGACCTGGTGGGCCTTGGCCTGCTGGTCGTCTGGGTCGGGGCGTTGCAGATCATGCTGGATCTCGGCAAGGAGCACGACTGGTTCGCCTCGCCGATGATCATCGGCCTGGCCATCGTCGCGGTCGTCGGCTTCGCCGCCTTCCTGATCTGGGAGCTGACGGCGGAGAACCCGATCGTCGACCTGAGGGTCTTCCGACACCGGGGCTACACCGCAGCGGTCATAACCCTCAGCGTGGCCTTCGGGGCGTTCTTCGGGATCAATGTGCTCAACCCGCTCTGGCTGCAGCAGAACATGGGCTACACGGCCACCTGGGCGGGCTACGTCTCGGCCCTGCTGGGCGTCACGGCCGTGATGGTCGCGCCGCTGGCGGCGGGCATGTCGGCCAAGTTCGACGCCCGCAAGCTGGTGTTCCTGGGCCTGATCTGGATGGCGGTGATGACCTTCTTCCGGGCCCAGGCCAACCAGCAGATGGGCTATTTCGACATCGCCCACTGGCTGCTGTTCCAGGGCTTCGGCATGCCGTTCTTCTTCGTCCCCGTGACCGCCCTGGCGCTCGCCAGCGTCAGGGTCGAGGAGACCGCCAGCGCCGCGGGCCTGATGAACTTCTGCCGCACGCTGTCGGGAGCGTTCGCGACCTCGGTGGTGACCACGGTCTGGGCCGACGGCGCCAGCCGCAACCATAACGAACTGTCGGGCGTGCTGAACGGCGCGCAGGGCACGATGGACCAGCTGAAGGGCTTAGGCATGAGCGCCGACCAGGCGCGCGGCACGCTGGACAACATGGTCCAGAGCCAGGGCGTGATGCTGGCCACCAACCAGGTGTTCATGGCCATGGCCGTGCTCTTCGTGGTGGCCGCGACGATCGTCTGGCTGGCCCCCAAGCCGACCCGCGTGGCCGATACGTCGGCCGTTCACTAGAGGCTGGTTGGGGAGTGGCGAAGGCCGCTCCCCTCCTCATACTCCCGTCATTCCCGCCCTTGTGGCGGGAACCTCTCTTTCAGCCGCAAGTGCAGATGGGGCGGCGTGCTGGGCACGCCGCTTGCGCTGCCCCGGCGAGCGGAACCAGGGGTTCCCCACCACAAGGGCGGGAATGACGGGAGATTGGGATCAGTGGGCGACCGCCCCCTTCACCACCGCCGCGAACGCCTCGATCGGGCAGTCGTAACCCGCGCCGGCCCCGCTGCACCCCGGCACGAAGATCGGCGAGGCCGAAGGCGGCGCAGCCAAGGTCAGGGGCGTCTTCTCGCGTAGTTGCGACAGGCTCTGCACCGCGTAGCGCACGCGGATCACCCGCGCGCCGTCCGCGCGCTTCCAGCGTTCGAAGACCAGGTTTCCGCCCGGCGCGATCTGGCCCGGCTGATAGCCGGGCGCGACCCACTCCATGCCGAGCAGGCCGCCCAGCATGGCCAGGGTGCCGTCGTGGCCGACGATCACCACCATCTTCGCGTCCGGACCGCCGATCGCGTCCTTGCCGGGCTTGGCCTCCAGCGTCGCCAGGATCTTCGAGGCCAGGTGGCCGGCGCCCGTCCGCGCGACTTCATGCGAGCGAAGCCGCAGGTCGAACTCGGCCTGGTGCAGCGGGAAGACCCTGAGCAGCGCCGCCTCGTCCAGACCCTTCCACCCCTGCCCCGCGAAGTCCTGCCCGTCGGCCCAGGCCATCAGCATGCTTTCGGTGATCCCCGAGGCGAAGGCTTCGGGCCCCGAGATGCCGACCGTCTCGTCGGCGTCGTCGAGGAAGGCCGCCGGCTCGTCATAGACGCGGCGCTTGCCGGGCGCCTTCGGGCACGGCGCGGCGTCACACTGCATCAGAAGCGCGTCGAGGCTGGCGATGGCGTCGGCATGACCGGCGCTCCAGGCGACCAGATTCCCGCCCACCCGGCCGGCGACCGAGGCCCGCGCCAGGGCCATGTCCGGCTTGGCGACGCCGGCCTTCACCGGCTCGAACAGCGGATCGGCCTTGCCCTCGCCCACCGTGTGGACGTCGATGGCGCAGCCCGGCGACAGCCCCTCGCCCATCGCCTTGGCCGTGGCGATCGTGCGCTGGGTGACATTGGCCCAGTAGTAGACCTGCCCGCAGTCAGCGCCGGCCAGCAGGCCCTGCCTGGCGTAGAGTTCGCGGTAATAGGCGCCGAACAGGGTCGACAGCGTCCCGCCATTGGCCGTCAGGTGGCCCGGCGGGACCGAAAAGCGCGGCCACGGACGCGCGGTGGCCGTCTCCAGTCGCTCGGGGCTCGACATCGCCGCGCGCACGCCGTGGCGGCTGAGGATCACCACCTTCTCCAGGGTCTCGCCGGACGTCTGGGCGGCGGCGGGCGCGGCGACGAGCGCGGCCAGGGCGAAGGCGGAAAAGCGGGCAAGCAGACGCATCGAAACTCCCGAAAACGAAAAAGCGGCCCGCGCGGCGGAATCGCGCGGGCCAGTCGAGGGGATCGGATCACGGGGGGTCAAGCAGAGGCCCCCGCTGGAACAAGAGATCACCGTCGCGGCCGCCCAGCTGTGCAGACGGCCGCGACGATGCTCCGCAAACGGAGCGACCTGGGCCTTAGAACTTGGCCCGCAGGCCGAAGCTGACGGTGCGGCCGTAGTGGGTGTAGCCGCCGAACCAGCCGCCCTTAACGAACTGCCACTGGGCGGCGTCGGTCAGGTTCTGGCCTTCGAGGGCCGCGGTGATGTTGTCGGTGATCTTGTAGCTGACGCTGGCGTCCAGCGAGCCGAACGCCGCATCGTTGAGGGCCGACAGGCCCGCGCCGCCGACATCCTGCAGCACGTCGTCCACCCAGCTGTAGGCGGCGCGAGCGGCGAAGCGGTCCTTCTCGTAGAAGCCCGTGATGTTGAAGCTGTTCTTGGCCACGTTGACCATCGCGTCCGTCAGGGTCGGCGAGTAGGTCGCTTCGGTGTCGGTGTAGGTGTAGTTGGCCAGGAAGCCGAGGCCGTCGAACGGCGCGGGCAGGTTCTTGAACAGGTGCTGGTAGGCCAGCTCGACGCCCTTGATGCTGGCCTGCCCGCCATTGGTCGGCGAGGTCAGCTGGTAGGTCTGGCCGTCGACCACGATGTTGGTCTTCTGGCTGTAAACGAAGGTGGTGATGTCCTTGTAGAAGGCGCCGGCCACCAGGGCGCTGCCCGGGGCGAAGTACCACTCCAGCGTCGCGTCGTACTGCCAGGCCTCGAACGGCTGCAACTGCGGATTGCCGCCGACGGCCGTCAGCACCGTGCCCGACGAGTTCAGCGTCAGGCGCGGGGCTAGATCCGCCAGCGACGGACGGGTGATCACCTTGGCCGCCGCGACGCGGGCCTGCAGGGTGTCGGTGATGTCCATGGCGAAGTTCAGCGTCGGCAGGACGTCGGTATAGGTCTTCTCGTAGCGCACGGGGATGGCGGCGCTGCCGGTGTCGGCGTGGCCGGCCGAGACCTGCTTGGTCTGGGCGACGCGGACGCCCAGCTGGCCGCGCAGCGGACGGCCGAACACCTGCGTGTCCATGTCGGTCAGGCCGTAGCCGGCCAGGATCTCTTCCGACACGAAGTAGGAGTTGCGCTGGTCGGCGCGGGCGGTGCCCTTCTGGGTCTTGTCGGCCAGGGCCCAGAACTTCTCAGGATCGGGCATCACCCAGGTTCGCGGCAGGCTGCCGCCCACCTCGCCCAGGAAGTCGCCGGCCGGGAAGGCCTCGAAATAGCTGGCGTCGAAATACTTGTTGGCCAGGTTGGTGGTGAAGTTGATGTCGGCGCGATTGTAGCTGCGCTCACGCTCGCGGAACTTCACGCCGAAGGCCACGCGCGTGAACGGCCCCCACTGCACCGGACGCTCGGCGTCGGCCTGGATGGCCTTTTCCAGGTCCAGCGAGTCGTTGGTGCGCCACTCGATGCGGCGGAACGGCAGCAGCGACGGGTTCGACAGGTTCGCCGTGGCCAGGGTGACGCTGGGCAGCACGTCATCGTCGACCTTGCTCATGTTGAAGGTCGTCTGGCCGATGGCCCCCAGCAGGCGGGTGCGGGTGATCGGCTTGGAGGTCTCGCTGTAGGCGCGGGCGTAGGCCGCGTCGCCCGAGAAGGTCCACTCGCCGATCCGCTGCTTGCCGTTGATGGCCAGCATCAGGTTGTCGTGGGCCAGGTCGCTGACCTCGCGGCCGATCTGGCTGGTCGAGGTCACGGTGCCGCCGACCAGCGTGCCGTCGCGCACCACCAGCGAGCCTGGAACCAGGGTCGAGGCCGTCTGGTCGACCGAATAGGTCAGCTCGTCATAGTGGTCGTCGAGGTGGGTGTAGCTGGCGTCGAAGGTGATCTCGGTGGCGTCGGTCGGACGGTACTGCGCCGAAAACACCAGGCCCTTGCGCTCGCGGTCCTCGCGCTCGAGGGTCGGGCGGATGGCGGTCGGATAGAGGTTGATCCCCTGCGCGGCCAGGCTCCTGCCCAGGGTGGTCGAGGTGTCGGCATAGCTCCAGCTGACGCCGGTGACGCGGTCCTGGCGCAGGGTGCGCTGGTCGTAGACGAGCGCCAGCAGCGCGCCGAAGCTCTTGTCTTCGTTGACCCAGCTGAGCAGGCCCGACACGCGCGGGTCGGTGGCGCCGGCCAGCTCCGGATGGCTGGCGGTGGCCGAGGCGGCGATGGTGTTCTTGCCCAGGTTCAGGGGGCGAAAGGTCTTGATGTCGACCACGCCGCCGATCGCGCCTTCGTCCAGCGAGGCCAGCGGGGTCTTGCCGACCTCGACGCCGGCGACCAGTTCCGACGGCAGGGTGTCGAAGCGGAACTGACGGCCGCTCTGGCCGCTGTCGCGCATGTTCTCGTTCACCGCGGCGCTGCGGCCGTTCAGCGTGACGATCTGGAAGTTGGGACCCAGGCCCCGGACGCGGACGAACAGGCCCTCGCCGCGATCGCGGGTGATGGCCACGCCCGGCACGCGCTGCAGCGCCTCGGCGATGTTGTTGGACGGGAACTTGCCGATGTCCTCGGCCGAGATGGCGTCGACGACGTTGGCGGCCTTGCGCTTGTCGGCGAGCGCCCGGGCCAGCGAGTTGGCGAAGCCGCCGGTGACGACGATCTCCTCGACGGTGGCGGAATCGTCGGCGGCCGGCTCGGCGGCGGCGACGGACGCGGCGGCCTCGGCGCGGCGGGCGGGAGCCGGGGCGGTCGAGATCTTCTGGGCGGCGGGACGCAGCACGGCCGCGCCGCCGTTGCGGACATAGGTCAGGCCGGTGCCGCGCAGCAGCTGGGAAAGCCCCGTCTCGGCGTCGAGCTCGCCGCGCACGCCGGGGGTGCGCTTGCCGGCCAGCAGGGCCGGATCGGCCAGGACCTGAAGGCCCGTGGCGCGCGAGAAGGCCGGAAGAGCCGTGGCCAGGTCGCCGGCCGGAATGGCCAGGGCGGGCTTGGGCGCCGGAGCGGCCATCGCCGTCGTCGCCGACATCAGGACCGCGGCCGAGGCCGTGCTCCACAGGGTCCAGGTCTTGAAGGTCATCTTACTATCCCCGAATGCGCGGCGTCAGGCCGGCTTCGGCGGGGAAGACGCCGCCGCGCCCCCATTCAGGACAGGGATTTTTGTGAAGTTTCGGCGACGGCCGGCGACCCTCACCGGCTGATCACCAGGCCGCCCCGCCCCTCGCGCACCTCGAAGCCGTGGACCAAAGCGAGGTTGCGAACCAGGGCCGCCGGCTCGTCCAGGCGGAAGCGGCCGGCCACCCGCTGGCGGGCCAGTTCCGGATCGGCGATGACGATGCGGCGCTCGGAGGACCGGTTCACGCGCTCGACCAGCCGGCCCAGGGTGACCCCGTCGGTCTCCAGCCAGCCCGAACGCCAGTCGTCGGCCAGGGGATCGAAGGATCGGACCTTCGACAGCCTTCCCTCGGTGGCGAAGGCGCGCTGGCCGACGGTCAGGTCGGCGGTGCGGCGGATCAGGCCGTCGGGCGCCAGGCGCACCCGGCCGCGATGCACCGACAGCTCCAGACGCTCGGGACCGCGTTCGTCGCTGATCTCCAGGTCGAAGGCCGTGCCCAGCACGCGGGCCGAGCCGGCGGCGGTCCTGACGGTGAACGGCCGCGCCTCGTCATGGGCGACGTCGAAGAAGGCCTCGCCCCGGCTCAGCGCCACCTCTCGGCGGCCCATGCCCAGGCGCACCTCCAGATGGGTGTCGCCGTCGAGCATGACCTTGGTGCCGTCCTCCAGCACGACGGCGCGGTGCTCGCCCCGCGCGGTTTCAAAGGCCGTGGGCGTCACGGTCATAAGCTGAAGTTGCGGCCAGGCCAGGGCCACGGCCAGGCCGCAGGCCAGCACGCCTCCGGCCAGGGCCGCGATCGGTCCCGCCTGACGTCGCCTGGCCAGGCGACGCTGCTCGCTGAGCTTCATGGCCTCGGTCAGGGCGCTGTCCTGGTTGACGCCCCAGACCTGGTCGAAGGCCTGCGCATTGGCCGGGTCGTCCGACTTCCAGGCCTCGAAGCCGGCTTCGTCGTGGAAGGCCGGATCCATGCGGCGGGCGGCCCACAAGGCGGCGGTGCGGCGGGCGCGGCTCATCGGCGGCCTCCGGCGGCCCGCCGCTCGGCCTTGGTCATCTCGCGGTGCAGTTGCTCCAGGGCCCGCACCACGTGCTTCTCGACGGCGGCCTCGTTCATGGCCAGGGCGTGCGCGATTTCGCGCGTCGTCTGGCCGTGCAGGCGTCGGCGGATGAAGACGTCGCGACGCAGCGGCGGCATGGCGTCCAGCACCCTGCCGAACACCTCGACCTTCTGGCGATGCATGAGGATCTGCTCCGGCGCCGGGGCTTGGCAGGGGATCTCATCGTCCAGCATCTCTGTCGGCCGCCGCTTGCGGCTGCGGAAATGGTCGCGGACGAGGTTGAGGGCGATGCGATAGCCGAGCGCCGCCCGGTCGGCGACGGTGCGCGCCTTCTCGTAGGTCAGAAGGCGCGCGAAGGTTTCCTGCACCAGGTCGTCGGCGGCGGCCGGGTCACGGGTGCGGCGGACGATGAAGTGATAGAGCTCGTCGCGCTGGGCGCGCAGGGACGCCAGGTCGGTCATGACGCGTCAGGACGCGCCGGCGCAGGAGAAGCGGCCTTCGGGAGCATGGGGCGGCGGCTACCACGGCTTCGTGACAGTTCTTCCGCCGCCCCGCGTCGTTACCAGACGAAGGTGCCCGCCGACCTCGCGGGAAGCCTCGCCTTCAGGCGCCGGGCGCCGTCAACGATGGCGAAGACCTTCTCCTCGCCGGTCTGGTTCAGCACGATCAGGGCGCGGCCGCCGTCGGGATTGACGAAGGCCACGGTCCTCAGCCCCGCTGCCTCGGCGGGCGATCCGACCCGCACCGCGCCCGGCCGCACGAAGCGGCTGGCGTGGCCGAAGGCGTAGTATTCCTGGTTCCGCTCGACCGCGCCGGTGGCCTGGTCGATGGTCACCACGCCCCGGCAGTCGCCACAGCCGCCGGCGTGCGGTCCGTACTTTTCATCGAGCGCCAGGTTCCACATCAGGACGCCCCGCGCCCCGCCCCGGGTGGAGCCGACGATCAGCTTGTCCATCATCCACAGGAAGCTCTCGTCGAACTTGGCCGCCCACTGGCCGCCCGAGCATTCGGTGAAGAACACGTCCTTGTCCGGGTGGGCCTTGCGCACCTCGTCCTGGGCCGTGACGTCGCCGGCGTAGCAGTGCCAGCCCACGCCCGCGACGACCGCCCTGGCCTTCGCGTCGGCCAGCACGGTCATCGGCTGCTGCGGCTGGTCCCAGTTGTGGTCCCAGTCGAGCACTTTGGTCCCGATCCGCTCGCGGGCGAAGACGGGACCCAGGTTGTCGCCGAAGAACCGCGCCCGGTCGGCGGCCGGCCAGCGCATGCCCGGATAGTTCTCGGGCTCGAAGTCCGGCTCGTTCTGGACGCTGAGATAGTCGGTCGGCACGCCCTGGGCCTTGGCCGCCTTGACGTAACGGGCGAAGAACTCCGCATAGACCGGATAGGCGTCGGGCTTCAGCTGGCCCTTCACCAGCGAGCCTGTGGTCTTCATCCAGGCCGGCGCGCTCCACGGCGAGGCCATGACCTTGAGGTCCGGATTGATCTTCAGCGCCGCCCGCACGGTGGGGAACACGTACTGCTCGGGCCGCGCCGTCGAGAAGTGCGCAAGCTCCGGATCGGCCGCCCCGCCCGGCGCGTCGTCCAGGCTGTAGTGGTCGAGCGAGAAGTCCGAGGCGCCGATGGTCACGCGGGTGAAGCTGACGCCGAGCCCGCCCTCCCCGCGCCCGAACAACTCCGAAAGCAGAGCCTGTCGCTGCGAGGCCGACATCCTGGTCTGGATCAGCCAGGCCGAGGCGTCGGTGATCGAGGCCCCGAAGCCGACGATCGACTGGTCGCGAGCGGCGACGTCCACGGTCACGACCGGCAGGTCGTCGCCCTCGCCCGCCGCCAGGCTGGCCGGCGGCGGCTGCTCGGCCAGCAGCTGCGCCTTGTCGCCGGTGGTCACCCAGGCGCGGGCGGCGCGTTCGGGCGCCGGAGAGACGCTGGCGCAGCCCCCCAGGGCCAGGACGGCGGCCGTCGAGATCAGGGCCAGGCGCATCACGGCTTGCGGCTCCAGGCCTTCAGCTTGGCCGAACCGGTCAGGGCCGGATCGCCCGCGTGAGCGCCGACATAGAGCGGATACGCGCCGGCCGGCAGGGTCCAGCCCGGCTTGGCGGTGTCATAGTCGGCCAGCACGCGCGGATCGACGCTGAGGGTCACACGCTTGGTCTCGCCCGGTTGCAGGTCGACCTTCTGGAAGCCGGCCAGCCGAACCATCGACTTGCGCTTGCCGGCGGTGACGTAGAGCTGCGGCGCATCGGCGCCGGCGACCTTGCCGGTATTGGTGACGTCGAAGCTGACCTTCAGCCCGTCGCCGTCCTCGACCTTCAGGTTCCTGTAGCCAAAGCTCGTGTACGAGAGGCCGTAGCCGAACGGATAGAGCGGTTGCAGCTTCTTCTCGGCGAACCAGCGGTAGCCGACCGCCGCGCCTTCCCCGTACTCGACCGGGAAGCCCTTGATCGGCCCCGCTTCCTTGCCTGCGCGGCGGGCGTCGTCGATGGCGGCCTGCTCGGCATAGCCGGGCGCGGAGGCGCGCGGGGCCTGGTCCTCGGTCCTGGGGAAGGTCATCGGCAGGCGGCCCGACGGATTGACCGCGCCGCTGAGGATGCCGGCGATGGCCTCGCCGCCGCGCTGGCCCGGGTACCAGGCCTGCAACACGCCGCCGACCCGGTCGAGCCACGGCATCAGCACCGGGCCGCCGGTCTCCAGCACCACCAGCGAGTTCCTGTTGGCGCCCGCGACGGCGTCGATCAGGGCGTCCTGGTTCTCCGGCAGGGCGATGGAGGGCGCATCTTGCGCCTCGGTCTGCCAGTGCCAGGCGAAGACGATCGCGAGGTCGGCGTCCCGCGCGGCGGCCGCGGCCGTGGCGGGGTCCTTGCCGTCGACGTAAGAGACCTCGGCGTTCGGATAGGCCGCCTTGATCGCCTGCAGGGGCGAGGAGGCGTGCCAGGTGACGCGGACGAACGAGGCCGCCTCGCCGCCGTTCAGCGGGATCTCGACCGGCGCGCCGCCGACCGAGCGCACCTGGGACGAACCACCGCCCGACAGCACGCCGACATCGGCGTGGGCGCCGACCAGCACGATCTTCTTCGCCGTCCTGGCCAGCGGCAGCAGGTTACGATCGTTCTTCAGCAGCACCGCGCCGCGCTCGGCCAGGGCCTGGGCGACCTTGGCGTTGGCCGCGTAGTCGATCGGCTGGGCGCTGGCCGGGGTCGGGTTGTCGATCAGGCCGGTGGCGATCACGCCATAGAGGATGCGGCGGACCATGTCGTCGACCCGCGCCTGGCTGACCTCGCCCCTGGCAACGGCCGCCTTCAGGTCGTCGCCGAAGTAGATCTGCTTGTCGAGCTCCTGGCCCGATTGCTGGTCCAGGCCCGCCAGAGCGGCCTTGGTGGTGCTGTGCACCGCGCCCCAGTCCGACATCACCCAGCCCGGATAGTTCCAGTCGCGCTTGAGCACCTTGTTGAGCAGGAAGTCGTTCTCGCAGCCCCAGTCGCCATTGATCTTGTTGTAGGCGCACATCACCGAGGCCGGCTGGCCCTTCTCGATGGCGATCTGGAAGGCCAGGAGGTCGCTTTCCCGCAGGTCGGCCTCGCCGATGCGGGCGTCCATCACGTGGCGGCCGGTCTCCTGCGAATTGATGGCGAAGTGCTTGATGGTCGAGACGATGTGGTTGCTCTGCACCCCGCGGATCGACTCCCCGGCCATCTCGCCGGCCAGCAGCGGGTCTTCGCCCAGATACTCGAAGTTACGGCCCGCCCATGGGTCGCGGGTCAGGTTGACGCCGCCGGCCAGCAGCACGTTGAAGGTCTTGGCGCGGGCCTCGGCGCCGATCATCGCGCCGGACTCATAGGCCAGCTTCGGCTCGAAGGTGGCGGCCAGCGCCAGGCCCGACGGCAGGGCCGTGGCGGTGTCGCCCTTGCGCTGCTCGACCTGGTTGGCGACGCCGAGGCTGGCGTCGCTCTCGCGCAGGGTCGGGATCTTCAGGCGCGGCACGCCCGGCACATAGCCGGCCGAGGGGATCATGTCGGTGGGGGCCGGCTTGGTGTTGGGCGGGAAGAGGCCGTGCAGGTACGTGATCTTCTCGTCGAGCGTCATCTGCCTGACCAGGGCGTCGGCCCGCGCCCAGACCGGGTCGCCGGCCCGCGCGGCCAGCGGCGCGCTGTCCTTTGTCGGCATGGTCTGGGCAAGGCTGGCGGCCGGCAGCAGGGCCAGCAGCGCCACGGCGGCGGAGGTCCGGCGCAGGATCCGCAGGGCGGATGAAGGCTGGGCGGCGGTCGTCATGGGCTACTCCGTGTCGGGATCGGGGGCGCCGCAAACCGGGCGCGAGGGGGCCCGCGCCTCTGTCGAAGGCGGGCCTCGTCGAAACGAAAAAAGCGCGGAGGGCCGGGGGAAGGGATCGGCCCTCCGCGAGCAGGGGTCAGAACTTGTAGTTCAGACCGAAGATGTACTGCCGGCCGTACTGGTCGTTGGTCTCGGGCAGCATGGTGCCGTCCGAGAGCACGCCGGTGCGGGTGCGGTAGGGACTGTTGTCGAGGTTGTTGACCTGCAGCACGGCCGACAGGCCCTTGAGCGGCCCGTCCTGGAACTCGTAGCCGATCTGGGCGTCGACCTGCTCGTCGGCCAGCACCTGGGTGAAGCCGCGATAGGCGAACAGCTGCACCACCTCGCCGCGGAAGGCCGAGCGGTGGCGCTTGCTGATCCGGGCCGAGAAGCCGGCCCGCTCGTAGTAGCCGGTGACGTTGTAGACGTCGCCCGACAGGCCCGGCAGGGCGTTGCTCGAGCCGGGACCGTCCGGCTGGATGTCGGTCTTGGTGTGCGACATGCTGCCGACGAAGCCGAAGCCCTGCAGCCACGGCGTGATCAGGCCGAAGTCGACCGCGCCCGAGATCTCGTAGCCGTAGAGCTTGCCGCCCTCGCCGTTCTCGGGACGGGTCAGGAGGCCGATGTTGCTGATCGGCGTGACGGTGCCGGTGTTGGGCACGTTGGAGAAGTCGTAGTCGACCGACTTGTTGTAGATGTAGGTCTCAAGGTCCTTGTAGTAGCCGGCGACGGCGATGTAGGTCCCCGGCGCGAAGTACTTCTCGACCGACAGGTCGAAGGCGGTGGCCTTCCACGGCTTCAGGTACGGATTGCCGCCCGAGCCGCTCCAGCGGAAGGTCAGGGCGTCGACGCCGGCGGTGATACTGGCGCGCATGTCGTCCAGGCGCGGACGGGCCGAGGTCTTGGCCACCCCGAAGCGGACATAGAGGTTCTCGACCGGCTCGGCCGTCAGGTTCAGGCTCGGCAGCAGCTCGTCATAGGTGTCCTCGACGGTGACGAGGCTGGGGGCCTGGGCCGTGCCGCCGCTGACGGTGTAGCCCGTCGATTCCTGCTTGGTGGAGATGTACTGCAGGCCGATGTCGCCCTTGATCGGCAGCGCGCCGACATGGGTGTCGATCTTGGCCATCAGGTAGGCCGTGGTCAGGCGCTCCTGGATCTTCCAATCCTTGTTGTAGTCGTCGGCGTTCCCGATCGGCACGATGTCGTAATAGACCGGCAGGGCCTTCTGCAGGTTGATGGCCAGCACCTGGTCGATGCCCGCGAACGACAACGAAGCCGGCGCCAGCAGGTACTGCGAGGCCACCGTGGTCGGGGCGCGGCCGTTCTTCAGGAACAGGTCGTTGTCGGAGACCGTCTTGTCCTTCTTGCGGTCGGCATAGTTGATCCCGGCCTGCACGCTGCTGAGGAAGCCGCCGAGACGGGTCTCGGAGACGTCGTGGTCGATGCGGAAGTCGCCGGTGAACATCCGGTCCTCAACCTCGGGGAAGCGGATGGCGCCGTCATGGCCCCAGCCGCCCCAGGCCGCCGGATCGCCCAGCTGCATGCGGGCCGCGTCGGCGTAGTCCAGGCCCGTCGTGTACTTGCCCACGCCGTTGAAGGTGAGGTCGTAGCCGATGTTGTCGAAGGTGCGGATCGGGCCGTAGCCGGCGTAGGTCTCGAGGATCTGCTCGCGGCGCTCGACCTTCGAATAGCCGATGTCGGCGGTGTAGGTGGTCGCGCCCGACACGTACGAGGTGTTCCAGCCCAGGGCGAACTGCTCGTCCTTGCGGGTGTTGCGGTCGTTGCGGACGATCGGGGTGACGTTGGTCGCCGTGCCCGAGGTGTTGATCAGCGAGTTGCCGACCTTGGTGAAGCCGGGGTTCAGGAACACCGTGGCGTCGGGCGTGCTGGGGCTGGAGAACCACTGCATGCCGCGGCGGACCTCCTTCTGGTCGAAGGTCGAGTAGAACAGGTCGAGCGTCGAGTGCAGCTTGTCGTTGGGCCGCCATTCCAGCACGCCCATGTAGCCGTCGCGCACCTGGTCGCGGTTGGTGGCGAAGATCTCCTGGCCGCCCAGGCTGTAGGCCCCGGCGTTGGCGCCGGTGAACTGGGCCGGCTGCTCCCAGTACCAGGCCTTGTATTGCTGGACCTGGGTGGGGCTGTCGAGGTGGGCGTAGCCGAGCGCGACACCGATCGCGCCATCGGCGAACTGGTCGATGTAGGAGGCGCTGAAGCGGTAGCCGCTCTTGGAGCCGTCGGCATTGGCCTTGTCGAGGTCGCTGATCTCGCGGCGGGCGTTCAGGGTCATCACCCGCCCCTTCTGGTCCAGCGGGCGGACGGTGCGCATGTCGACCGTGCCCGACAGGCCCTGGCCGATCAGGGCGGCGTTCGAGGTCTTGTAGACCACCACGCTGTTGAGCAGTTCGGACGGATACTGGTCGAACTCGGCGGCGCGGTTGTCGCCGGCGCTGACCTGCTGGCGGCCGTTCAGGAGGGTGGTCGAGAAGTCGGGCGAAAGGCCGCGGATCGAGATCACCTGCACCCGGCCGTTGACGCGTTGGCCGGTCAGGCCCGGCAGGCGCGCCAGGGACTCGGCGATCGACACGTCGGGCAGCTTGCCGATGTCCTCGGCCGACACCGCCTCGACCACGCCGACCTCGCGGCGCTTGATCTCGGCGGATTTCTCCAGGCTGCGGCGATAGCCGGTGACCACCACCTCGTCGACGGCGGTGTTTTCCTGGGTCGGGGCGGCGTCCTGGGCGTGGGCGGCGCCGGCCAGCAGAGACAGGGCTCCGGCCGAGGCATAGGCCAGCTGCTTGAAGCGCTGGGCGCCGGCGCGGGCGCGCGCGGCCGAATGGGCGTGATGGATCAAGGTACTCTCCCCTACTGCGTCTCTTCCCTGGCCCTCCTCGCCCCGTCTCTTGCGGATTCGGCGTCGAAAAGCCGCGCTTTCGTGAATTGGAAGCGCTTCCAACAAAGGCCGCAACGCGTCGGCCTTGTCAAGGGGATCGAGGTTCGATCAGGGGGCGGAGGCTGCGGTGCCCCGTTCGACCACCGCGTGGTCGAGGCAGTCGAACTCAGGTTCGGCCTCGGCCCGGCCGCCCGTCAGGCGGCTGGCCAGCAGGGCCACCGCGCGGCGTCCCATGTCCTTCAGCGGCTGGTGCACGGTGGTCAGCGGCGGCCAGACGATGGCCGACACCGGCGTGTCGTCGAAGCCCGTCACGGACAGGTCCTGCGGCACTTTCACGCCGCGTCCGTGGACCACCGAAAGCGCGCCCGCGGCCATGTCGTCGTTGGCGCAGACCAGGGCCGTCGGATGCAGCGGATCGTCCAGCAGGCGGGGCGTCAGCTCGACCCCCGAACGGAAGGTGAAGTCGCCCCGCACCTGGATCAGGTCGGCGTCCCCGAGACCCGCCTCGGACAGGGCCCGCATCAGGCCGTCCAGGCGCCGGTCGGCCGACAAGTGGCCCTCGATGCCGCCCATGAAGGCGAATCGGCGATGGCCAAGATCGATCAGCCGGCGGGCGATGTCGTAGCCGCCGGCCTCGTCGTCCATGCCCACGCCGTCGGCCAGGCCCCTGCCCGCCCCGCCCGGCGAGATCGACACCACCTTGCAGCCGCGCCGCAGCACCTCGGCGATCAGGCCCGCGTCGTCCGAATAGGGCGGCGTGAAGATCAGCCCCTCGCAGCGCTGGGTGGCGATCAGGTCATAGACCTGCTGCTCGCGGTCGGCGCTCTGCAGCGGGATGTGGCGGGTCACCAGCTGGTAGCCCAGCTCCAGGCAGCCGCGCAGCGCGCCCAGTTCCAGGGCCGAATGGTAGAACGAGTTCGGTTCGCTCTCGAGGTCGGAGGCGAACACCAGGCCAAGCAGCCGGCTGCCGCCGCCGGCCAGCGAGCGGGCCTGCGGATTGACCTTGTAGTCCAGCGCCTTGACCGCCTCCATCACCCGGGCCCGCACCTCGTCGCGGACATTGGGGCCGTCGTTGAGCACCCGCGAGACCGTCGTCCGCGCGACGCCCGAAAGGCGCGCGACGTCGTCGATGGTGGGCCGTCTTGCCGTCAATGAACTCTCCGAACCGAACGCTGGGCGACACGATGGTGACGAACGGCCAGGCTGACAATAGCTCGACCGCAAGCTGTCCTGATCGCATAAACCACGGATGGATCAAGGCGGCCGCCCATTTACAGAAGCCGAACCCGCCCAGCGGCGCTCGCGACTTTTCCTCGCGGGCTATGGCCTGGCCAACGCCGGCGCCTTCGTTTCCTTCATCCCGTTCCTGACCCTGCTGGCGCCGCTGAAGGCCGCCGAGGTGGCGCCGCACGCCCGCGACCTGACCCTCAGCCAGATCTCCATCGTCGGCGCCGTCACCGCCGCCGTCGCCCACATCGCCTTCGGCGCGCTCAGCGACGCCACCCGCAGCCGCTTCGGCCGGCGTCGCCCCTGGATCCTCGGCGGCTGGGCGGCCACGGCGCTGGGCCTGGTGCTCGTCGGCCTGGCCCAGACCCCATGGCAGATGCTGGGCGCGGTCGTGGTGCTGCAACTGGCGGTCAACGCCCTCTACGCGCCGCTGGCGGCGGTGCTGCCCGACCTCGTGCCCGACCACCAGAAGGGCGCGGCGGCGGCCTGGGCGGGCCTGGCCCTGCCCGCCTCCAAGCTGTTCACGGCCCTGGTCGTCGGCGCCCTGCTGGTCTCGGCGGCCAGCCGCTACGCCGCCGTCATCGCCGCGACCGCCCTGCTCGTCCTGCCCTTCACCCTGACCCTGCGCGAGCCGCCCGCCCCGGCCCGCGCCCCGGTCGCCTGGCCAAGCCTCCGGCTCACCGCCTTCGGCGACCGCGGGTTCCGGATGGTCTTCGCCTCGCGCCTGCTGGTCGAGACCGCCGTGGCGCTGCATACGCTGTACCTGTTCTTCTACCTCAAGGACCGCGGCGACCTGGCCGGCCGGCTGCCCGGCGTGGCGCCCGAGGCCGCGTTCGGCCTGCTGCTGACCGCCTCGACCCTGGGGATGCTGGCGGCCGGCGCGATGAGCGGCCCGCTGTCCGACCGGCTGGGACGTCGCCCCGTCGTCATCGCCGGCGGCGTGCTGATCGCCGGCGGCGTCGCCCTGCTGCTGCTGGCGCCGGAGTGGCCCGGCCCGCTGGTCGCGCAGATCGTCTTCGGCGTCGGCCACGGCGTCTACTCGACCAGCAACCTGGCCCTCGTGGCCGAGGTGCTGCCCGACAACGCGCGCAACGGCCGGGACCTTGGCCTGATGAACGTGGCGGTGGCGGCGTCACAGGCGCTGGGCCCGCTGCTGGGGATCGCCGTGGCCTCGACCGGCGGCGACCTGCGCGGCGTCTTCGCGGCCGCCGCCCTGGCCGCCCTGGCCGGAGCTGGAGCCTTGCTGGCGAGGCGCTGACCCCGATCGTCCGCATGCGGCCGATCGCACAGGGCGCAAATTCACCACGTGCAAGACTTCCGAACTTTACAAAGCTTTACAACTCTGACACGAGTCCATCGCCACGCCAACTAGAGCGTGGATAAGCCCGGTCGAAACCAGCCTTATGGGAGGTGTTGGTGCTCGAGTCGTCGGTGTCCCCCAGCGTAGCGTATCCAAGCGTCGAACCTGAGGCCGCCGACCTGCTGATCACCAGCATCGGGAACGCTTCGCCCCGTGCGGCCTCGGTGCTCAGCCAGGCCCTGGAACTGCCGGTCGAGACGGTGGTCGACGCCCTGTATCGCGCCCCCGCCCGACTGCTGGCCAACCTGCCGGCGGCCGATGCGACACGCCTGGCCGCGCTGATCGGAACGCTCGGCGTCGAGGCCTCGGTGGCCCCCGCCGGCGCCGCCCTCGCCCGCGCCCCGACGATGGACCTCGCCGCCGAGCTGATCGACCTCGACGCCGCCGACGCCGTCGCCGCCATCCTCGGGCGCTTCCTGGGCATGGAGCCCGCCGCCGCCCTCGACCTGCTGCTGACCCCGCCGGGGGTGATCCTGGGGGCCGTCACCGAGCCGACCGTGCGGGCGCTGGAAACGGCCCTGCCGCCGGGCGCCGTGCGCCTGACCGCCAGCCGGCCGGACCAGGCCCGCTTCGCCCTCTTCGCCAGCGACCTGTCGCACCTGCAGGCCAGCGTCCTGCGCCAGAGACTGCCGGCGGGCGCGGACGTCTCGGCCGGCGGCTCGGCCACCGTCTTCGACCTCAGCCGCGGCGAGGCCGACGCCCTGTGGCGGCGACTGAAGGCGCCCGAGCAGGTGCGGATCGTCGACCAGGCCTTCCTGCGCTTCACCCTGGACCTCGTCGCCGCGCCGCCGCAAGCCGCCGCGGCGCTGGAGGCCCTGGCCGGCGTTCCGGCCGAGGACTTCGACCTGCTGCGCGACGCCCTGCCCGTGCCCATCGAGGCCGGCGTCGCCTTCGCCGACCTGGAGGGCCGCCTGGCCGCCTACGCCGAAGCAGGGCTGACGGTGCGCGCCGAGCTGGAGACCTTCTCGCACCAGGCGCTCGACATCCTGTCGGCCCCCGCCGCGGTCCTGGCCGAGGTCGGCCTGTCCGGCGTCGCCCCGCTCGCCACGGGCCTGATGCCCCTGCCGCGCGCGCGCCTGCTACGCCACCGGCTGGAAGCGGCCGGCGCCGAGGTGCTGTTCTCCGAGCTCCGCGCATGACCGGCGCCCTCGACATCCATCGCCTGCACGCCGGCGTCGCCGAGACCGGCAAGCTCCTGGCGCTGAAGGGCCGTCACGACCAGGCCCTGGCCAAGTACCGCGAGGCGCTGCGCCTGGCCCACGGGGTGCGCGCGCCGCAGATCTTCGCCCGCCACTACCTGCACTGCGTCCTGGAAAGCCTGGAGCGCACGGGGGCCCACGAGCAGGCCGCCGTCCTGGCTGGCGAGGCCGCCAGCAGCGCCGCCGCCGAGCTGGGCGACGGAACGCCCAGCGACTTCCAGCGCCGCGACCGCGCCTGCCTGCTGGAGCGCAAGGGCGTCAACGAGCTCAAGGCCGGCGACGTGACCGCCGCCCGCGAAAGCCTGGCCGCAGCCGTCTCCCTGGACGAGGCCCTGCCCCTGTCCCGCAGCCTCCTGGCCTGGACCGCCCGCGGCCTCGGCGTGCCCGCCGGCCGGCTGTCCGAAGCCCAGCGCGTCCACGGCTATTGGACCGTGCGCGCAGACACCGTCGACAAGGCGCGCGCCTGCGAGTCCCCAACGGGGCCCCAGGCGCCGCGGATCAAGGAGCCGATGAATGGCTGACAAGAACCCCATCGAGAAGATGACGCCGGGCCAGATCCTGGCCGACGCCAGCGTCGCCGAGTTCATCAAGGCCATGGGCCTGTCGATCGCCGACGCCCAGAAGGCGCTCGACCTCAACAGCCTGGCCCAGGTCGGCGAGTACGTCGAACCGCGCCCCGGCCTCGGCGGCAAGAGCCTGCTGCAACTGGGCCTGTCGCCGCCGTTCTACCACTACCAGCACGCCGACCTGTCGGTCTCGATGCAGCTGACCATGAAGGTCGGCGAGGCCAGCGCCTTCGGCATCGGCGGCAAGCTGGACTTCGGCTTCGGCCAGGGCGGCCCCCAGGCCCCCGCCAACGCCCGCGAGGCCCAGGTCACGCTGAAGAGCCTGCCGGCCAGCGTCACCGTCGACGGGACCAAGACCGACGCCGCCGGCGCCGATGTCGAGGCCGCCGCCGAGGACCTGGCCAAGAAGCTGGGCGCGCCCACCGGCAAGTTCGAGCGCGCCTATGTCAGCGCCAAGCGCACCAAGGTGCCGTTCAAGCTCGAGCCCGACACCGCCAAGAACCCGATCAAGACCGACACCAGCGTGGCGTTCTACGCCGCCTCCGAGGCCAGCCTGGGCGTCATCCGCATCGTCGAGACCCCGACCAACAACACCAGCGAGGAGTTCGTGCTGGCTGCGGGCAAGAGCACCAAGGTCGACGCCAAGGCCAACAACCTGCTCTACGCGCGCGCCGTCGCCAGCCAGATCAACACGCTGGGCGGCTTCAAGGCCAAGCTGCTGCGCGATCCGGTCGGCTCCGACCTGCCGGTCGGCGGCGGCACGCTGGGGCTGGCGCTGTTCGACAGCGGCAAGTCCGACCTGAAGCAGGCCGCCGTCGAGGAACTGACCCTGGTGGCCCGCGCTCTGAAGGCCAACGGCGCGACGGTCGACGTCGTCGGCTTCACCGACCGCGTGGACACCGATCCCTACAATCAGAAGCTGGGCCTGGACCGCGCCAACAAGGTGGCCGAGTTCCTGCGCGACAACGGCGTCGCGCCCGGCCAGATCCGCAAGGTCGAAAGCCGCGGCGAGGCCAGCTGGAAAGCCCAGGGCGCGGTCGACAACGTCGCCAACCAGCAGTTCCGCCGGGCCGAGGTGCTGCTGGCCGACTCCAACGACCTGCTGATTGTGGTCGAGTCCGCCGGCACGCAGTTGCAGACCACGCCGACGCCCGACAAGACCAGCTCCGGCGGCGGCAACGGCTTCATCATCGTGCGCCACTTCTCGGCGGTTCCGGTGGACGGCACGGCCGTCAAGGTCGGCGCCTCGGAAACCTCGGTGGCGATCAGCGGCACGGCCGCCAGCGACGGCGGGACGACGCTCGACGCCAACTCGCCCCAGGCCTACGCCTTCAACCTGGCGCGCGACGTCAACGCCGGCAGCGCCACCCACGGCGTCCGCGCCGTGCGCAAGGGCGGCGTGGTCAGCTTCTCGGACGCCAAGGACGCGGTGATCATCAACCTCGTCACCCTGTCGGCCAACGACATCGCGCTGTCGGCCGCCGACGGCGCCAGTGTCACCAAGGCCCTGGACAAGATCGCCGCCGCACCGACGGCCAGCGGCGACAAGCCCAAGGTCTCGGTCGCCGTGGGCCTGTCGGTCGACTATCGCACCAGCCGGCAGTTCGAGCAGTCGATCAACGGCAACAGCAGCATCTCGGCCCGCATCGTCGCCGTGCCCGCGCCCGTCGAGTTCCTCGACGAGATCAAGACCTTCCTCGCGCGGGCCAAAGACGCGACCCCGACCCCGACGCCCACCCCATGAGCGAGACCGCGTCCGTCACCCGGCAGCTGCTCTCCGCGCCGCTGCCGCAGATCATCGAGCGGCTGGGGATCGCCATCGCCCAGGCGCAGTCCGCGCTCGACCGCAACAGCATCGAGACGGCCAAGGCCATGGCCGAGGCCGAGGTCGAGCTGGGCGGCGAGACGCACAACCTGATCTCGCTGGGTTTCACGCCCACCTTCTACAGCTTCACCGAGGCCACGGTGGAGGCCAAGCTCTCGTTCAGCATGACCGAGAGCACCGAGTTCGGCGTGTCGGCCGGGGCGACGGTCGGCGTGCAGGCCGGCTTCGTCATGGTCGCCGCCTCGGTCAACGTCAGCTACGCGCGCAAGTTCTCGGTCAGCGCCGAGGGCATGAGCTCTATCGCGGCCCGGCTGGTCAGCCTGCCGCCGCCCGAGAACCTCGAAACCCTGCTCCGCAAGATCAGCGAGCCCGCCCCCGCGCCGGCGCCCGCCCCCCCACCGTAGGAAGGACCAGACATGTCGATCGGAAGAGAACTTCTGAACGTCCCCATGGGGGACATGATCCGCCAGATGGCCTTCGCCATCGCCGAGGGCCAGATCAAGCTCGACGCCAACAGCATCGAGGTCGCCGAGATGATGGGCGGCCTGCAGGCGGTCACCGACGACGAAGGCAACACCACCTTCGACGACAGCCGGATCTTCTTCGGCTACGACCTGATGACCCCCTCGGACGCCCTGGCCTATATCGAGGCCGACAACGCCATTTCGGGCGGCGACACCGCGGCCCTGGTCAAGGTCGTCGAGACCCAGAAGGCCGAACTGGCCAAGAACAAGGAAGATCCCAAGACCCTGATCCGCGTGCCGACGC
Organism: Caulobacter sp. CCNWLW153; assembly: GCF_036889365.1. Classification (NCBI taxonomy): domain Bacteria; kingdom Pseudomonadati; phylum Pseudomonadota; class Alphaproteobacteria; order Caulobacterales; family Caulobacteraceae; genus Caulobacter; species Caulobacter sp. CCNWLW153. Next base: position 178,751 of record NZ_JBAKFV010000004.1, read on the forward strand.
GGCTGTCGATGCTGGAGCTGGGCTTCTCGCCGACCTTCTACCAGTTCGTCGACACGATCATCGAGGTGAAGATCGCCATCAAGATCACCCGGACCAGCGAGTCGAGCCACAGCTCGCGCAACACCAACCAGGTGACCACCAAGGGGGCGAGCTTCAGCTGGAGCCTGTTCCGCGGCCGCGCCGGGACCAGCAACACGAGCCAGGTCTCAACCAGCCAGGTCGACGCCACCTACTCGTCGAAATACAGCTATTCGGCCGAGGGCTCGAGCCTGCTGCGCACCAAGCTGGTGCCGATCCCGCAGCCGGCCATCCTGGAAGAGCGCATCCGCCGCCAGCTGGACGAGGAGGTCGAGCGTCGCCGCCGCCTGCTCGATATCAAGCTGGGCAAGGAAGAGAAGAAGGACGACTAATCCCCGGACGGAGGACGCGCCATGAGCGTGGGCACAGAACTGCTCGCCGTCCCCTTCCCGGAGATGGTGCAGCGCCTGGGGGTCGGCATCGCCACCGCCCAGCTTCAACTCGACCTCGTGTCGCTCCGCATCGCCCGGATGATGGCCGGCTATGACGAGGACGCCGACGAGGAAAAGGACGGCGAAGGCGCCAAGTCCAAGAGCTACATGGTCAAGTTCGGCGACGGGCAGGAATACAGCCTGCTGGAGCTGGGCTTCACGCCGACCTTCTATCAGTTCGTCGACACCGTCATCGAGCTGAAGATGTCGATCTCGTTCAAGTCCGAGACCGAGATCAAGCGCAGCAGCAGCGCCACCACGGTCAAGGCGGGCGGCTTCTGGACGCCGTTCGGCGGCGGCGGGGCGGTCAGCGCCAGCAGCGTCAGCGCCAGCTACGCGGCCAAGTACCAGTACAGCGCCGAGGGCTCGAGCCTGATGCGCACCAAGCTGGTGCCCATACCGCCGCCGGCCCTGTTCGAGGAACGGGTGCGCGCGCTGATCGAGCAGCGACGCGCGCCGCCGCCCAAGGACCCCGACGACGGATGAGCGATCCGCCCTGGAAGGACGCGCTGCGTCGCGCCAAGGCGCCGGCGCCGACGCCGGCCCGCGCGGCCCCCTCTCCGGCCGTCGGCCTGCCGCCGGGCGCCGATCCGGCCGCCCTGTCTCCGAACCTGGCGCGGCTGCTGGCCGAACGCCAGGCGCTGGAAAGCAAGATGGCCCAGCTGACCGGCCAGGGCGCGCTCGGCGATCCGCGCTACGCCGTGACCCCGCTGAACCAGCGCCGCGCCGAACTGGAGCGCTGGGGCGCGAGCCGCGATGTCGCCCGGGCCCAGGCCGGACCACGCCCGGACCCGCATCCGCCCGCCCTGCCGCCGGCGCTGCGCGGCACCGCGGCCGACGCCTTGCGGGCCACCGCCGGCGAAGGCCTGCGCGCCACGCCGGGCGAACAGGTGCGGCCGACGCCCGGAGGCCTGACGCCCGATCTTCGACGCTTCACTCCGACCGAGATCTTCGAGCGCCCCGCCGCCGCCCCGCGCGAGGCGCCGTGGGAGAGGCCGGCCGCCTCTCCTCGCCAGGCGCCCTGGGAACGGCCCGCCGCCTCGCCTCGTGAAACGCCGTGGGAACGCCCCGCCGCCCCGCCCCGTGACGCCCCCTGGGAACGTCCCGCCGCCGCGGCGTCGCGCGAGGCCCCGTGGGAACGCCTGGCGGCCCGGCGCGAGGCCGAGCCGCTGACCGAGCCCTCGCGCCGCCTGTCGTCCCTGGCCGACGCCGGGCGGGGCTTGCGCGACGCCGGCCGGGCGCTGCGCGATCCCGCCGAGCGCCCTCGCGCGGCGACCGCCACCGATCCGCTCGACCGCCGCCTGGCCAAGGCCCGCGACATGGTCAGCCGCGGCCGCAAGGCCTACGCCGCCGCCGAGCGCGCGCTCGACGGCGCCCGCGACGCCATCCCGTCCGACTGGATCGAGCGGGCCCGCGAGAAGATCCCCGGCCTGGGCCGCGCCGATCCATATGTGCGCGAGACGGCCCGCAAGCTGTCGTCCTATGTGGGCGAGGTCGCCGACTTCGCCGACAAGGCCGACCGCCTGCGCGAAATGGCCAGCGACGTGCGAGAGCTGAAGGAAGCCGACGAGGCCCGCGACGACGCCCGTCGCGACCGCGCCCTGGAGCGCCTGAAGGCCAAGCGCTCCGAAGAGTCCGAGGGAGACGCCTGATGCCGGCCGAAAGCCGCTTCGTCGGCAATTCGATCGAGGAGTTGCTCGTGGCCCTCGCCGAGGGGGTGCGCGAGGCGCAGCTGGCGCTGAACAGCGGCCCCAAGGTCGACGCCAGCGGCGCGCCGATCGGCGGGTACCAGCTGCCGTTCCTCGACTTCTCGATCAAGGTCGACATGCAGACCAAGGCCGACAGCGGCGGCCGGCCGATCGCCCTGCTGTTCACCGCCAAGGACCAGAACAGCACCAACCAGCAGGTCTCCAGCACGATCAGCGGACGGCTGGTGGCCACCCCGCCGGGCGAGGGCCTGCCCACGCCGCGCATCGCCGCCTCGGGCGGCGGCAATATCGGCGGCGTGGCGAACCTCTCGATCCTGGTCACCAACAGCGCCGGCGAGGTGCTGGCCGACCAGCCGGTTGAGCTGAACATCGACGACGCGGCCAGCGCCACCCTGTCGGCGGCGCGCGGCGTGGCCAATTTCGTGCGCCAGCCCGGCACCCGCCTGCAGCAGGCCCTGCTGCGCACCGGCTCCGACGGCCGCGCCCTGGCGACCCTGTCGATCGCCAAGGAGCCGCCCCGCGCCGTCGTCGTGGTGGTCGCCTCGATCGGCGCCTACAGCGGCCGCGGCGTGGTCGGGATGGAGGAAGTGGGATGAGCACCGCCTTCTCCTGGACCGCCCGCCTGACCGACGCCGACGGCAATGTCGCGGTCGGCGCGTCGCTGGACGTTCAGCTGTTCGACCTGAAGACCGGCGCCTGGGCCAGCGCCTCCAGCGCCAAGACCGACGCCACCGGCACGGCCAAGGGCGCGGGCGCCATCGCCGACGACACCCTGCCCTTCGCCCCGGCCTTCCGGCTGGTGGAGGGCGCGGGCGTGATCTCGGCCGCACCGGAATTCACCCGCAACGCCCGCACCGGCGCCCTGACCATCGACTTCGGCCAGGTCCGCCGCCTGGCGCCCGCCGAGACGGCGATCGCCCGCACCCTGTCGGCCCGCACCCTGCGGACGGCGACGCCGATCGGCGGGGTGGTGGCCACCGACGCCCCGGTCGCCACGCCCAGCGTCGACGTCGCCGCCGTCAGGGCCCAGGCCGTGGACGATACGACCAGGACCTTCACCGCCCGCCTGGCCAAGAGCGATCAGGACCTGGCTGCCCGCGACACCCAGATCTCGGCCCAGGCCAAGCAACTGGCCGAACGCGACACCCAGATCGCCGCCGTCCGCGCCAAGAGCGACCAGGACCTCGCCGCCCGCGACACCCAGCTCTCGGCCCAGACCAGGCAACTGGCCGAGCGCGACGCCCAGATCGCCGCCGTCCGCGCCGAGAAGGCCGACGCCGCCAAGGCCGCCGACGAGACGACCAAGACCCTCAACGCCCGGCTGGCCCAGCGCGACCAGGACCTGGCGAGCCGGGACGCGCAACTGGTCGAAAGCAGCCGCACGGCCGCCGAGCAGGCGAAGGAGATCTCCCGCCTGCGCGCCACCCTGGTCGCCAAGGACCTCGAGATCGACGAGATCAAGACCCGACCGCCCGCAGGTACGACCACGGGCACGACCACTGGCACGACCGGGACCACCGCCACGATCAATCCCGCCCTCGCCACCATGCGGACCGTCGCCGTCACCGACCTGGCCACCGACATGGCCACCCAGCTCGACACCGCCCAGAAGACCCTGAAGCCCACCGGCTTCTCGCTGGGCACGATCCAGATCAGCGCCAAGGGCGTGCTGCGCGACACCGGCAGCATGGAGTTTCCCGACACCGAGACCCTCAAGGCCCTGCCGCAGGACTCGCTGAGCGACCTGAAGTTCCAGTTCATCCCCGAGAAGGTCCCCACCAGCGACGACGGGCCGCGCGTGCCAGACGTGCTGCAACTGACCGAAAGCGCGGTGCGCCGGGTGCTGACCTCCGTGGGCCTGGTGCTGGAGGCCAGCACCGGTCCGCGCGGCCTGAACCCCGCCGTCGCGCCCGGCCAGGCCATGGTCCAGTCGCCGGGCGCCGGAACCATCATCGCCCGCGGCGCGCGGGTGATGGTCATCTTCGCCGACCAACAGGGAGCCTGACCGATGTCGCAGGACGCCGCCGATCTGCTCAGCGAAAGCCTGGCCACGCCGCTGGGCGAGGTGATCGCCGCCGTCGGGCGCGGCGTGGCCGAGGCCCAGGCCGCGCTCGACCAGGCCTCGCTGGCCGCCACCCTGGCGATGTACGAGAGCGACGGTGACGAGGGCCTGGAGACCCTGCGCTCGATCGGCTACCAGCCCACCTTCTACGTGCTGCCCGAGACCACCTGCGAGGTGCAGGTCTCGATGCACATCGGCGGCACCGGCGGCGCCGACGGCAGCGCCGGCACGTCGGGCCAGGCCGGGGCGATCGGCAAGGCCCGCACCTATGTCACCCCGGTCGACGCGGCCTTCCAGCAGCGCTACGCCTTCCAGGCCAGCGGCGCGGCCAAGCTGACCTTCAAGATCGTGCCCGTGCCTCCGCCCGCCGCCCTCGACGACGCCGCCCCGATGCCGGAGGTGCGCGGACTGACCGGCGCCGCGGCCGTGGCCGCGCTGTCGGCCCGCGGGTTCACCGCCGCCTTCGTCGACGCCAAGGGCGAGGCCGTGCCCGCCGAAAAGGCCGCCGACCAGACCGTCGCCTCGCAGGACGCCCCGCCCAAGGCGCTGGTGCGGACGACGAACGCGGTGACGCTGGGACTGAAATAGGCCGGTCGCCGCAAAGGGGAAGATCTGGATCTGCGAACCTCCCCCTGTGGGGGAGGCGATCGCAAAGCGATCGGTGGGGGGCGTTTTGGGGCAATCGGCCAAGGCGGCTGAAGCTGAGAACTTCCCCCCGCCGGCCTGCGGCCGCCTCCCCCAAAGGGGGAGGTTCCCTAGCTAGCCCCCTTATGCCGCCCCGAACTCCAGCCCCTGGGCCTGGCCGACGTCGCAGTCGCGGAAGCTGGCCTTGGCGATGCGGGCGCCGGTGAAGTCGGCGCCGCGCAGGTCGGCGCCGTCGAGGACGGCCTCGGAGAGGTCGGCGGTCTGCAGCATCGCGTAGCGCAGGCGGGCGGCCGCCAGGTTGCCGACGGTCTTGCGCTCGGGTCCCAGCGGCAGCGGCGACAGAAAGGCCTGGCGCAGGTCGGCCTTGGTCAGGTTGGCGCCGGTCAGCTTGGCCCCGCGCAGGTCCGCGCCGCGCAGGTTGGCCGCGCGCAGGTCGGCGTTCTGCAGGTTGGCGCCCTGCAGCTGGGCGCCCGACAGGTCCATGCCCACGAAGCAGGCCCCCTTGGCGCTCATGGCCGTCAGGCGCAGGCCCTTGAGGCGATCGCCGATCGGACGCAGGTCCTCGCCGTCGAGACGGGCGGCCGCGCCTTCCTTGCCGCCGGTCTGGCACCATTGCTGGTTGGCCAGGCACCGGGCATAGAGCTCGCGCGCCTTGTTCACCGCCTCGGGGGTCGAGGTCGTCAGGGCGCCGGTCATGTGCGCGCCGTGGACGCGGGCGGTCGAGGTGTCGACCCCCGACATCACCGCGCCCTGCAGGTTGGCCCCCTCGAGGTTGGCGCCCTTGACGTCGGCGTTGTCGAGGATGGCCCCGACCAGGTTGGCTTCCTTCAGGTTGGCGCCCGACAGCTTGGCCCCGCGCAGGGAGCAGTCGGAGAAGTCGGCCTTGAAGGCCGAGACGCCGGTGAACTGCGAGCCGTCCAGGGTGGCGCCCGAGAAGTTGACCTCGTCGACCTCGCCGTTGCGGGTCTCGTGCTTGACGGTGTCCAGGCCCTTGCGCGGGTGCGGAATGGCGATCTGGCCCTCGCGGAAGTCGGCCTGGGTCAGGTCGGCCTGCGAGAGATTGGCCCCGCGCAGGCAGGCGCCGCGCAGGTCGGCGCGTTGCAGGCTGGCCTGGCGCAGGTCGGCCTTGCGCAGGTCGCAGCCGAACAGGCTGGCGCGATCCAGCTTGGCGCGCACCATGCGGCAGCCGTCGAGGATCGAGGCGGACAGATCAGCGTCGGTCAGGTTGCGGAACGACAGGTCCAGGCCCGACAGGTTCATGAACCGCAGCGAGGCGCGCTTGCCGCCCTGCTTGCCGGTCACGAACTTCTCGTGGGCCGTGACGATCATGTCGAGTTCGGCCTGACTGAGCTTGCGGCGGCCCGCGAGACTCTGTGCGGCGTTCATTGCGGGACCCCCTCCCGTCTTACTGGAAAATCACTAGCGGACAATCGGATAACAGGAATCGACGAGCGAACGGTTAAGGTCGCTGCACACTTCTCAATTTGGGTAGCTCAGATGAGGTCTTCGAGCCCTCGGGCGCCCAGCCGGATGGTTCCGGTGATGTCGACGTCCTTGAGGTTGGCGTTGGTGAAGTTGGCCCTCGAAAGATCCGCGCCCACCAGGCTGGCGCCGCGCAGGTCGGCCCTGGCCAGGTCGGCGTTGGTCAGCAGCACGCCGGTCAGGTCGGCCGGCAGCAGCCGCTCCTTGCCGATCAGCAGCGGCCCGAGCTGGGCGTCGCGCAGATCCGAACCCGACAGCTTGGCGCCCTTCAGCCGCGCCCCCCGCAGGTCGGCCCGGCGCAGGTTGCAGGCCCGAAGGTCGGCGCCTTCGAGCTGGGCGCCCTGCATCTGCACGCCCTCCATGTCGAGGCCGTAGAACACCGCGTTCTTGGCCGACAGGGCCGTCAGGTTGAAGCCGCGGATGCTTTTCAGGTTGCGCAGGTCGGCCTTGTCGAACACCGACGGCTTGCCTTCGCCGCCTCCGGTCTCGCACCAGCGGGCGTGGTCGGCGATCATCTGCTCGTAGGGCATGTCGGAGACGTCGACGCCCAGGGCCTTGTCGGTCAGGGCCCCTTCCATGCTGGCCCCGGTGACGTTCCACGACATGGTCTTGACCCCGACCAGCACCGTGTTGCGCAGGTCCGCGCCAGCCAGGTTGGCGCCCGACAGGTCGGCCCCGGCCATGTTGGCGCCGTTGAAGTTGGCCTGCTTGAGGTTGGCCCGGACCAGCTTGGCGTCCTTGAGGATGGCGTCGCTGAAGTCGGCCTTGGTGGCGACGATGCCCGACAGCCGCGAGCGTTCGAGGTTGGCCCCCGAAAGGTTGGCGCCCATGGCGTAGGCCTCGCGCTGCACCGGCTCGATGATGCGGTAGCCCTTCTCGCGGTCGGCGGCGGCGATCTGGCCCTCGCGCAGGTCGGCCTCGAACATGTCGGCGCCGGTCAGGTTGGCGCCCCGCAGGCTGGAGCCGCGCAGGTCGGCCCGGCGCAGCGAGGAATCGGTGAGGTCGGCGCCCTGCATGTCGGCGCCGTAGAGATTGGCGTTGTCGAGCTTGCAGCGGCGCAGGTCCGCGCCCACCAGCAGCGCGCCGGTGAAGTCGGCGTCGCACAGATTGCGCCCGGCCAGGACCAGGCCCGACAGGTCGCAGAAGGCGAAGACCGCGCGCGCGCCGCCGAGCCTAGCCGACCACAGGCGGTCGTGCTTGGCGCAGATCACGTCGACTTCTTGTTGCGTCAGGCGCCGGTGTTCCTGGCCTGCCGCTGCCGGGGTGTTCATGCAAGCTCGCGTCGTTTCCCCGAAGGGTAAGCCAACTTGATGCGCCTGACAGCATTAACGTCGTGTTTCCAGGCACTTCCTGCGCGCAGACAAGACCTGAAACGACCTAGGGTTCCTTTCGCCCTCGGACGAAAGGAACCCTGGGAAATCTTACCCGAGAGCCTGAAGTCAGCCGATCGCCGGCAGCTTTTCGGCGCGGGCCTCGTCGAGATAGCGGGCGCCGGTCGGCTTGAGGTCGGCGTCCAGCTCGATGGCCAGCGGGTTGCCGGTCGGGATCTCGACCTTGACGATCTGGTCATCGGGCACGGCGAACAGGTGCTTGACGATGGCGCGCAGCGAGTTGCCGTGGGCGGCGACGAGAATGTTCTCGCCGGCCTTCAGCTTGGGCGCGATGGCCTCTTCCCAGTAGGGCAGCACGCGCACCAGCGTGGTGGCCAGGCTTTCGGTCGACGGCAGGCTCGCGCCCTTGTAGCGGCGGTCGCTGGCGAAGTCGTACTCGCCGCCCGGGGCGAGCTCCGGAGGCGGAACATCGTAGGACCGGCGCCAGATGGTCACCTGCTCCTCGCCGTGCTTCTCGGCGGTTTCAGCCTTGTTGAGGCCCGTCAGGCCGCCGTAGTGGCGCTCGTTCAGGCGCCAGTCCTTGGTGACCGGCACGAAGCTCTGGCTGGCCGCGTCGAGCGCCAGGTTGCAGGTGCGGATGGCGCGGGTCTGGACCGAGGTGAAGGCCTCGTCGATGTCGAGGCCGGCGGCCTTGATCAGTTCGCCGCCCTTGCGGGCCTGGGCCTCGCCCTCGGCGGTCAGGTCGACGTCGACCCAGCCGGTGAAGCGGTTCTCGAGGTTCCACTGGCTCTGGCCGTGGCGAAGCAGGACGAGGACGGGCATCTGAGCTCCTTGGAATTGGTCATGGCGGGCTAAGGCGCGCGGGACCTCGCGTCAAGCATCGCCCCTATCCAGCCACAAGGGGCGTGGTATAGGCGGACCATGCCCGATCGCATCTTCATGCCCCTTTGCGCGCTGGTCGCCCTGGCGATGATCGCCTTTTCCATGGTCTGGCCGCAGGGCTACGGCGAGCGTTCGCCGGGCCCGTTCGGCTCCACGCCGATCCAGCAGACTCCGGAGATGAAGGCGCTGATCGAGAAGGAAAAGACCGCCGCCCGCCGCAGCGAACAGCGGCGCGCCCAGGAAGCCGCCGCGGCGGCCGCGGCCAGCGGCGACCCGTCGCAATAGCCGCTTCTTCTCGCGCCATTATCGATCAATCGTCACATTGATCGATCATCGTCGTACGAAGAGGGTGGAAAACAACCACCCCGACAGCTAAACGCACCCCATCACTCATTGAAGCGAGCTCCAATGTTCTCGATTCCCCGCGCCGATCTGGTTCCGAATACCGCCGCTTACGAAAACGAGCCGCTGGTCAAGGCGACGGGCTTCCGCGAATACGATGCACGCTGGCTGTTCGGCCCCGAGATCAACTTGTTGGGCGTTCAAGCGCTGGGCCTGGGCCTGGGCACCTACATTCATGAACTGGGCCAGTCGAAGATCGTCGTCGGCCATGACTTCCGCTCCTATTCCTCGTCGATCAAGAACGCCCTGATCCTGGGCCTGCTGAGCGCCGGCTGCGAAGTCCACGACATCGGCCTGGCCCTGTCGCCGACCGCCTACTTCGCCCAGTTCGACCTCGACATCCCGTGCGTGGCCATGGTCACCGCCAGCCACAACGAAAACGGCTGGACCGGCGTGAAGATGGGCGCCCAGAAGCCCCTCACCTTCGGCCCCGACGAGATGGGCAAGCTGAAGGACATCGTGCTGGGCGCGAAGTTCGTCGAGCGCGACGGCGGCAAGCTGATCCGCGTCGAGGGCCAGGCCGAGCGCTACATCGCCAACGTCGCGACCCGCGCCAAGGTGACCCGCCCGCTGAAGGTGCTGGCCGCCTGCGGCAACGGCACCGCCGGCGCCTTCGCCGTCGACGCCCTGCAGCGCATGGGCGTGTCGGACGTGATCGGCATGGATACCGATCTCGACTACACCTTCCCCAAGTACAATCCGAACCCGGAAGACCTGGAGATGCTGCACGAGATGGCCAAGGCCGTCCGTGAGCACGGCGCGGACCTGGCCTTCGGCTTCGACGGCGACGGCGACCGCTGCGGCGTGGTCGACGACGAGGGCGAGGAAATCTTCGCCGACAAGATCGGCCTGATGCTGGCCCGCGACCTGGCCCCGCTGCACCCGGGCGCGACCTTCGTGGTCGACGTCAAGTCGACCGGTCTCTACGCCACCGACCCGATCCTCAAGGAGCACGGCTGCAAGGTCATCTACTGGAAGACCGGCCACAGCTACATCAAGCGCAAGAGCGCCGAGACCGGCGCCCTGGCCGGCTTCGAGAAGAGCGGCCACTTCTTCATGAACGCCCCGCTGGGCTACGGCTACGACTGCGGCCTGACCGCCGCGGCCGCCGTGCTGGCCATGCTCGACCGCAACCCGGACAAGAAGCTGTCGGACCTGCGCAAGGCCCTGCCGGTGGCCTTCACCTCGCTGACCATGAGCCCGCACTGCGCCGACGAGGTCAAGTACGGCGTCGTCGCCGATGTGGTGAAGGAATACGAGGACCTGTTCGCCGCCGGCGGCTCGATCCTGGGCCGCAAGATCACCGAGGTGATCACCGTCAACGGCGTGCGCGTGCACCTGGAAGACGGCTCGTGGGTGCTGGTCCGCGCCTCGTCGAACAAGCCCGAAGTGGTGGTCGTGGTCGAGAGCACCCAGTCGGAAGACGACATGCGCGCCCTCTTCCGCCAGGAAGTGAAGCCGCGCCTGGGCGACCGGGTCGGCAAGTACAACCAGGAAATCTGATCGGGCTTACGCCCCTGAAGAACGAAAGGCCGGGGAGCGATCCCCGGCCTTTCTTGTTTGTCCCTATCGGCTGATCTGCTTCGCCCGCTCGATCATTTCGCGGTAGGCCGCCATCTGGTCCTGCATCAGCTGCGCCTGAAGAGTCTCCTCCCGCCCGATCGGGAGCATGTCGTCCCTCACGCGCAGGCGTTCTGGCCCCGCAGCCTCAAGCTTGGCGGCAATGGCCCCCACCCCGACGGCGCTCCGTTCCAGAGACTGGAGGACATCCAGCTGGAGACGATGCTGACGCTCGAAGGCCGCGGCCAGCGCCGCATCCTTCAGGCCGTCGGCCAACTCGGCGCGATCGAGCTTGGCCTGGGCGATCTCGCATTCCCTGCCGAGCGCCGCCAACCTGCGGATGTTGGTTTCCGCGCGGCGCAGGGCCTGGGCCGTGGCGGCGCCGTCGCTGACTTCGCCGCCATAGCTCAGCAGGGCCGCCACGCCGTCGTAGAGCTCGGCCTGGGCCAGGACAATCTGGCGGTCGGATGAGTCCCTGGGCAGCATCGCGGCCCGCGCCCGGGCGGCCAGCGCCTGGCCGGCGGTCATCTTCACGCCGCCGCTCATCAGCGTGCTCATCGCCTTCTGCAGCGCCGTGTCGTCACCGTTCCGGGCGGCGACCAGCAACTGCCGCATGTTCTTGATCAGACCGACCACGTCATCGGCATAGACCGTCGCGTCCCGCGTGGTGGCGGCGACCATACGATCCTCTTCACTCGCCCCCGTCCAGGCGGGCAAGGCGCGCAATCGGCCCGCCGTTGCAGTCGCCTGGACTTCGGCCTGATCCAGCTGAGCCACCACCGCTGCAATGCCCTCCTTGCCGGGCGTGCGGTAGATCGCGCTGAAGTCGACGCCCTGGACGCTCTGGCCCAGCTGGTCGACCAGGCTGGTTATCGTCTGCACGCGATCGAGAAGGGCCGAAGTCGTCGAGGCGCCGCCTTCGGCTGCGACCGCCGGAGCGGTCGCCGCCAAGGCCCAGGCTCCCTGCGACGCCAACAAAACCAGGGCGACACCCGTCGCCAAACATGCCTTCCGCAACACCATCGCCCCCGCGAATACTCACCAAAGCTCAGCTATGGCGCGTACAGCGTGACCGGGCAACAAGGCTCAGGCCCCGAGCACCTCACCGATCTTGTCGACCAGCGCCTTGCCGGTGAAAGGCTTCATCACGTAGCCCACCGCGCCCAGCTGCAGGGCCTGGACGATGCGGTCCAGCCGCCCCTCCCCCGTCAGCATCAGCACGGGGATGTCCTCGGCGCCCTGCGCCGACTTCAGGCTGCGCAGGGCGTCCAGGCCCGAAAGGCCGGGCATGCGCACGTCGAGCAGGATCAGCGACGGCGGCGCGGCGGCCACCGCCGACAGCAGCTCCTCGACCGTCTCGAACGTGCGCGCGCCATAGCCGCCGCGACCGAGCTGGATCTCGACCAGCTCGCGCGTCAGGGCGTCGTCGTCGGCGACATAGATCTGAGGCGGCGTAACCAGCATGCGAACTCGAAAAAGGTTAACGCTGCTGCTTACCGCGCCGGCGGAGTCGCGCAAGTGCTCAAGCGCACACTTGCCCCCGATCCGGGGTCAGCGCGCACCGCCAGATCACCGCGTGCCGAAAGTGCGATCGCCGGCGTCGCCCAGGCCCGGAACGATGTAGCCGTGGTCATTGAGCTGCGGATCCACCGCCGCCGTCCAGATCTCGACGTCCGGATGGGCCGCGCGCAGGGTCTCGACGCCCGGGACCGAGGCCAGCAGGCAGACGAAGCGCAGGTCGCGCACGCCGCGCTTCTTCAGGAGGTCGATGGCCGCCACGGCCGTGTGGCCGGTGGCCAGCATCGGGTCGACAACGATCACCAGGCGGTCGGCGATGTCTTCCGGGGTCTTGAAGTAGTACTCGACCGCTTCCAGCGTCTCCGGATCGCGATAGAGGCCGATGTGGGCGACGCGGGCGGCCGGCACCAGGTCGAGCATGCCCTCGGCCATTCCCAGGCCCGCGCGCAGGATCGGCGCGAACACCAGCTTCTTGCCGGCGATGACCTTGGCCTTCGTGGGCGCGACGGGGGTCTGGATCTCGACCTCGTCCATCGAGAGCTGCCGCGTGACCTCGTAGCAGATCAAGGTCGCGGTCTCGCGCATCAGGGCGCGGAAGGTCTTGGTGGAGGTTTCCTTGTCCCGCATCAGGGTCAGCTTGTGCTGCACCAGCGGGTGGTCGACGATGGTCACGCCCGAAAGGGATTGGGTCGTCATGGGCGGCGATGTCCTGGTCTTGAAACGGCTTTACCGTTCAAGTGCCGCCATCCGGCCTTCAGGCCAAGCGCTAATCAGCCGCCAAGGCCGACGATTGTCCTGAAGGCCCAGACGGTGCAGCCGACGCAGACCAGGAGCGTCATGAAGTCGGCCATTCCCGACCTCCGCTTCGCTGCCTTGATCTTCTTAGCCACGCCCGCCTCGCTGTCCCCTGCGTACGGGCATCTTCACGCATCAGGCTGAACACGACGCTCACAAACGCGGTTAAGCAGCCGTTTTCCAAAAGAAAAGCCGCGCCGCGCTTCCTTGGGGGAGGATGAAGCGCGACGCGGCGGATCGGACAGCCGGGTCGGGATGGGGGAGGAACCCGGCGGTCCTTGGTCCTGTTAGCCGTGCAGCTTGATGGCCGCGGCGGCGATCAGCTCGCCCTGGTGGCGGGCGCCGTCCAGGTCGATCTGGGTCGGCTGGCGGCTGCCGTCGCCGCCGGCGACCGTGGTGGCGCCATAGGGCGCGCCGCCGACGATCTCGTCATTGTTCATCTGGCCCTGGTGGCTATAGGGCAGGCCGATGATCGTCATGCCGAAGTGCAGCAGGTTGGTGATGATCGAGAACAGCGTGGTTTCCTGGCCGCCGTGCTGGCTGGCAGTCGAGACGAAGGCGCCGCCGACCTTGCCGTTCAGCGCGCCGCGGGCCCACAGGCCGCCGGCCTGGTCGAGGAACGCGGCCATCTGCGAGCTCATGCGGCCAAAACGCGTGCCGGTGCCGACGATGATAGCGTCGTAGTCGGCCAGTTCGGCGACGGTGGCGATCGGAGCCTCTTGGTCCAGCTTGAAGTGAGCGCCCTTGGCGATCTCTTCCGGCACGGTTTCCGGAACGCGCTTGATGTCGACGGTGGCGCCGGTGCTGCGAGCGCCTTCGGCGATGGCCTTGGCCATCGTCTCGATGTGGCCGTACGACGAATAATAAAGGACCAGAACCTTGGCCATGAGAGTCTCCTAGAGAAGTCTTCTTTGAGGTTGGGGAGGAAAAGACGCGGCTGCGACAGCCGCGTCTTGAAGGAATGTCGCGACGCTTTTCTTAAGCGGCGTCGACCAGGACCAGTTCGGCGTCGGCCAGGGCCTTGACGCGAATGGTGTTCTCGTTGGCGATCGCCGCGCCGTCGCGGGTGTCGACCTTGACGCCGTTGACTTCGATCGAACCGGTCGAAGGCACCAGATAGGCGTGGCGGCCGGCGCCCAGCGCGTACTCGGTTTCCTCGCCGGCCTTCAGCGTCGCGCCCAGGACGCGGGCGTCGGTGCGGATCGGCAGGGCGTCGGTGTCATCCGAGAAGCCGCTGGCCAGGGCCACGAACTTGCCGGAGCGGTCGCCCTTCGGGAAAGGCTTGGCGCCCCAGGCGGGCGGTTCGCCGCCGCGGTCCGGAATGATCCAGATCTGGAAGATCTTGGTCACGCCCGGCTCGAGGTTGTATTCCGAGTGACGGATGCCGGTGCCGGCGCTCATCACCTGCACGTCGCCCGCTTCGGTGCGGCCCTTGTTGCCCAGGCTGTCCTGGTGGGTGATCGCCCCCTCGCGGACATAGGTGATGATCTCCATGTCGTTGTGCGGGTGCGGCGGGAAGCCGGTGCCGGCGGCGATGGTGTCGTCGTTCCAGACCCGCAGGGCGCCCCAGTGGACGCGCTTGGGATCATGGTAGCCGGCGAACGAGAAGTGGTGCTTGGCGTCGAGCCAACCGTGATTGGCGCCGCCCAGGCTGTCGAACTTGCGAACTTCGATCATGTCGATCTCCTGGAGTGTCTTGTGTGGCTGGCCGTGTTGGCCTCTCCGTTGACGAGGAAGATGGAGACAGATCGCTTGATCCGAAATAGAAATGGTCGAAAGAAACCATTTCCAAAAATGACATCATGAAACTTCCCGACTTCGAGGCCTGGGCCGTGTTCGCCAAGGTGGCCGAGACCGGCTCGTTCGCCCGGGCCGCCAAAGACCTGGGCCTGTCGAACGCCACCGTGTCCAAGGCCGTCTCACGGCTCGAGCAGCGGCTGGGCGCCACCCTCTTCCACCGCACCTCGCGCCGGCTGTCGCTGACCGACAGCGGCCAAAGCTCGCTGGAGGCCGCCAGCCGCCTGCTGGCCGACGGCGAAAGCCTGGAGCTGGAGGCCTCGGCCCAGTCGGCGGTTCCCCGAGGCCTGGTGCGGATGGCCGCGCCGATGTCGTTCGGGATCGCCCACCTGGGCCCTGCCCTCTCGGACTTCTTCGCCCTCTATCCGGAGGTGTCGGTCGAACTGTCGCTTTCGGACCAGCTGATCGACATCGTCGAGGACGGGTTCGACCTGGCCCTGCGGATCTCGGCGCTGGAGGATTCGAGCCTGCTGGCCCGGCGGCTGTGCCCGGTGCGGGTGATGCTGGTCGGCTCGCCGGCCTATTTCGACAAATACGGCCGGCCCGAGCACCCCAAGGACCTGGTCCGCCATCGCGCCCTCTTCTACACCGGCGGCCGCTCGCGCGACGCCTGGCGGTTCGAGCACAAGACCCACGGCCAGTACGCCATCAGCGTGCCCGCCCCGCTGCGCGCCAACAACGCCGACGTCTTCCGCGCCCTGCTGCTGGACGGCCAGGCCCTCGCCATGCAGCCCGACTTCATGGCCTGGCACGACGTCGCCGCTGGCCGGCTGGAGCAGGTCCTGGCCGACTGGACCCCGCCGGCCATCGCCATGCACCTGGTCACCCCGCCCAACCCGATCCGCCCCGCCCGCGTGCGCGTGCTGATGGAGTTCCTGGCCGAGCGGCTGGCCAAGGCCCCGTGGCTGGGATGAGGTGAAAGGCCTCTGGAACTTCCCCGCGACCACTGCTAGGTAGTCGCCTCTTCGCTTCGGGCCGCGGCCCGGCGAGGCGCGGGCGTGGTGAAACTGGTAGACGCGCCGGACTCAAAATCCGGTTCCGAAAGGAGTGTCGGTTCGACCCCGACCGCCCGCACCAACTTATCCAGTAAGGGTTTGCGCCGATTGTGGCGCGGAGAACCGGCCGAAATTGTGCGCTTTGCCATGATTGCCGGTTTTCCATGTGTTTTCAGGGTTCTTCACGGGTCTTGCTGAATTTTGAGCGCCCAGTAAGCGCACAAAAATTCGTCCCCTGTTCCAACTCTGTGAGCCCGGAAGTGCTGCCCAAAGGGTGCCGTCCGAGACTCCAGGTTCTCCCTAAAGACCTTGGTCGCGGACCGCTCTGCGTGCCTTTTCGATCATGGCTAGAGCTTCCGGCATGTTGTCGCGCAGAAGCTTTTCGAGATTTGCATCCGAGGCTCCTTCGTTCGGTACCTGTTCAAGAACGCCGATCGTATTCCGCATACGGACTTCGCTATGGATTTTAGCCACGACAATTCGCGTTGAGTACCCTTTGGGGCTTTTGGCGATGGGACCGTTCATTTCCATCGGAAACGGGTCGCGTATCCTGTACATTCTGTGGGGATTTAACTCGAACCAACGCTTGTCGTCTTCGGTAGCGCGTTCGATAGCCTTGCTGTGAAGCGCGTAAACTAGATCGTCGTCCAAGGTCGCCTCCGTCACAGCGCCGTCAGCGTTCCTGGGCGCAGTCGGAGATAATGTAACCTTTACGCGCCGTTGCCCAGCAGCAGCGCTTCTTTCCGCTTCGCGGCCTCGGCGGCGGCGAACGGATTCGCCCAGAGGTGGCCGTAGGTGTCCATGTGGTCTTGAGAGTGGCGTGGCCGGCGGCCTTTCGGACCTCTTAAGGCCGGCGCTCGCCCTTCAGCCAGACCTTGACCCACCAGTCGGGCCGATCGTCCTCGGTCAGCTCCGTGGTCCAGGCCAGCACGTCGGGATGGGTGATCCAGAAGCCGTAGGGCGGCGCGTGGCCGTCGTTCTCGAAACTCAGGTCGTGGGGCCGGTCCTGCGGAACGCCGGCGTTGGGCATGACCCAGTCATCCGCCGGCGGAGGCTCCACGGCGTCGACGAAATGCAGGGCCGCCTGCAAGAGGCCGTTGCCCGAGTCGCTGGTCGCCACCTCGCGAGTCGCCGGATGCCGCCGCAGGAAGGCGACCCCGGCCTCATCAGTCAGGACGATGGGTTTGAGAGCGGAAAGAGGCGTGGTGGTCATGGCCGCAAGCTAGGCGAGGCCGCCGGTCGACGCCAGGATTCGCGCGCGACGCCGTCCACGCGCCAAGGCGCGAGCCCGCCTTGGCGAAGGCTCGCGCTGACTGGAATTTCGGATCAGGTCGCCGGCAGCGACGAGCGCCTCAGTCGCCCGAAAGCGGGTCGAGATCTTCCTCGGCCGTCTGCGGGCCGTCCCGTCTTCCACGATAGAGAATGATGCCGCCCCACACGATGACGCTGAGCGCCAATACGATCAGCGCCGGCCATTGAGCCATCTGCATTTGTTTCCACCCTGTTTTTTGACGATGCAATCACAGGTTCGCGCACGGCGCCACTCAGTTTGGGAAAATGGGTACGATTTCGTCTATCGGCGTTAGCCATAAAATCCCTCTCTCATCGAGAGAGGGTCACACATAGCCCTACCCCGCCGACCTCAGCGCGACGCCATCTCCGCGCTCGGCAGCCAGGTAGTCCGCCACCGCCTCGAGCGGCATCGGACGGGCGAACAGGAAGCCCTGCACCACGCGGCAGCCCAGCGGCTGAAGCAGCACCAGTTGTTCCGGCGCCTCGACGCCCTCGACCACGCAGTCGAGGCCCAGGTTGCGGCACAGATCCAGGATCGTCTTGACGATGGCCCGGCGCTTGTCGGCCGCCTGCAGGCCGCGCATGAAGCTGCCGTCGATCTTCAGCTTGTCGATCGGCAGCCGGTGCACGTAGCTGAGGCTGGAATAGCCCGCCCCGAAATCGTCCAGCGCGATGCGCACGCCCAGCGCCTTCAGCGTCGCCAGCGAGCGGGCGGCCTGGTCGAAGTCGCGCATCACCGCCGTCTCGGTGATCTCCAGGTCGATGCGCTCGGGCGCGACGCCGCTCTCTTCGATGATCGCCACGATGCGGGCGATCTGCTCGGGCGAGGCGATGTCGCGGACCGACAGGTTGAACGACAGCCGCACGTCGTCCGGCCAGGTCGCCGCCGCCCTCAGCGCCCAGGACAGCAGCACCGGCGACATGGCCGCGATCAGGCCCGAGCGCTCGGCCACCGGCACGAAGTCGCCGGGCGAAACCACGCCCAGGGTCGGGCTGGTCCAGCGGGCCAGGGCCTCGAAACCGACGGTGCGTTCGTTCTTGATGTCGACCAGCGGCTGGAAGGCCAGGCTGAACTCGGCGTCCATGTCGGCGTGGCGCAGGGCCTGCTCGATCAGGCCCGAGGCCTTGATCGCCGTCTCGTGGTCGGCCGAGAACACCACCGCCGCGCCGCGCACGTTCTGCTTGGCGTGATAGAGCGCGTAGTCGGCGCGCTCATAGAGCAGGTTCGGCGCCGCGGCCGCGCTCGGATAGACGGCGAAGCCCACCGAGCCGGAGACCTGGGCGGTGACGCCGGGGAAGCAGTAGGGCTCGCGCAGGGTCGCGCAGAGCTCCGCGCCCAGGGCTTGCAGGGCGTCGGCGTCAAGGTCGGCCTCGATGATCAGCCCGTATTCGTCGCCGCCCAGCCGGGCCACGAACAGCGGCTGGCCGTGGTCGCGGCTCAGGCGGTCGCCGGCCTCGACCAGCACCTTGTCGCCCACCGCGTGGCCATAGGCGTCGTTGACCGGCTTGAAGCCGTCCAGATCGATGACCCCGACGGCGAAGCGCGCGCCCGAGGCGGCGGCCGCGTCGGTCACCCGTTGCAGCCGGGCGAAGAACTGGCGGCGGTTGGGCAGGCCGGTCAGGACGTCGAGATTGGCCAGGCGCAGGTAGTCGTCGCTGAGGCTCTGGATCTCGGCCTGACGTTCCTCCAGGCCGCGCCGGGATTCCACCAGCCGCGAGAAGTCGCGATAGGCGATCAGCAGGATGACCAGCATGGTCACCGCCACCAGGGCCATGTTGAAGCCGATGGCCGCCAGCACCGGCTTGCCGCTGGCGATCAGGAAGACGGTGATCGGCCCCACGACGATGCCGGTCAGCAGGAAAGCCGCCGCCCGCATGTGCATCAGGCAGAAGACGCAGCCGATGGCCGTGATGGCCATGTAGAACACGACGTGCGCCTGGGCGAAGGCGTCGCCGTAGGGAAACAGGCTGAACGCCCACAGCGTGAAGCCGGCGCCCAGAATGCCGGCGAAGACCATGGTCTGGCGCAGCAGGCGCTCGGCCCCGGCCGTGTCGATCGCCGTCCGGCGCGCCCGCCACCAGATCACCAGCCGCGCCAGGCTGACCACCGCCAGCAGGCCGGGGAAGCCCAGGGTCAGCACCGGCGGCGAGCTGTGCAGGTGGGTGGCCGACAGCGCGATCGTGTTGACCAGCACCAGCGCGTACATCATCGGCACCTGGCGCGAGAAGGCACGCACCTGGGCCCTCAGCAGCTCGGGGGTCGACGGGACGGGTCTGGGCCAGGGGAATCGGAGCATCGAGCGGTCGCGTTGATTGTCGCTCCGTCGTGCGCCCGGCATCTTTAAGGCTTGATGATCAGGCACTTGCGCCCGGTGTGGCGCGATGTCGCGGTTACAGCCGCCGGTAACCCGCCACCCGCCGGACCCAGACGGCGTGGTCGTCGATCGCCGCGTCGTCCGGCAGGCCGGGGACCAGGGACTCCGCCTCCAGCAGCCAGCGGTTGGCGTCGGCGTAGCGGTCGGCCCGGCCAAAGCGCACCACGTCGTCGACCATGGCCCGCAGCAGCACGGTGGCCGCCAGCGGATAGCGGTGCTCCAGCAGCCGCGCGGCCGGCTCCAGCACCTCGGGCCGATCGCCGTGCAGGGCCGGGCCGCGCTCCATCACCAGCCTGGACGCCTCGACCGCCGACGGCCAGGCGATCAGGAAGGCCAGGGCCTTGTAGGGGTCGGGATAGGTCTGAGCGTAGGCCAGGGCCTGCTCCTCGGCCTCGACGTCCTCGAAGTCGGGCAGGCCCTTGAGGAAGGCGCGCAGGGCGTCGACCGACAGGGTGGCCTTGAAGCTGGCCCAGCGCATGGCCTGGGCCTCCAGGGTCTCGCCGGCGGCTTCCAGGGCGGCGATGCGGGCCTCGCTCCAGGCGACGGCGCCGACATCGGCCTGCTCGGCCAGGCTCGGTCCGGGGGCCGATCGATCGAGCGCGGCCAGGGCCTGCGCCACCTGGCCGACGGCGAGATAGCGGCGGGCGATCTGGGCGCCGATCGGCGGCAGCACCTGCTGCGAGGCCGTGAACAGGCCCGCGAAGCCCTCGACGTCGCCTTCCAGGTCGGCCAGCACCTGGGCGGCGGCGCGCAGGCGCGGATCGGGACGGCGCTGGGCCGCCAGGCGTTCGCGCACCTTGCCCCGCAGCACGGCCACGGCGTCGTCGGCCAGGGCCGGCGCGGCAGCGCGCAGCAGGTCGACCGACAGCTTGGTCGAGGCGCTCTCCACGAAGGCCAGCAGCGCATCGGCCAGGTAGCGGCTGTCCAGCGTCAGGGCCTTGGGCGACAGGCGCGCGACGTCGGCCACGGCCTGGTCGAACACGGCCGCGAGCTCGCCCTTGGGGTCCTTGATCCGCCCTTCCAGGTCTTCGGAAACCCGCACCAGCCGCACCAGCACCGGCACGGCGATGTTGGGATCCAGCTCGCCCAGCTTGCCGCCGGCGGCGGCGCGGTGGGCGTCGAGGTCTCGGACGAAGTCCTTGAACTTGCGCCAGTTGATGCGCGCGCCGCTGCCGGCGATGGCGTCGATGCGCTTGTCGATCTCGGCGGCCAGGTCGGCCGCCCCCACCTCGCCCAGCAGGGCCAGCTTCAGGCGGCGCTTGATCGAGGCATGGCCGTCGGCGACCTCGATCAGCAGCGCCGCCAGGGCCTCGGGCCCCAGATGCGCGAGATTGGCCGCGTTGACCGACTTGCGCGGCGCGGCCTTCTTGGTCGCCTTGGGGGCGGCTTTCGGCTTGGGTTCGGCCAACCGCCCTCTCCTAGTGCGCCGCCTTCTTGCGCGGGATGAAGTGCAGCACGCCGGCGATGACGCCGCCGACGATCAGGCCGACGATGGCCGAGCCGATCGCGGTGGCCAGCCAGCCGGTGACCGCGCCGATCCCCGGAACCTGGCCGGCGAAGTGCGAGGCGCCCTCCACCCAGGCCGGGATCGGCGTCAGGTGGAAATGGTGCAGGCCGTGGACGATGATGCCGCCGCCCACCCATAGCATGGCCGCGGTGCCGATATAGGCCAGGCTGCTCATGGCCACCGGCATGGCCTTGACCAGGCCGCGGCCGAACTTCCGGGTCGGGGCGCGCGGGCTCTTGGCCATGTGCAGGCCGATGTCGTCCATCTTCACGATCAGGGCGACGACGCCATAGACCAGGATGGTGATCACCACGCCGACCAGGGCCAGGGCGGCGGCCTGGATCGCCAGCGGCTTGTCGCTGACGTCGGCCAGGGCGATGGCCATGATCTCGGCCGACAGGATCAGGTCGGTGCGGATGGCGCCGGCGACCTTCTGCTTTTCCAGTTCCGGCCCGCTGAGCGCCAGCTCGTCGGTCGCGACCTCGTGCCCGTGGGGGACGAACATCTCGATGATCTTCTCGGTGGCCTCGAAGGCCAGGTAGGCGCCGCCCAGCATCAGGATCGGCGTCACCGCCCAGGGCGCGAAGGCGCTCAGCGCCAGCGCGCCGGGCAGCAGGAACAGCAGCTTGTTGCGCAGCGAGCCGACGGCGATCTTGGCGACGATCGGCAGCTCGCGGTCGGGCGTGAAGCCCATGGCGTAGCCCGGGGTCACGGCGGCGTCGTCGACGACCACGCCCACGGCCTTGGTCCCCGCCTTGCCGGCGGCGGCGCCGATGTCGTCGACCGAGGCGGCGGCGATCTTGGCGATGCCGGCGACGTCATCCAGAAGCGCGACGAGACCCGAGGGCATGAAAGGACCTTGCGTGGATTCGGCCGCCCAGTGCGGCCCGATGAAGAGCGCCCTGCGTAAGGGCTCGCCGCTCGCGGGTAAAGGGCGCGAACGGCGATCGCGGGAGGAACGCGCGCGCCAAGGCCGCGTTGCCGCACCATGGCCTCGACCGCGAACAGAAGCAGCGCCCATGTGGTCGTCTACGCGGCCCTGGCCGGCAACCTGGCCATCGCCGCCCTCGGCGTGGCGGGCGCGGTGCGGGGCTTGGCCTGGGCCGACGGCACGGCCTGCTGACCGGCGAGGCCGCCTCCCCGCGCATCGTGGCGGAGGTGCGCAAGGTCCTCGAGGCCGACCCGCGCATCGACAGCGTCGCCGAAGTGCTGAGCATGCACCTTGGGCCCCAGGAGATCCTGCTCGGCGTCACCCTGAACTTCCAGGACCACCTGACCGCCGCCGACATCGAAGCCGCCAGCGACCACTTCGCCGACCTGATCCAGGGCGTCGACAAGCGCATCACCCGGGTGTTCGTACGTTCGGGCCGGGCGCGCGAGGCCTATGCACGGCGGGCGGGCGGGTGAGCTCGCCTTCGCGTCGTTCCCGCCGTAGGGGTGAAATCCTCAACCGACATGGACACTTCTGACATCGGACAGGTCAGGTAACGCGCTGCCGAACTACAGGTGCGAAGTGACCGCGCCAAGCCCGCCCCGAGAAGGTGCGCGAAGGTTAGGCGACGAACACTTGGTCCTTCCTCCTCACGGAATTTGAAGTCGGCGAGACCTGCGGATGACGGGGTGAAAGCAGGCGTCTTGAAAGCTTGGCTGTTCTGCCGCATTAGTCCGGCAGGGGGTGCTTATGGCTTTGAAAGTTTCGTTGTTGTTTTCGGCCTGCGTGTTCGTCGCCACGCCAGCCTTCGCACAGTCACAAGAGGTCAGGCGGGGCCCTGTCCCGACCTGGGCGGTCGCATCCTCGCTCATGCCCGTGCCGGAGACCGCCACCGGGTCGGTGTTCTTCCGTCGCCAGGACGCGGAAATTCATCTGAGCGATCAAGGCCAAGCGCAGTATAGCGGCTATCGCGTCAAGATCCTCCAGCCCAGCGCCCTGCAGTTCGGCAATATCTCGATCGCCTGGGATCCATCGGCCAGCGCTCCGATTGTCCATGGCATCAAGGTGTTTCGCGACGAGCAAACCACCGATGTGCTGAAAAACGCCACCTTCGAAATCCTGCGGCGCGAGGATCAACTCGAGCAGGCCAAGCTGGACGGGACGCTGACGGCGGTGCTCCGTGTTCCCGACCTTCGGGTTGGCGACGAGCTGGAGGTCGAACTGACGACGTTCCAGCACAGCCCTGCCCTCGGGACCAATGAGTCCGGCCTGCTCCTGCTTGGACCCAGTCCGCAGCCGGGCCGATATCGCCTCGGATTGAGCTGGGACGAAGGGCACAAGCCCGACCTCAAGATGACCGCCGACATGACCGCGGCCATGCAGAGCAGCGAACGGGCGATCCACTTCCAGTTCGACAATCCGCGCCTACAGACCGCGCCGAATGATGCACCGATCCGCTACCAGTGGCAGCGCGTCGTGGAGTACAGCGATTTCCACGACTGGCCTGCTCTTTCACGCCACTTTGCGCCGCTGTACGCGAAGGCGTCGACCCTCGCCCCGGAATCCTCTCTCAAGCTCGAAGCCGCCCGCCTTCGCTCGGCCAACAAGAGCCAGCTTGATCGCGCCAGCGCGGCGCTGAAGCTGGTTCAGCAGAACGTGCGATACATCTATGTGGGTCTCAATGGCGGCAATCTGGTTCCCGCCTCCGCCGATGAAACTTGGCGCCGCCGCTATGGGGACTGCAAAGGGAAGACCGTACTCCTGCTGGCCCTGCTGCATGAGCTGGGCATCGACGCGGAAGCGGTTCTCGTGAACTCCAACGGGGTCGACGACGGCTTCGATCAGCGCCTGCCCATCCCCCAGCTGTTCGACCATGTGCTCGTACGCGCGCGGATCGACGGCAAGGTCTACTGGCTGGACGGCACCCTGCCGCCGGTGGCTTCGCCCAGCGCGGAGCCCATCTTCCCGTTCAGATGGGTCCTGCCCGTGACCGCGCAGGGCGGCGATCTGGAGCGAATGGAATGGCGTCCAGCCACCGCGCCCGAGGAGATCAGCCTGTTCGAGATCGACGCGCGCGCGGGTTTCGACAAGCCGGCGCGGATCGTCTCCACCGAAATCGTCCGGGGCGTGCCCGCCCTGGAACAGCAAGTGCAGTTTTCCGCGGTAAGCGAAGGACAGCTACTTGAACTCTTTCGCCAAGGCGTAACTGGCGGCGCTTGGCAAACGATCGACGACGTCAAGTGGCGCTATGACCAAAAGGCGGGTGCAAGCATCCTGACGATCAGCGGCACGGCGGCCGTGGATTGGGAGGATGACGGCTCCGGGAAGAAGTCCCTGGCGCTTCCTGGGGGCGGGTTCAACCCTCCGGAGCGACGGGTTAGGATCGATCACAAGGATGTGCCGTTCTACACCAAGCCGGAATACAGCTGCCACGTCACGACGGTGCGGCTGCCGAGCTCGACCAAGCCGAACCAATGGTCTTCCGAGAAGAGCTACGACACGCGCATCTTTGGTCGCAACTATCATCGGGCTTGGGAGCTGCGTGAGGGCGCAATTCGCATGATCCGCGGATCGCGCATCGAGCAGCCGGAGATCACGTCCGCCACCGCCCTGCGCGACAACGACAGGATCCCCGCGTTCGACAACAGCATGGGCTGGATTTTCTATCGCCCCTCGGCGGCGGGCAAGAACGCCGTGGGGGATGGAGCGAGCGTTCCCGCGACCTATGACATCGACTGGACCGCTAGTGACGTGCCCTGTGCGTCTGCTCCGGAGACCTGAGACGCCAGAAGCGATGCGATCGTCGTCCGACAACGCTGGGAGAGCGGCGGCTCGTCGGCCATGAGCCCTAGGTGGGCCGCCGCCCGGCAGCGTCAAATGGCGCTGCATGGAAGATCAAACTCGGCCGCCTCTACCTGCCCCCGCCCAACCGCTTGCGGTTGGCCCGCACCTTGGCGCGGTAGTGCTTGACCACCGCCCGGGTCGCCGCGTCGGGCGCCTGGGGCAGGCCGCCGGTCCAGAACTTCAGGCCGATGTCGGCGGCGGCGGCCATCTTCTCGGTGGTCATGCGCACCGCCTCGGCCTGGGCCTTCGCCCCGCCGCCGGCAAGGACCATGGTCCGCAGGCCGATGACGGTCGAGGCCTCCACGCCCAGCGCCCAGGCGTCCATCATCGTCGAGGGCCAGTCATCCTTGCGGCGCGCCATGGCGAAACTCCGTTGCTGGATAAGGGATCGCGCGGAGCCTTCGCCCGGTTCCGCCGCCGGTGCGACATCGCGAAACTCGACGGAACAAAATAAGAACTATAGACTGTGCGGATGGCCGTTCTCGATATCCGCCGCAAGCTCGCCATCCTCGCCGACGCCGCCAAGTACGACGCTTCCTGCGCTTCATCGGGAGGCGAAAAGCGCGACTCCGTCGGCGGCAAGGGCGTCGGCTCCACCGAGGGCATGGGCATCTGCCACGCCTACGCGCCGGACGGCCGCTGCATCAGCCTGCTGAAGATCCTGCTGACCAACTTCTGCATCTACGACTGCGCCTACTGCATCAACCGGGTGTCGTCGAACACGCCCCGGGCGCGGTTCTCGGTGAAGGAGGTCGTCGACCTCACCCTCAACTTCTACAAGCGCAACTACATCGAGGGCCTGTTCCTGTCGTCGGGGGTGATCCAGAGCGGCGACTACACGATGGAGGAGATGGTCCGCATCGCCAAAAGCCTGCGGCTGGACCACGACTTCCGCGGCTACATCCACCTGAAGCTCATCCCCGAGGCCTCGCCGGAACTGGCGACACAGGCCGGGCTCTATGCCGACCGGGTGTCGATCAACATCGAGCTGCCGCGCGACGACAGCCTGAAGTCCCTGGCCCCCGAGAAGGATGTCGGCGACATCAAGCGGGCCATGGGACGCATGCGCCTGGCGATCGAGGACAAGGCCGAGCCGGCCCGCAAGGCGCCCCGCAAGAGCTTCGCCCGCAGCCAGTCGACCCAGCTGATCGTCGGCGCCGACGCGGCGAAAGACGGCGACATCCTGGCCCGCAGCGCCTCGCTGTACGGCGCCTATCGCCTCAGCCGGGTCTACTACTCGGCCTTCAGCCCGATCCCGGACTCCAGTCACCGCCTGCCCTCGGCCCGCCCGCCCCTGCTGCGCGAGCACCGCCTCTACCAGGCCGACTGGCTGATGCGGTTCTACGGCTTCGCCCAGCCCGAGATCATCGGCCAGGGCGAGGACCTCGACCTGTCGGTCGATCCCAAGACCGCGTGGGCGCTGCGCAATCGCGACAAGTTCCCCGTCGACGTCAACGCCGCCGACCGCGAGACCCTGCTGCGCGTGCCCGGCCTGGGCGCCAAGGCCGTCGACCGCATCCTTGCGGCCCGCAGGCAGGCGCGCCTGACCATCGACGACCTCAAGCGCGTGGGCGCGGTGGTCAAGCGCGCCAGGGCCTTCGTCGTCGCCGAAGGCTGGACGCCGGGCGCGGCGACCGACGGCGAGCACCTGAAGGCCCGCCTCGTCGAACCGGCCCAGCTGAGCCTGTTCTGATGCGGGTGGTGCGGCTTTCCTCGGAGATCGACTTCGACGGCTGGCGGCTCGCGGCCCGCCGGCTGCGCGCAGAGGGCGCAGCGCCTGAAACCGTCGCTTGGACGGCGGAAAGAGACCTCTTCTCCCCTCCCCCTTGCGGGGAGGGGTCAGGGGGTGGGGGTGTGGGCGCGGAGATGGCCGATTCAGAGCCAGCTCCCCCACCCCAACCCCTCCCCGCAAGGGGGAGGGGCTTCACCGTGCCGCCCGCCTTCGTGGAACTCGCCCGCTCGGTGGTGCTTCACCGCTCCGGCGAGCGCTTCGCCCTGCTCTATCGGCTGCTGTGGCGGCTGGAGCGCGAGCCGCGGCTGATCGACAATCCGGCCGATATCGACGTCGCCAGGGCCCGCGACATGCAGAAGGCCGTCGCCCGGGCGATCCACAAGATGCACGCCTTCGTGCGCTTTCGGCTCGTCGAGACCGAGCCCGAGACCTACGCGGCCTGGTTCGAGCCGGCCCATCGCGTCACCGAGGCCGCCGCGCCGTTCTTCGTGCGGCGCTTCGCCAACATGACCTGGACGATCCTGACGCCCGACGCCTGCGTGGCCTGGGACGGCCGGAAGCTGAAGGTGTCGGACGGCGCCGATCCCGCCGACGCGCCCTCGGAGGACGCCCAGGAAGAGCTCTGGCGCACCTACTACGCCTCGATCTTCAATCCAGCCCGGCTGAACGAGAAGATGATGCGCCAGGAGATGCCCAAGCGGTACTGGCGCAACCTTCCCGAGGCGCGGCTCATTCCGCAGCTGGTCGAAACCGCCCAGGCGCGCGCCGCCGCCATGGTCGCCGCGGCCCCCTCCCCGCCGCCCGACCGCGTGCTGAAGGCCGCCCTGCGCCAGGCCCGCGACGGCGCGTTCAACGGCGACCTCCCCACCAGCCTCGACGAAGTGACCGCGGCCGTGCAGGCCTGCCGGCGCTGCGACCTGTGGCGCGACGCCACCCAGGCCGTGCCCGGGCAAGGCGCGGCCCACGCCCCGCTGATGTTCGTCGGCGAGCAGCCCGGCGACCAGGAAGACCTGGCCGGCCTGCCCTTCGTCGGTCCCGCCGGCCAGGTGTTCGACCAGGCGCTGAAGGCAGCCGGCGTGCCGCGCGATCGCGCCTTCGTCACCAACGCCGTCAAGCATTTCAAGCACGAGCCGCGCGGCAAGCGGCGCATCCACAAGGCCCCCGATCGTGGCGAGGTGCAGGCCTGCCGCTGGTGGCTGGACGCCGAGCGGCGGCTGGTGCGCCCCCGGGTGATCGTGGCCCTGGGCGCGACGGCGGCGCTGGCGGTGACCGGAAAGGCGACGCCCATCGCCGCCAATCGGGGCAAGGCGCTGCAACTGCCAGATCAAGGCAATGACCAGGCGCGACTGGTCGTCACCTACCACCCCTCGTTCCTGCTGCGGCTGCCCGACGCCGACGCGCGCGAGCGGGCCCGCGCCGAATTCGTCGAAGACCTGCGCCTTGCGGGCGAGCTTGCGAAACTGATCGACTGAAGCGAGCAAAGCCGCCCGCCTGGCGAGCGCTGCGCGCAAAAAATCTGCTCAATCTTTTGGCGACGCCCGTTCGCGCGCAATCCCTTGCCCCGCCTCGTAATACTTGGCGCCGGAACGAGGCGCATAAGCCCTTCCCGCCGCCCGGGGCGCTCCATCGCCTCTTGCCACGACGGCGCTGCCGGGGTTGGTTCCCGGCCGGGGAAGAGGGGCGATGACAGCAGACGACGAAGAGCGGCGCGCCTGGTTCCGGAGAGAGATCCTGCCCCTGGAGCCGAGGCTTCTGGCCTATGCGCGCAAGTTCTGCCGCGACGGCGAGACCGATCCGGAGGATCTGGTCCACGACGCCTTCACCCGCGTGATCGCCTGCAAGACCTGGCGCGAGATCACCAATCCGGCCGCCTTCGCCTCGCGCACCCTGCGCAACGTGGCCTTCGACGGCCTGCGCCGCCGCAAGGTGCTGACCATCACCGCCGTCGCCGACTTCGAGCTGATCGGCGGCATGGACGAGACGCCCGGTCCCGAGGCCACGCTGGTGTCGCGCGACGAGTTGCGCCAGCTTCGCGAGGCGATATCGGAACTGCCGACACAATGTCGGCGTGTATTCACCCTTCGGAAAGTTTATAGCCTGTCGCCGGGCGAGATAGCGGTCCGCATGGGTCTGTCCGTCTCAACGGTGGAGAAGCACCTGATCAAGGGGCTTCGCTATTGTTCCGAAAAGCTGGGCCGCGCGGGCGCGACCCAAGCAGTGCGTATCGACGAAGGGCGTTCATGGGCCGGGAAGCGGGATCGCGACGCGAAGCGGTGAGAGCGGCCGCCGCCGAATGGGCGGTGCGGCTGTCCGATCCCGCCTGCGCGGCTGATACGCGCGCGGCCTTCGAGGCCTGGCGCGCCGAAAGCTTCGAGAACGAGGCCGCGTTCGAGCGCGCCCACGCCGCCTGGGAGCGGACCGAACGCCTGCGCGCCTTCAAGCCGGGCGTTGCGAAACCCGACGCCGACCTGTTCGCGCCGCAAGACCCCCCGCGCCGCGCCTTCGACCGCCGCTCGCCCTGGACGCTGATGGCCGTGCTCGCCGCCATTTCGGGCGTGGTCGGAACCGGCGTGATGACCGCCACGGCCTCGACGGCCTACGCCACCGACATCGGCGAGCGCCGCGTCGTGGTGCTGGCCGACAACAGCCGCATCGAGCTCAACACCGACAGCAAGGTCGTCGTGCGCTATCGCGGCGGCGTGCGCGAGGTGAAGCTGGTCAAGGGCGAGGCCCTGTTCGAGGCCGCCGCCGACGCCCGCCCCTTCGTGGTCAAGGCCCGCGACGCCCGCATCGAAACCAGGGGCGGCGAACTGTCCGTCCGCCTGGGGGCCGAGAACGCCGCCGTCACCGTGCGTCGCGGCGCGGTAGAGGTCGAACCCGATGGCAAGGGCCCGGCCAGGGAGACCAAGGTCGCGGCCGGCACGGCCATGATCTACGGCCCGGCCGGCAGCCACGCCCAGCCGCTGTCGGACGCCGAGATCGAGCGGGCCCTGGCCTGGCGCCAGGGTGCGATCGCGCTGAACGGCCAGTCGCTCAGCCAGGCCGTGGCCGAGTTCAACCGCTACAACCGCCGCAAGGTCCGCATCGCCGATCCGTCGATCGCCGACCTGCGCCTGGCCGGCTACTTCCAGAGCACCGAACCCATGGCCTTCGTCACCGCCGTCACCCACACCTTCCCGGTGCGGGCCAGCGAAGGCGAGGACGGCGTGATCCGCCTGGCCCGGAAGGGATAGCCGAAGATCCTCCTCTGGGGGAGGTGGCCCGAAGGGCCGGAGGGGGGACGTTTTCAGCTTGCAATGAGCTGGAAGTCCCGCCCCACCGATCGCTGACGCGATCCCCCCCACGGGGGAGGTTTCCGAGAAAGTGGCGCCGGCGCCACACTCGTCACACCGCCGCCACAAAATTTCGGTCGCCGACTGGAGGTTTCCCCACGGTCCCCCGTCGAAGGCGATAAGAACGCCGCGTCGAGGGGGCGCGGCGGACAAAGGGGTAATTCGAACTTGTCCATGCGTACGAACCAACGCCGCCGGACCGTCCGCGGCCTGCTGCTGGCCTCGGCCGCCGTCCTGACCATCGCCGGTCAGGCCGCCGCCCAGGGCTCGCGCCACACCTTCAACATCCCGCCGCAGGACGCGGTGTCGGCGCTGCAGACCTACGCCAAGCAGACCGGCAAGCAGGTGCTGTTCCCGTACGAGGCCGCCACCGGCCGCACCACGCCCGCCGTGACCGGCGACCTGTCGGACGCCGAGGCCCTCAAGCGCCTGGCCGACGCCGCCGGCCTGGTCGTCGCCTCGGACGACGGCAAGACCATCACCCTGCGCGCAGCGCCGGCCGCCCGCCCCCAGTCGGAAGCCGCCGCGACTAACGCGGCTCCCGAAGAAGTCGCCGAAGTCGAAGCCATCATCGTGGTCGGCAGCCAGATCGAAGGCGCCCGCACGACCGAAGCCCTCCCCGTCTCGGTGGTCACCGAGAAGGACATCATCGCCACCGGCGCCGTCTCGGGCGACGAGCTGTTCCGCTCGATCCCGCAGGCCGGCGACGTGCAGTTCCAGGAAGCCCGCACCACCGGCAACCTGAACGACGCCCGTGGCGACGTCTCGTCGCTGAACCTGCGCAGCCTCGGCACCGGCAACACCCTGGCCCTGCTGAACGGCCGCCGCGCCGTGCTGCACCCGGGCACCCAGACCGAAAACCTGGTGCCGGTGCAGACCGTCAACACCAACGCCCTGCCCGTGGCCGGCGTGAAGCGGGTCGAAGTGCTGCGTGACGGCGCCGGCGCCCTCTACGGCTCGGACGCCGTGGCCGGCGTGGTCAACACCGTGCTCGACACCAAGTTCCAGGGCCTGCGCGTCGAAGCCCAGGTCGGCGGCTCGGAAGGCACCGGCTATCGCGAAGGCACCGTGAACCTGAAGGCCGGCACGCGCCTTGAGGACGGCACGCGCCTGACCTTCTTCGGTTCGTACACCGCCCACAGCCGCATGATGGCCGACGAGCGCGACTACGCCGCCAGCGAAGACCACCGCGACCGCGTCGCGAACACCCCCTGGGCCGGCAACACCAGCTTCGACAACCGCTCGACCTCCAGCCCCTGGGGTTCGTTCACGCTGATCCCGTCGTCGACCGCGCCCCGCCAGAACGGCGTGGCCCTGACCACGTCCGGCGTGTTCCACATCGAGCCGACGGCCAACACCGCCGCCGGCTGCAGCAGCGCCGTCCTGGCTGGCAACCTCTGCATCAGGTCGGGCACGATCACCGGCGCCGCCGACCGTGACCTGCGCTACGACGAGAACCCCCAGCGCACCCTCAAGGGCGGCCTGGAGCGGACCAACCTGTTCAGCACCGTCGAGCGCGACCTCGACAACGGCATGACCTTCTTCGGTGAAGCCGGCTACTACCACGCCCTGTTCACTGGCCAGCGCGAGCAGTCGGCGCCGATCTCGTCGGCCCCGATCAGCATCGCGGCCAACGCCTACTGGAACCCCTTCGGCCCGACCACCCTGGCCAACGGCAGCGTCAATCCCAACCGCCTGTCGGGCCTGACCGGCGTCGGCGCCTCGGGCGTGGCGATGAACATCACCACCTACCGCCCGGTGGACGCGGGTCCGCGCACCTACACCGTCACCGACGACAGCTACCGCCTGCTGGGCGGCCTGAAGGGCGCGTTCGGCGACGGCTGGAAGTGGGAATCGGCCGGCCTTTACTCCTTCGCCCGCACGAAGGACAAGACGCACAACGCCATCAGCAGCACGCTCTTCCAGCAGGCGCTGAACCGTACGGACTCGACGGCCTACAACCCGTTCAACGGCGGCTCGCAGACCAACTGGTCGGGCGAGGACGGCACGCCCAACAGCCAGGCGACGATCAATTCGTTCCTGATCGACGTCTACCGCATCAGCGAGACCTCGCTGGCGATGTGGGACTTCAAGGTCTCCAAGAAGGACCTCTTCACCCTGCCGGGCGGCGACGTCGGCTTCGCCTCGGGCGTGGAAGTGCGCCGCGAGACCTACAAGGACGACCGTGACGACCGCCTGGACGGCACGACGACCTACACCAACAGCGTCACCGGCGTGACCTACAACAGCGACGTCCTGGGGGCCTCCGGCTCGCCGGACATCAAGGGCGACCGCGTCATCAGCTCGGCCTTCGCCGAACTGGCCGTGCCGATCATCTCGCCCGAGATGAACATCCCGTTCGTCGAGGAAGTCACCCTGCAACTGGCCGCCCGCGACGAGTACTATTCGGACTTCGGCAACGTGCTGAAGCCGAAGGGCGCCCTGCTGTGGAAGGTCGGCCAAGGCCTTTCGTTCCGCACCTCGGTCTCGCAGAGCTTCCGCGCGCCGAACCTGCCGCAGTTCTACAGCGAGGGCTCGACCGTCTCGAACGGCCGTCCCGACTACGCCTTCTGCCGGATCAACACCCCGACGGCCACGACCTGCGCCAGCACCTCGACGCTGGAAGTTCGCCAGGGCAACAAGGACCTGAAGCCGGAAGACGCCGACAACGCCTCGATCGGCTTCGTCTACCAGCCCAAGTTCATCCCGGTGGAATACGGCCGCCTGACCCTGACGACCGACTTCTGGTCGATCCGGGAAAAGAACGTCATCGGCATCCTGGGCGGCTACAACCAGATCGCCTACGACCTGCTGCTGCGCCAGCAGGGCAGCTTCAACCCCAACGTCGTGCGTGACGCCCCGGTCGGCACGAACACCGTCGGCGCCATCTCGTACATCAGCGACACCTACATGAACCTGCAGCCGCGCGTGGTTCAGGGCGTCGACTTCTCGCTGGCCTACGACCTGGACGACACCCCCTGGGGCGACTTCGGCTTCAACCTGAACGTGGCCAAGCTGACCAAGTACGACCAGTCGGCCAGCCCGATCGAGCAGATCCTGCAAGAGGCGATCGCCAGCGGCGCCCTGGCGGGCCTGACCGTCTCGTCGGCCGGCAGCCAGATCAAGATGGACGGCTTCCCGGAATTCCGCGGCACGGCCAGCTTCACCTGGCGCAAGGACGGCTGGGGCGCGGGCGCCTTCGTGAACTATGTCGGCGAGACCTACGACACCGGTCCCGCCCAGGTGAACGGCCAGTACTTCCCGATCTCGGACTGGACCACGGTCAGCCTGTACGGCCAGTACGCGTTCAAGAACGGCCAGTTCGACGGCTCGACCCTGCGGGTCGGCGTGCGCAACATCGCCGACAAGGAGCCGCCGGTCACCTCGAGCAACTTCGGCTACTCGGGCGCCCTGCACAACTCGACCGGTCGCTACTGGTACATGAACGTCTCCAAGCGGTTCTGATCCGCGAGCGGAAGATGACTTCGGAGGCCCGTCCATCTCACGATGGGCGGGCTTTTCCGTATCCAGAGCCCGACACCGGGATTTGCCGTGACCCGAAAGTCTTTTTAGGAAATATTCTCCCCACGGCGGCGGAACGTTCGTCGCCGGACGAGTCGGGGCTCTTCGAAGATCATGTCGCGGGCGAGCACGCCTCTTCCTGCCGCGTGGGGCTACGCCCTGGCGGCCGCCGCGGCCGGCGGCGCCTTCGGCGTGCGCCTGGCGCTCAACAGCTGGTTCCCGCCCGGCTTTCCGTACCTGACCTTCTTTCCCGCCATCGTCCTGACCGCCTATTTCGCGGGGCGCGGCCCGGGCATCCTCTGCGCCGCCCTGTCGGGCCTGTGCGCCTGGTACTTCTTCATCCCGCCGTACGACAGCTTCCACGTCGACTTCGCCACGACGGTGGCGATCACGTTCTACGTCTTCGTGGCGGCGGTCGACATCTTCTTCATCGACGGCATGCGCAAGGCCATGCGCCACCTGTCGCGAGAGCGCGAGGCCCAGGCGCAGCTCGCCCGCAGCCGCGACCTGCTCTATCGCGAAATGCACCACCGGGTGAGCAACAACCTGCAGATGGTCGGCGCCCTGCTGCGCCTGCAATCGGCCGGCATGAAGGACGAGGACGCCCGCCACGCCCTGGTCGAGGCCGGCGGCCGCATCGAGACCATCGCCAAGATCCAGCGCCAACTACACGACCAGACCGGCGAGCCGACCCCGTTCCGGGCCTTCGCCGAGGCCCTGCTGGACGACGCCGGCCAGGCCTTCGGCGCCCGCCACGCCATCCGCGTCGAGGGCGGCGAGGATCCGCTGCACCCCGAACAGGCCACGCCCGTGACCCTGGTGATGCTGGAGTGCTTCAACAACGCCCTGGAGCACGCCTTCGCGGCCGGGAGCGACGGCCGCATCGTCGTGGCGCTGGACCAGGAAGGCGACAGCCACGTGCTCACAATCCGCGACAACGGCGCCGGCCCACCGGCCGGCTTCGAGCCCGCCGCCTCGCCCAGCCTTGGCCTGCGCATCGTCCACGCCATGGCCCGCCAGCTGGGCGGCGCCTTCACCATGGCCCGCGTCGACGGCTGGACCGTCTGCCGGCTGAGCTACGCGCCGGCGGCGGGTTAGCCTCCCCTTTCAGTCGACGGGCAGAACACCGCGCTCAAAAAACCTCATCCTGAGCTTGTCGAATGACGAGGTTTTCGTCTCAAACACGGGGGCGTTCTCATCGGAGCCCCGCCCATGCCCCGTCCCGGTCCCCGCAACCTGATCACCGACGTCGAGGGCCTGCTGGTCGGCCATGCCCAGGACGAGGCCGTACGCTCGGGCGTCACCGCCCTGCTCTGCCCCGACGCCTGGACCGCCGGGGTCGACGTGCGCGGCGGCGGGCCGGGCACGCGCGAGACCGACGTGCTGAGGCCCGAGAACAACTTCAGCAAGGCCCACGCCATCTGCCTGTCGGGCGGCTCGGTGTTCGGCCTGGGCGCGGCCGACGGCGTCGTGGCGGCGCTCTCGGCGTCCGGGCGCGGCATCCGCCTGGCCCCGACCTCGCCGGCCATCCCGATCGTGCCGGCGGCCGTGCTGCACGACCTGGGCAACGGCGGCGACAAGGACTGGGGCCTGGACCCGCCCTATCGCTGGCTAGGCATCGAGGCGGCCGCCGCGGCCGACAAGGACTTCGCCCTGGGCTCGGCCGGCGCGGGCCTCGGCGCCATGGCGGGCCTGTCCAAGGGCGGGATCGGCAGCGCCTCGCTCGACCTGGGCGAGGGCCTGGTCGTGGGCGCCCTGGCGGCGGTCAATCCGGTGGGCTCGGTGCGGATGGCCGACGGCGAGACCTTCTGGGCCTGGCCCTGGGAAATCGACGGCGAGTTCGGCGGCGGGCGGCCCGCGCCCGACGCATCGGTCGAGGCAGAGCCGATCCCTGAGGACTCGAAGCTGGCGGCGCTGGGCCGCCTGCAGGCCGGCGCCAACACCACCCTGGCCGTGGTCGCCGTCACCGCCGACCTGACCACGGCCGAGTGCACGCGGCTGGCGATGATGGCCCAGGACGGACTGGCGCGGGCCATCCGGCCGGTCCACACGCCCTTCGACGGCGACATCGTGTTCGCCCTGGCCTCGGGCGCGCAGAGCCTGGGCGAAGGGCCGGGACGAGCCATCGCGCTGGCCAGGCTGGGTTCGGCGGCGGCCGACACCCTGGCGCGCGCCATCGCTCGCGGGGCCTACGAGGCCCAGCTTTCCGAAGTTCAGTCCTCGGTGACCGGGGCGACTTCCGGCGGCGCGTCGGCGCCGTAGAGCTGGACGGCGGCGGCTTCCAGGCGGCCCATCAGCCGCTTGAGGGTCGCCACCTCGCCCGGCGCCAGGCCCGCCAGCAGCGCGGCCTCGTAGGCCAGGGCCAGGGGGCGGATCTCGGCGAACAGGCGGCGACCGGCGGCGGTCAGTTCCAGCGTGTGCGAGCGACGGTCGGTGCGGTTGGTGATCCGCGCCACCAGGCGGCGCTCGACCAGGTCCTGGGCTGCACGGCTGACGCGCACCTTGTCCATGGCCGTGCGGGCCACGGCCTGGTGCTGGGTCAGCGGGCCCTCGATCAGGATCGACATGAGGCGCCATTGCGGGATCGACAGCCCGAAGCGGTCTTCATAGGCGCGGGCGATCAGCCGGCTGACGGCGCTGGAGGCCGTCGCCAGGCGATACGGCACATAGTCCGAAAGCGACAGCTGTTCACTGGCGACGTCCGGCGTACCCGGCGTCAGGGATGAGACCGTCGCGGCCATGCCTGTTCCTTTCCTCCTGCTCCGGCCTGCGGCCCGCGAAGACGGAGCCGTCTCTACGCCGAATCACGCCCTGGCAACCCACCGCAGGCGCACCTCGATCTGGCGCCGCGATGAAAACGCTCTCAATCGACCGCCTTCAACCATGGCGGAAAGCGGGCGTTTCGCCCGCCGCATGAGCATACGCACCTAACCGCGCTCAACCAAGCGGCGCCTTTAGTGACCGTGACCGCCCCCGTGGCCGTCGTCGCGCCCGTGGCCGACCTTCGGCGCGGCCTCGGTATGGGTGAGCTGCTTCTGGCAGCGCTCCAGAAGACGCAGGTTGTCGGGGCTGTTCCAGACGTCGGCGAACTCGACCACGGCCAGCCGCAGACGGCGCATGTGTTCGCTCCACTCCAGCGGCGGCTCGGGCTTGTGCTCGTCCTCCTGGCTCTTGCCGTGGGCGGCGGCTCCGCAGGTGCAGACGTGGGCGCTCGGCGCCGGAGCCTGGGCGGGCGCGCAGTTGGCGTTGACGATGACGGTCTGCTTGCTGCTGATCTTCACCTGCGGCGTAGCCAGGGCCAGGCCGCCGACGGTGACCGGCACGCAGCAGATCACGCATTGGCACGGCGCCGGGGCCTTGCAGGTGGAGGACGGCGCGGACGCCGGCGCGGCCTCATGGCCATGCTTGCCCTCCTCCCTGGCCTGGTGGCCGCAGGTGCAGGGCTTGTGGGCCTTGGGCTCGTGCTTGACCTCGGGCTTGGGAAACTGGCCCAGGCAGGCCTTCTCAAGGCTCTTCAGCGCCTTGCCGCAGGCGGCGAACTCGATCAGCGCCCCGACCCGGGCCTCGACCTCGGCGACCAGCTCCTCGGCGCGGCGCAGCAGCTCGCCCGTCGGCGCGCTGGTGGCGGCCACGCAGCGGACCAGGATGGCCTTGTGAATGGTCTTGGGCACGTCGCGCCAGCGCTCGTCCCTGCCCTTGCGACCGGTGAAGCGCCCCGCGCAGAAGGCCAGGGCCGCGACGGCCAGGGTGATCAGGGCGATGCCGGCCAACAGGGTCGGATCGAAGATCGGCACCGGCGTCTCGACCGGAAACTCGGATTGATACACCCCACCCCTCCCGCATGCGCCGTTCGACGAGCATCGTTATGGTTAACGCATGCTCGCGACGCTTGCACGGCCAAGGTTGAGGTCAGCGGCGGGAAATCACCCCGCGGGCGCGGGCGCCCTGGTCATAGCG
This sequence comes from Caulobacter sp. CCNWLW153, assembly GCF_036889365.1. Taxonomy (NCBI): domain Bacteria; kingdom Pseudomonadati; phylum Pseudomonadota; class Alphaproteobacteria; order Caulobacterales; family Caulobacteraceae; genus Caulobacter; species Caulobacter sp. CCNWLW153. Next base: position 215,931 of record NZ_JBAKFV010000004.1, read on the forward strand.
GGTCTCGCCGCCATAGACGGCGACTTCGCACAGGATGTCGCCGCCTTCCTGGGCGGCCCACAGGTAGTTGCGCTCGACCTCGACGTTGCGGCCGGCGGGCGAGATGCCGTCGAAGGTGTCTCCCCAGGGAATCACCTTCGACAGTTCGCGCCAGGACAGGGTCATGGCCCGCGACAGCTCGTCGTCGGCCATGGCCTGCAGGTCGGGATCGCTCACGCGCGTCCTACTCGGCCGAGGCTTCGGCGTCGCGGAAGTACGGCACGACCTCGCCTTGCAGCTTGATGGTCATGGCGTTGCCCTTGCGGTCGACGGTCTTGCCGGCGGTCACCCGCACCCAGCCTTCGCTGACGCAGTATTCGTCGACATTGGTCTTCTCGACGCCCTTGAAGCGGATGCCGACGCCGCGCTCGAGCGCTTCGGCGTCGTAGTACGGGCTGTCGGGGTTGGCGGACAGGCGGTCGGGAGGCGTATCGCTCATCGGGTCGGCTTTCGAGATCTTGGGGCGGGACGGCCCGCCGAAGCGGGCGTGATAGCGAGGAAAGACGGGAAATCCAAGCGCTTGGGCCGAAAGCCTCAGCGGATGGAGGGCGCGCGGCCGCTGGAGCCGCCCTTGGCGGGCGCGGGCGGGGCGTGAGGCGGCGTGTTGGCGGCCTGGCGGACCGGCGGCCTTTCGAGGGCCTGGTAGACCCACTTGCGGGTCTCGGCGTCGAGGCCGGGGCCCACTCCGCCCAGGCGCTGGATCATGCCGACGAAGAAGAGGTCGTTGGCCGGATCGATCCAGAACCAGGTGCCGGCGCTGCCGCCCCAGCTGATCGTGCCGGGCCCGACCGGCGCGCCCGAGGCCGCCGGATCCACGGCCACGGCCACGTCGATGCCGTAGCCCATGCCCAGCGCGAAGGGGAACGCCTTCTGCTGGCCGGGCTTGAGCACGCCCGACGTGCCGTCGGTGGTGACCTGGAAGCTGGGCGGCAGGTGATTGAGCCGCATCATCGCCACCGTCTCGGGCTCGAGGATGCGCACGCCGTCGAGGTCGCCGCCGTTGAGGATCATCTGGGCGAAGCGGGCGAAGTCGCCCGCCGTCGACAGCAGGCCGCCGCCGCCGGACGGCGCCGGGGGTGGCCTCGTCACGTCGCGCCAGCCGCCCTCTACCGCCGGCACGAGCTTTCCGGTGACGGGATCGGCGTCGTAGATCGCCGCCAGGCGCGCGGCCTTGTCGGCCGGAACCCAGAAGGCGGTGTCCTTCATCTTCAGCGGCTTGAAGATCCGCTGCTGCATGAACACCGGCAGGGCCTGGCCCGACAGGCGTTCGACAATCAGGCCCTGGATGTCGGCCGCGACGCTATAGCGCCACAGCTTGCCGGGCTCGGCGTACATCGGCAGGCCGGCGATCTTCTGCACCATCGAGAACAGCGAGTCCGACTGCAGCACGCCGGCGCGGTAGTAGGCCTGGTCGGCCTGACTGCCCGGATCGTCGGCGATGCCGTAGGCGAAGCCAGCCGTGTGGGTCATCAGCTCGCGCATGGTCGGCGGGCGGCTGATCGGCGACAGGATCGGGCGGCCCGAGGCGTCGACGCCGCTTGCGACACGCAGCCCCTCGAACTCGGGGATGAACTTGGTGATCGGGTCGTCGAGCTTCCAGCGACCCTCGTCATAGAGGATCAGCATGGCCACGCCCGTGACCGGCTTGGTCTCCGAGCGGATGCGGAAGATGGCGTCGGCCGGCATGGCCTCGGGCTGGTCCAGCGCGCGCTTGCCGTAGGATGTCTGGCTGACGACCTTGCCGTGGCGGGCCAGCAGGGTGACGCCGCCGGCGATCTGGCCCTGGTCGACCAGGCGCTGCATGGTCTCGTCGACGCGCTTGAGCTTCTCGGACGAGAAGCCCACCGCCTCGGGCTTGGCGCGCGGCAAGGCGCCCGCCACGCCCGGATGGGCGGCGGTCAGGCCCAGGAACCCCGCCAGGGCCCCGACGGACTTGCGCCACAAGCTCATAGGTCGACTTATCTCTCAGAGGGTGGGCGAGAGCATGGCGCCGAAGACGCCGGCTCTCGCCATATCACATCACTTGGGACGGAAGCGCTTCTGGGTCGGGAAGCCCTTGGGCGCCAGCTTGCCGGCGCCGGCCCGGCGGCCGACGAAGGTCTGCCAGTCGGTCCATTCGCGACGGCGCAGGGCCGTGTCGATCCAGTAGCCGCCGGTCTCGGCGTTGAACGACAGGCCGTCGCGCAGGCCGCCTTCGCGATAGGCCTGCAGCTTGACGCCCTTGCCGCGCGGCATTTCCGGCAGCTCTTCCAGCGGGAAGATCAGGATCTTGCCGTTGTCGCCCACCACGGCCAGTTGGTCGCCGACGGCTTCCAGGCAGAAGGCCGCGCCGGCGGCGTCGACGGTCAGCACCTGCTTGCCCGCCTTGCGGTTGGCCAGGGCCTCCTCCTCCGGCAGCAGGAAGCCGTAGCCCTGCTTGGAGGCCAGGATGCGCTTGCGGCCCGCCTTGAACGGGAAGACGTCGATGATCTTCACCTTGTCGTCGAGCTCGATCATCATCCGCACCGGCTCGCCGTGACCGCGCGCCGACGGCAGGTTGGCGCAGCCCAGCGTGAAGAACCGGCCGTCCGAGGTGAACAGCAGCAGCTTGTCGGTGGTCTCGGCCGGGACCAGGAAGCCCAGCTTGTCGCCTTCCTTGAACTTCAGCTCGGACGGGTCGTCGATCTTGCCCTTGGCGGCGCGGATCCAGCCGCGCTCGGACAGGATGATCGTGATCGGCTCGCGCACGATCATCGCCTCGATGGCGGCGTCGGCGTCGACCACCGGGGCCACATCGAACACCGAGCGGCCGGTCACGCCGGTGGGGCGCGGCTTGTCCAGCGGATGCTTGATCTTGATCAGAGACGCGCGCACCTGGCGCAGGCCCGTGCCGACCAGGTCCCACTGCTTCTTGTCGCTGGCCAGCATGGCCAGGATGCCGTCGCGCTCTTCCACCAGTTCGGCGTGCTCGCGGCGGATCTCCATCTCCTCCAGCTTGGCCAGCTGGCGCAGGCGGGTATTGAGGATGGCGTCGGCCTGGATGTCCGAGAGCCCGAAGGCCTCGATCAGCTTTTCCTTCGGCTTGTCCTCGTAGCGGACGATGCGGATCACCTCGTCGAGATTGAGGTAGGCGATCAGCAGGCCGTCGAGGATGTGCAGGCGGGCTTCGATCTTGGCCAGGCGGTGGCGGGCCCGACGGGTCAGCACCTCGCGGCGGTGGGCCAGGAAGGCCATCAGGGCCGACTTGATGCCCATGACGCCCGGCGTGCCGCGCGCGTCCAGCACGTTGATGTTGACCGAGAAGCGGCTTTCCAGCGCCGAGAGCTTGAACAGGCTCTCCATCAGCACTTCGGGCTCGACGTTCTTGGACTTCGGCTCGAGGACGAGACGGATGTCCTCGGCGCTCTCGTCGCGGACGTCGCCCAAGAGGGCTGCTTTCTTGCTCTCGATCAGGTCGGCCAGTTGCTCGACCAGATCCGACTTCTTCACCTGATACGGGATCTCGGTGACGACGATCTGGTAGGCGCCGCGGCCGGTCTCCTCGCGTTCCCACTTGGCGCGGGTGCGGACGCCGCCGCGGCCGGTTTCGTAGGTTTCGAGCAGGGACGCGGCCGGCTCGACGATGACGCCGCCGGTCGGGAAGTCCGGTCCCGGCACGCGCTCGAGGATCTCGGCGGTCGTGGCCTCGGGGTTCGAAAGCAGCAACAGGCAGGCGTCGATCAGCTCGGCCGGATTGTGCGGCGGGATCGAGGTGGCCATGCCGACGGCGATGCCGGCCGAGCCGTTGGCCAGCAGGTTGGGGAAGCCCGACGGCAGGACCACCGGCTCCTCGTCCTGGCCGTCGTAGGTCGGCCGGAAATCGACCGCGTCCTCGTCGATGCCGTCGAGCAGAAGCGTCGCCGCCTCCGTCATCTTGCATTCGGTGTAACGCATGGCCGCGGCGTTATCGCCGTCGATGTTGCCGAAGTTGCCCTGCCCCTCGACCAGCGGGATGCGCTGGGAGAAGTCCTGGGCCAGGCGCACCAGGGCGTCGTAGATCGACTGGTCGCCGTGCGGGTGGAAGTTACCCATCACCTCGCCGACCACCTTGGCGCACTTGCGCGCGGCGGACTCGGGGTTCAGGCGCATGTTGCTCATGGCGTAGAGCACGCGACGGTGCACCGGCTTCATGCCGTCGCGGACGTCGGGCAGCGCCCGCGAGCCGATGGTCGACAGCGCATAGGCCAGATAGCGCTTGGACAGCGCTTCGGTCAGCGGCTCTTCGAGGATGCGGTCGCCGTCGCCGGGACCGCCGGGGGGAGGAAGGACGGGCTTGTTCATCAGTCAGATTCGTTTCGGCCCGTCAGCCTAGCAGATATGCGGCGCTCGATTCGAGGCGCGACGGGGTTTTTGCGGCTTATCCTGCCGCGGGCGCCCCGAGAACCGCCCCGGCCCGCTCGACGAGGGCGATAACGGCCTCGTCCCGCCACACCTCGATGGTCTCGGCGCTGGCGTGGTCACGCAGCAGCGACAAGGCATGGCGCCGGTAGGCGTCCTCGGCCAGGTCCTGGATATCGACCGCCGTGGCGACCTGGTTTCCGGCCAAACAGACGAAGGTGTAGGTTTTCATCACGGTCCTCGCCGTGACTTTACCACGCCAAGCGCGGCCGTTGGTCGCCTGCCCGACCGATCACGGCATTGGGAACGCTGGCGCTTCTCAGGACTCGGCGCTACGGGCCGGCAGGGCCAGGGTCACGCGCAGGCCGCCGATCGGGGCGCGGCCCAAGGTCAGGGCGCCGTCGTGCAGCTCGGCCAGCTCCAGGGCGATCGGCAGGCCGAAGCCATGTCCAGCCCCGCGCTCGTCCAGGCGGCTGCCCGGCACCAGGGCGGCGGCGGCGGCCTCGTCGGTCAGGCCCGGGCCGTCATCGTCGATGTCGAGCACCACCCGCGCGCCTTGGCGACGGCCGGCGACCCGCACCGTGCGCTCGGCGAATTTCCAGGCGTTGTCGAGCAGATTGCCCGTCATCTCGTCGAAGTCCTGCGGGTCGCAGGCGACATAGAGGTCGTCGGCCACGTCCAGCTCGGCCCGCACGCCGGCCGCGGCGTGGATCCGCGACAGCGCCGCCACCAGGTCGTCGAGACGCGACCGCACCGGCAGGGCCGGCCGTCCCGGCGCGCCCGGCGAGGCCGCGCGAGCGCGGCCCAGGTGATGGCCGATGGCCCCGTCGATCTGGGCGATCAGGCTGGCCAGGCTGCCGTCGGGATCGCGCCCAGGCTCGGCCAGGCGCACGGCCAGGGTGGCCAGCGGCGTCTTCAGGCCATGGGCCAGGTTGGAGACGTGGCTGCGCGCCTTGGCCAGGGCCTGCTCGTTGTGGTCCAGCAGGGCGTTGAGTTCGGCGACGACGGGCTCCAGTTCGCGCGGCTGCTTGTCGTCGATCCGGCGCTGCTCGCCCGCGCGCACGGCCGCCAGCGAGGCGCCCAGCTTGCGCAGCGGCCGCAGGCCCAGTTCCAACTGGCCGATCATGGCCGCCAGCAGGCCCACGCCCAGCACGCCAAGCGACAGCAGCAGCGGCCTCAGGCCTTCGTCGCGCATGCGGTCGCGAATGTAGCGCGGCGCGCCAGCGGTGACCGTCACCGGCCCGCGGCTGGTGCTGATGGTCAGGGTGCGGAAGTAGAAGCTCTCGTTCCAGCCGCTGCGCGAGCGCCAGCGGCGGGATTCCTTCAACGGCGCGGTCGGCGGCTTGTCGGGCCGCATCTCGCGCTGGGGCATGCGGTCCCGGTCGCGGTCACGCTCCGGACGCGGCCAGGGCGGCGGCCCCTCCCCCTGCCTCGGCTCGACCGCGGCCACGGTCTGTGAGCGCAGCACGCCCGCCGGCCCCTTGACCACCCAGGCCCAGCCCGCGCCGCGGCGGATGAACGGGCCCACCGACTGGATGCGGTCCTGGTCGAGCGAGCCGTCGGACTTCACCGCCCGCGCCAGCACCGAGATTTGTGACTCCAGGCTGGCGTCGACGTTGCGGCGCACGAACTGGTCCAGCGTCGGCCGGATGGTCAGGGCCGCCAGCACCACCGCAACGACGGTGAACAGCACGCCGCTGATCAGCAGCCTGGCGCGGATGGAGTTCAACACGCCCTTCACGCCGCGCCCGCCGTCAGGCGATAGCCGCGACCGCGCACGGTCTCGATCATCTCATGGCCGATCTTGCGCCGCAGCCGGCCGACGATGACCTCCAGCGAGTTGGAGTCCCCGCCCGCGTCGCCCTCGTAGGCCTGCTCCAGGATGTCCATCCGCTCGACCACCACCTCCTTGCGCAGGATCAGGCACGACAGAACCCGCCACTCGAAGCTGGTCAGCTTCAACGGCATGCCGTCGAACTCGAACCCGCCCATCTGGGCGTCGAAGGTCAGGCGGCCGCAGACGATGCGCGGGCCGTGATGTCCGGCCGAACGGCGCACCAGCGCCCGCAGGCGCATGACCAGCTCCTCCACCCGGAACGGCTTGGTCAGATAGTCGTCGGCGCCGGCCTTGAAGCCCTCGACCTTCTCGGTCCAGCCATAGCGAGCGGTGAGGATCAGCACGGGCAGCGGCCGGTTCTGGGCCCGCCAGCCTCGCAGCACCGACAGGCCATCCTGCTTGGGCAGGCCCAGGTCCAGCACGGCGGCGGCGTAGGTTTCGGTGGAACCCAGGTGCGCGCCGGTCTCGCCGTCGGCGGCGATGTCCACCGCGAACTGCTCTTCGCGCAGGGCCTGGGCGATGCTTTCGGCCAGCGGCGCGTCGTCTTCGACCAACAGGATGCGCATCCGCAATTCTTTAGCCGACGAACCCAAACCGAACCTGAACCAGTTCGTTCAGGCTACGTCGAGGTTGGGTGCGTTACAGAGGCTGCAATCGAGGGATTCGGTTCGAACCGTGGGGACTAGGAAATGACGAGGAAGATGGCCCTTCTGGCGGGCCTGCTGGGCTGCATCACGCCGACGATGCTGCATGCCCAGGAAACGGCCAAGCCGGCCCAGACCCCGCGCCAGTCGGCCCAGCAGACCCCGTCCGACGCCGACCTCGACACCGAGGTCGAGGGCATCGTCGTCACCGGCCAGCGCCAGTATGGCGCGGTGCTGGGCGACATCCAGCCGGAGACCACCTTCAGCGCCGCCGACGTGCGCTCGCTGGGCGTCAGTTCGGTGACCGAGCTGTTGTCGGAACTGTCGGCCCAGACCGCCAGCGCCAGCGGCGGCGCGCCCGTCGTGCTGCTGAACGGCCGGCGCATCTCGGGCATGGGCGAGATCCGCGACATCCCAACCGAAGCCATCCAGCGGGTCGAGGTCCTGCCCGAGGAAGTGGCCCTCAAGTACGGCTACTCGGCCGACCAGAAGGTGGTCAACGTCGTGCTGCGCCAGCGCTTCCGCGCCCGCACCGGCGAGATCAGCCTGGCCGCTCCCACCGATGGCGGCCAGACCACCCAGCAGATCGACTCCAGCACCCTGCGCCTCAATCGCCAGGGCCGCCTGAACACCGCCTTCAAGTACGCCCACAGCGACAAGCTGCTGGAAAGCGACCGCGACATCATCTCGCGATCGGCCAGCAACAACTACGTCGGCGACGTCACGCCCTTCCGCACGCTGCGTCCGCGCACCGACAGCCTGTCGTACAACACCGTCTACAACCGCGTGCTCGAGAACGGGATTTCGGCGACGGTCAACGGCAGCCTGTCCTACGACCAGAGCCAGTCGCTGTCGGGCCTGGCGCGGGCCGAGCTGGACGTGCCGGGCGCCAGCCCGTTCTCGCTGTCGGGCGATGACGAGACGGTCTACCGCTACCTGACCGACCTGGGCGCCATGGAGCAGTGGAGCCGTTCCTGGAACGCCCACGGCGGCTTCACCCTCGACGGCGCGATGAAGTCCTGGCGCTGGAACCTGACCGGCAACTACGACCACGACGAAAGCCGCACCAGCACCGACCGCACCCCCAACATCGACGAACTGCAGGACCGGCTGGACGCCCTGGACGCGACCTTCGATCCTCGCGCCGGCCTGCCCACCGGCAGCTTCATCAAGGACCGCGCCAGTTCGACCAACGACACGGTCAACACCCAGCTGGTCATGAACGGCGCCCTCAAGCGCCTGCCGGCCGGCGACATCTCGACCAGCGTCAAGCTGGGGGCCGAAGGCGCCTGGGTCGACTCGTGGTCGCGTCGCAACGGCGTGGAAAACAGCGTCGACCTGTCGCGCGGCACGGCCAACGCCCAGGTCAGCTTCGACGTGCCGATCACCAGCCGGAAGAACAACTTCATGGCCAAGGCCGGCGACCTGTCGGCCAACCTGAACCTGTCGGTCAACCAGCTGTCGGATTTCGGCACCCTGACCTCGATCGGCTACGGCCTGAACTGGTCGCCGATCAAGCCGGTCAGCTTCATCGTCTCGATGAACAACCAGGAGAACGCCCCCAGCATGTCGCAGCTGGGCGGCGCGCAGGTCACCACGCCCGACGTGCAGGTGTTCGACTACGTGCGCGGCGAAAGCGTGCAGATCATCCGCCTGAGCGGCGGCAATCCCGACCTGAAGGCCGAGGAGAAGAAGGTCCTGCGCGTCGGGATCACGCTCAAGCCGCCGGTCGTCGAAGGCTTGTCGATCAACGCCAACTACACCCACTCGCGCACCGACAATCCGATCTCGTCGTTCCCCAGCGCCACGGCCGCGACCGAGGCCGCCTTCCCCGACCGCTTCTTCCGCGAGGACCCGACGGTGGACGATCCGGTCGGCCGCCTGATCCGCATCGACGCCCGCCCGGTAAACTTCGCCAAGCGCGAAAGCGACCAGATCCGCTGGGGCTTCAACTTCAATCGCCAGATCGGCAAGACCCCCCCGCGCCCGCCCCCTACGCCCGAGGAAATGCAGCGCTGGCGCGAGCGCCAGGGCCAGGGCGAAGGGCGCGGCGAAGGCCGTCGCGGCCAGGACGGCCAGGCCGCGAGCGGGCAACAGGCTCAAGCCCAGGCGACCCAGAGCCAGGCCCAGACGACAGAAGGCGCCCAGCCTCCGGGCATGGACCTGCTGCAAGGCGCGATGCGCCAGGGCGGCGACCGGGGCGGAGAACAGCGCGCCGGCGGCGACAACGCCCAACCGCCTTCCGACGGCCCGCGTCCGGGCGGCGACCAGGGCGGCCCCGGCGGCGGCTTTGGTGGTCCCGGCGGTCCGGGCGGCGGCTTCGGCGGTCGTGGTCCGGGCGGCTTCGGCGGTCCGCCCCCAGGCTTCGGCGCGGCGCGGCTGCAACTGGCGCTCTTCCACACGGTGCGCCTGCGCGACCGGATCTACATCACGGACGGCGGAACCCCGCTCGACCTGCTGGACGGCGACGCCCTTGGCAACAGCGGCGGCTCGCCCCGCAACGAGGTCGAGGCCCAGGCCGGCCTGACCAAGAACGGCATGGGCATGCGCCTGACCGCCAACTGGCGCAGCGCCACCGAGGTCGACGGCGGCACGAGCGCCAACGGCACGCTGAAGTTCTCCGACCTGACGACGGTGAACCTGCGCCTGTTCGCCAACCTGGGCGCCCGTCGCGAGCTGGTGGCCAAGTATCCGGTGCTGCGCGGCACGCGGGTGACCCTCGGCGTCACCAACCTGTTCGACGAGAAGCAGGAGGTGCGCAACGCCGCCGGCGGCACGCCGATCACCTACCAGGAAGACTATCTGGATCCGCTGGGCCGCAGCGTGCGCCTGAGCGTGCGCAAGGTGTTCTTCTAGGATTGGCTGGGGTGGCTTCTAAAGCCGCCCCGCCTCGCCCAGCCGGTCCAGCAACCACATGCGCGCCGGCGGCAGCGGCCTGTTCAGCGGACCGAACACGAACTGCTCGAGGAAGTGGCCGGTGATGTCGAGGCCGGCCTTCACGTCGCCGTCGGAAAGCCCTCCCTGCGACGACAGCAGGAACGGCGGCAGCGGCAGAAGCTTGTCCTGATAGGGCGCGCCGGCCTTGCGGCTGACCGCCCGCCCCGTGCGCGGGCTGACATAGACCAGATCGTCGACCTCGCCGGTGGCGGCGCACTTGGACAGGTCGAGGCCGAAGCCCAGGTCCTGCAGCAGCCCCGCCTCGTAGCGCACATAGACCGCCGGCCAGATGTCGGGGATCTCCAGAACCCGGATCAGGGTCTCCAGGGCCAGGAAGGCGCCGGGATGCGGCTCACGTTCGGGCAAGGCCCCGGCGGCGACCGCCGCGGCCGACTGCAGGCCGGCCAGGGCCAGGCGATCGTCGAACAGCGACGACGGCCCCTCGCCCATCGGCTCCAGCTGGGCCGAGCCCATCTGGTCGGCGACCCGGGCGCGATAGCGGGCGATGACCCGCGCGCCGGCCTGCAGGAACGGCTTCATCCGCCGCGAGGCCGCGCCGGCCACGTGGGCGACGAACTTGCCCCGATCCTGGGTCAGCAGCTCGACGATGGCGCCGGTCTCGCCGTGCGCCCGCGCCGACAGCACGAAAGCGTCGTCCTCCCACTCCATCACCGGGACAGCTCCACTACGGCGGCGTCCCCCAGGCCACGACCTTCTCCAGCACCGGACGCCATTCGGCCTCGACCGGCAGGCCGATGACGTCGCGCAGGATCGCTTCGAGCTCGTCCACCGACAGGTCGCGCTGCTCGACCAGGGCGCCGGTGGCGTCGCGGTGGGTCAGGCGATTGTTCTTCAGGGCGTAGCGCGCCGCGGGCGTGGTGCGCCCCACAGTCATGCTCCAGGTGAAGTGCGAGCTGGGGTGGGTGTAGGTGAAGAAGTTGGCCTGCTCGTAGTCGACGCTCGCCCAGGCGCCTTGGGCCACCTGATAGAGCGGCGCCCAGCGGCCGGACAGGTCGGCCTGCACCTGGCGCTCGCCCACGCCGTCACACTCCGCATCGACGACGCGGAAGGCGCCATTGGGGCTGGCCTGGTCGCCGTCCGCGAACAGGCGCAGCGGCGCGGTCAGCACGCAGCCGCCGAAGCCGGCGTCGGCCAGCCAGGTCTCGCCGTCGATCGTAACGCCCAGCACCTGATGCGAGCGCGGACGCGGCGGAGCGCCTTCCGGCGCCATCCACAGCACCCGCGCCATCAGGCCCTCGACCTGGAAGCCGAGAGCCGCCAGCACCCGCTTGAGCAGGCTGTTCTGCTCGTAGCAGTAGCCCCCGCGACCGGCGGCGATCAGCTTGGCGTCGACGTCGGCCGGAACGATGCTGATCCCCCGCCCCAGCAGCACGTCGAGGTTCTCGAACGGGATGGCGTCGGGGTGCTTCTGGCAGATCGACCGCAGGGTCTCGATCGTCGGCTCGCGCGGGCCGGCATGGCCGATCCGCGCGAAGTAGGCGTCGAGGTCCACCGCAGCGACCGCCGCCGCGTCAAACATCGAAATCGAGGCCCATGTCGCTGAACAGGCCACGTTCCTCGGCCCAGTTCTCCTTGACCTTCACGTGCAGGAACAGGTGCACCTTGCGGTCCAGGATGTCCTGCAGCTCCTCGCGCGAAGCCTGGCCGATCCACTTCAGCACCTGGCCCCCCTTGCCCAGGACGATGGCGCGCTGGCCCTCGCGCTCGACATAGATGGTCTGCTCGATGCGGGCGCTGCCGTCGGCGCGCTCTTCGAACGAGGTGGTCTCCACCGAGGCCGCGTAGGGCAGTTCCTCGTGAACGCGCAGATAGATCTTCTCGCGGGTGATCTCGGCGGCCAGCAGGCGGGCCGGCAGGTCGGTCGTCTGGTCCTCCGGATAGAGCCAGGGGCTCTCCGGCATCATCGAGGCCAGCTTGGCGGTCAGGTCGTCGACGCCCGCGCCGGTCTCGGCGCTGATCATGAAGACGTCGGTGTAGACGCCGGTGTCGAAGAAGTCCTTGGCCACGGCCAGCAGGGTGTCGCGCTTGATGCCGTCGATCTTGTTCAGCGCCAGGATCACCTTGCGGCCGCTCTCCTTGAGGGCCTCGATGATGGTCTGGACGTCCTGCACCGCGCGGTGTTCGGCGGGCGTGGCGTTGCGGGCGCAGTCGGCCAGTTCGGCCTGCACGTCGACGAGGTGGACGGTGACCTCGGCCTCTTCCGAGCCGGCCCAGGCCGAGCGCACCATGGCGCGGTCGAGGCGGCGGCGCGGGCTGAAGATCCCGGGGGTGTCGACGAGGACGATCTGGGTGTCGCCGGCCAGGGCGACGCCGCGCACGGGGAAGCGCGTCGTCTGCACCTTCTGGGTGACGATCGAGACCTTGGCCCCGACCATGCGGTTGACCAGGGTGGACTTGCCGGCGTTCGGCGCGCCGATGATGGCGGCGAACCCGGCGCGGGTGTTGGAGGTGTTTTCAGTCATTGGGCGTGCGTGTAGCACAGAGCACTGCAAAAGCCCTCCCCCTTGATGGGGGAGGGTTGGGTGGGGGTGGTTTCGGGCCTTGCCGGCTGAGCCGCCGCATCACCCCCATCCCCGACCCTTCCCCCATCAAGGGGGAAGGGAGATGTCTCCTCAGCTGCCTTGGACCCGCTCCAGCAGCGCCTTGGCGGCGGCCTTCTCGGCCTCCTGTCTCGACTTGCCCTTGGCGATGGCGGGATCGACGTCCTTGACGCTGACCTCGACGGTGAACTCGGGCGCGTGATCGGGACCGGTGCGGTCGAGCACGCGGTAGCTCGGCAGCGGCCGCCCCTTGCTCTGCGCCCATTCCTGCAACGCCGTCTTGGGATCGCGCGGACGCCCCTGCCCGGCCCGGTCGAACTCCTCGGACCAAAGGTCGAGGAACACCTTGCGGGCCAGTTCCAGCCCGCCGTCCTGGTAGAGCGCGGCCATAAGGGCCTCGCAGGCGCCGGCCAGGATCGATTCCGTCTCGCGTCCGCCGATCTTGCTCGACGAGGCCGACAGGCGCAGGGCCGGACCAAGCTCGGCGCCCTTGGCCACGCGGGCGCAGGTCTCGCGGCTGACCAGGGCGTTCAGGCGGGGAGCAAGCTCGCCCTCCTTGGCCTTGGGGAAGCGTTCGGCCAAAGCCTCGGCGGCCAGGAGCCCCAGCACCCGGTCGCCGATGAACTCCAGCACCTCGTTGTCGCGGACCTTGGCCTTGGCGCCGTCGCCGACGCTGGCGTGGGTCAGGGCCTGCTCGAGCAGTTCGCGATCCTCGAACCGATGACCGATCCGGCGCTCCAGGTCGCCGACGGCGGCGACCCGTCTGTCCTTCACGGCCATGGTTTTACTTCAACACGCGGAAGAAGCGGCTCGGACGCGCGTCCATGAACCAGGTCCAAGGCTTGAAGAGGTGAGCGTCGGCGTTCCACGACAGCAGGATGATCTGCGCCTTGCCGACCAGGTTCTCGGCCGGGACGAAGCCCACGCCGATGGCGTCGCCGGTGAACTGGTCGTTCTCGTAGTTCCACTTGCAGGCGCCCGAGTCCGTCTTGAACGGCGAGATGCCCGGGTTGAAGCGGCTGTCGGCCGAGTTGTCGCGGTTGTCGCCCATGAAGAAATAGCAGCCTTCCGGCACTTCATAGACGCCGGTGTTGTCGCCCTGCGTGTCCGGGCCCGCGTCGGCCTGGGTCAGGTAGGTGCGGCCCTCGGGCGTGGTCTCCTGGATGCGCTTCATCGGCTGGGTGAAGCCGTAGCCGCTGTCGACCAGGACGTCGGCCTGCTCCTGCCGCTTGACCGCCTTGCCGTTGATGTAGAGCGCGCCGCCGCGGACCTGGACCTTGTCGCCCGGCAGACCGACCAGCCGCTTGATGTAGTCGACGTGGCCGTCGCGCGGCAGCTTGAAGACGATGATGTCGCCCCGCTTGGGCGCCGAGCCCAGGATACGGCCCTTGAACAGCGGCGGGCTGAACGGGATCGAGTGCTTGGAATAGCCGTACGAGAACTTCGAGACGATGATGTAGTCGCCTTGATAGAGGTTGGGCTCCATCGAGGCCGACGGGATCGTGAACGGCTGGAACAGCAGCACCCGCAGCACCAGGGCGATGCCCAGGGCGTAGGCCACGGTCTTGATGATCTCGATGAATTCGTTGACGGCGCCGCCCTTTTCTTCTTCGGGGGGCGTGGTCTCGACGGCTTCGGTCATGCGCGCGGGGCTCTTTGCGAATGGGGGTCGGGCGAGCCCGACAGGTCTTGCTAGACGCGGTTGTCGTCTCGGGCAAGCACCGCCGGCGATAGTGACGCTTCGTGGCGCCCGTTTGGCGCCGCGCGCCCGGCTCGCCTTAAAGATTATTCATTGGCCGCCGCGTTTGGCGAGTGATGTTCTCCCGGCGCTGATTTCGCCCAGGACCCCGCCGATGCGCTCGCTCGCCCCGCTGTTCATCCTCGCTGTCGGCCTGATGGCCGCGTGGCAGGCCAAGTCCGCCGAGGTCGCGCCCCGCCCGGTGGTCGACGGCGTGGCCCAGGCCATCGCCGACAACTACTACGACGCCGCCAAGGGCGCGGCCGTCGCGGCGGAACTGCGGGCCGAGGCCGCCAAGGGAACCTACGACCGCCTCACCGACCCGCGCGACCTGGCCACCACGCTGAGCGAGCGCCTGCGGCCGCTGGACCATCACTTCAACGTCTCTTGGTCGGCCGGGCCGGCCCCTGCCCTGCGTCCCGCGCCCGGCCCCTCGGCGGCCGCGGTTCCCGGCCCGCCGCGCGTGGATCCGATCAAGCGCGCCAACTACGGGATCCGCCGGGTCGAGATCCTGAACGGCAATCTCGGCTACATCGACATGCGGATGTTCGCCCACTTCGAGTTCGGCCAGCCCGACGCGCCGGCCCGCAAGGCCATCGAGGCGGCTCTGCAGATGGTGGCGGGCGCCGACGCGGTGATCATCGACCTTCGCGACAACGGCGGCGGCTCGCCGGCCATGGTCGGCTACCTGGCCAGCGCCTTCACCCCCAGGGGCGCCGACATCTACAACACCTTCAAGTACCGCGAGGGGACCGAGAGCGAGGCCCCCAAGGACTGGTATCCGGCTCCGCGCCTGGAGACGCCGCTCTACGTACTGATCAGCGGCCGCACCGGCTCGGCGGCCGAGGCCCTGGCCTACACCCTGAAGAACGCCAAGCGGGCGGTGATCGTCGGCGAGGCCAGCGGCGGCGCGGCCAATCCGGGCGGCCCCGTACCGGTGGCCGGAGGCTTCTCGATCTTCGTCTCCAACGGCTCGCCGGTCAGCCCGATCACCAAGACCAACTGGGAAGGCGACGGGGTGCAGCCCGACGTGGCCGTCCCGGCCGCCAAGGCCCTGGACACCGCCCGCGGCCTGGCGCTGGAAGCCGTGCTGAAAACCGCCGCCGGCCCCGCCGCCCAGGACGCCCGCTGGGCGCTGGAGACCCTTCGCGCCGAGGCCGCGCCGCCCGCGGCCGGCCCCCTGGCCGACTATGTCGGGGCCTATGGCGCGGTCGAGATCGTGCAGGTCGACGGACGCCTGGCCATGAAGCGCGGCCGCCGTCCGCTGACCGTGCTGCTGCCTCTGGGCGGCGAGACCTTCACGGTGGCGGGCGAGTCGGGCCGTCGGGTGGTGTTCGAGCGCGACGCCAAGGGCGCGGTCAGCGCCTTCGAGGCGGTCGGCTACGAAGGCGGCGGCTCGCGCTTTCGGCGCGGAGCGACGCCGGGGGCCTAGCTAGCTCGCCGGCACGGCCTCGATGATCACAAAGGCCTGGGCGTAAGGGTGGTCGTCGGTCAGCGACAGGTGGATCACCGGAACCATGCCCTCGGGGATCAACTGCGCCAGCTTGGCCGCCGCGCCGCCGGTCAGCGCCATGGTCGGCTTGCCCGAGGGCAGGTTCACCACCCCCATGTCGCCCAGGTGCACGCCCTGCTTCAAGCCCGTGCCCAGGGCCTTGGAACAGGCCTCCTTGGCGGCGAAGCGCTTGGCGTAGCTGGAGGCGCGGTCGGGCTTGCGCTCGGACCGCCTGCGCTCGATCTCGGTGAAGACCTTGTTGGTGAAGCGCTCGCCGAACCGTTCGAGGGTCTTCTCGATCCGGCGGATGTCGCTGAGGTCCGAACCGATGCCGATGATCACGCCGCGCTCTCCAGTCTCGCCGCGTCCATCAAGGTCCGCATGCGCAGGATGGCCTGGGGCAGGCCAACGAAGATCGCCTCGCCGATCAGGAAGTGGCCGATATTGAGCTCGACGATCTGCGGGATCGCCGCCACCGGCTTGACCGTGGCGTAGTCGATGCCGTGGCCGGCGTGGACTTCCAGCCCCAGCGAGGCGGCGAAGGCCGCGCCCGACTTCAGGCGTTCGAGGATGGCGGCGGCGCGCTCGGTCTCGCCGGCGCGGGCGGCGTCGCAATAGGCGCCGGTGTGCAGCTCGACCACCTGCGCCCCGACGTCGGCCGAGGCCTGGATCTGGGCGTGGTCGGGCTCGATGAACAGCGACACCCGCGCGCCGACGGTGCGCAGGCGGCCGGTGGCGTCGGCGATCCGGTTGGCGCCCTTCACGACGTCGAGGCCGCCCTCGGTGGTCACCTCCTCGCGCCGCTCAGGCACCAGGCAAGCCGCGTGCGGCCTGGCGTTCATGGCGATGCCGACCATCTCGTCGGTGACCGCCATCTCGAAGTTCAGCGGCTTGCCGCGCTTGAGGCAGAGGTCGGTGAGGACGGCGATGTCGGCGTCGCTGATGTGGCGGCGGTCCTCGCGCAGGTGCGCGGTGATGCCGTCGGCGCCGGCCGCGAGCGCCAGCTCGGCGGCGCGCACCGGCTCGGGATAGCTCGACCCGCGCGCGTTGCGGATCGTGGCCACGTGGTCGATGTTGACGCCGAGCCGGAGCATGGGGCTCAGCCCTTCAGCCGGCGGCTGCCCGGATCCTCGATCGGGATCGCGGCCAGTTCAGGCGGCAGGGCGTCGGCCGGATAGGCCGGGACTTCCAGGCTGGCCAGCGCGATCAGCGGCACGCCGACGTCGACCTTGCCGCCCGAGCGGTCGACGATGCAGGCCGCGGCCACGACATCGCCGCCGGCGTCCTTGATCGCCTGGATGCATTCGCGCGACGACAGGCCGGTGGTGACGATGTCCTCGACCATCACGACCTTCTGGCCCGGCTCGATGTGGAAGCCACGACGGAACTTGAAGCCGCCGCCCTCGCGCTCGACATAGATCGACGGCACGTTCAGGTGACGGGCGGTCTCATAGCCGGGGATGATGCCGCCGACGGCGGGCGAAACCGCCACGTCGACATGGCCCACCGTGGCCACGATCTTGTCGGCCAGGGCCTTGCACAGGCGCTCGCAGCGCTCGGGGCGCATGAACACCAGGTTCTTCTGCAGGAAGACCGGGCTGTGCAGGCCGCTGGAGAGCACGAAGTGGCCTTCGCGCAGGGCGCCGGCGGCGCGGAATTCTTCGAGGACGTCGTCGTTGGTCATGAGGCGTGGATATAGACCAGCGCGGCGAGTCTACAAACCACCCTCAAAGGGGCGTAGGACAGCCGCCATGAACGACTCCCCTCCCCGTCCTCGCGTCGGCTGCGGCGCGGCCATCATCGACGGCCAGGGCCGCATCCTGCTGGTCCAGCGCCGTCGCCAGCCGGAAGCCGGCCATTGGGGCCAGCCGGGCGGCAAGCTCGACTGGGGCGAACCGGGCCGGACCTGCGCCGAGCGCGAGATCCGCGAGGAACTGGGCATCGAGATCGTCGCCGGCCCGGTGCTGGCGGTGACCGACATGATCACCGCCGACAGCCACTGGCTGGCCGTCACCTATCGCGCCGACGGCTGCGAGGGCGAGCCGGCGATCCAGGAGCCCGAAGCGCTCGCCGACTGGGGCTGGTTTGCGCTGGACGCCCTGCCCTCGCCCCTGACCCAGGCGACGCAGGACGCTGTTGCGGCGCTGCGCGGCGCAGGCTGAACTTTTTTCGGCGGGCCGCGTCACACGCGCGGACCTTGCCTCGTCATGACGGCGCAACCCTCTCAAAGGAGACCCGCCATGACCACCAAGCTCGATCCCTTCGCCGCCGCTCCGTCTGTGATGAAGTCCTGGTTCGCCGCCTCGACCACCATCGCCGCAAGTCTCGAGCCCAGCCTGGTCGAACTGGTCAAGATCCGCGCCTCGCAGATCAACGCCTGCGCCAACTGCATCAACATGCACACGGTGGAAGCCCGCGCCCAGGGCGAGACCGAACAGCGCATCTACCTGCTGTCGGCCTGGCGCGAAGCGCCCTGCTATACCCCGCGTGAACGCGCCGCCCTGGCCTGGACCGAGGCCCTGACCCGCCTGTCGGAAGGTCACACGCACGAGGCCGCCCATGCCGCGCTGACGGCCGAGTTCACGGAAGAAGACCAGGTCAAGCTGACCCTGATGATCAACGTCATCAACGGCTGGAACCGCCTGGCGGTGGGCTTTGGCCTCTGGATCGAACAGCCGGCGAAGGCGGCCTGAACGCCCCTTCTCCCATAGGGAGAAGGAGGGGCCCGCGCCGAAGGCGTGGGAGGATGAGGGGTTACGAGGCCGGCCGGCGTGCCGGCACGATCCAGGGCGATGCGGTGAGGGTGTAACCCCTCACCCTCCCATGCTTCGCATGGGCCCCTCACTCTCCCCTCCGGGAGAGGCGTTCTACCCCCGCGTCCGGTCCACCGTCTCGACGGACGGGCAGGTGCGCAGCGCCGCCGAGATGTTGGTCAGGTGCTTGGCGTCGCGCACCTCGACGTCGATGTCGGTGTCGAAGAAGTCGCTCTGCCTATGGTGCATGCGCAGGTTGACGATGTTGCCGCCCGCCTCGCCGATGATCGTGCAGACCTGGCCCAGCACGCCGGGTGCATTGCCGATGGTGGCGTGCAGGCGGGCCAGCGAGACGGTGTCGCGCTCGGCTTCGGGCGTCCAGTTGAGGTCGCGCCAGAGGTCCTCGCGGTCCTCGTATTCGGCCAGCTTCGGACAGTCGATGGTGTGGACGTCGAGTCCCCCGTCCTGTTCCTTGGCCCCATCCTCGCGCAGGATGCCGACGATGCGGTCGCCCGGAACCGGGCTGCAGCAGTGGGCGAAGTGCAGCGACACGCCGGGGGTGAGCCCGCCGCCGCGCACGTAGAGCCGCGCGCCCTTGCCGCCCTCGATCTTGCGACGGGCCGTGGCGGCCTCGCGATCGGCGTCGACCATGCCGGGGAACGCCGTCTCCAGCACCTGGCTGGGCGTCACGCGACCACGGCCGACGGCGTCGAACAGGGTCTCCTCGCTCTCCAGCGCGAAGCGTTCGAGGATCGGCCGCAGCGACACGTCCTTGAGGTTCTTGCCGGCGCGCTCGAAGGTCTGCTCGACCGACACCCGGCCCAGGCGCAGGAACTCTTCCTTCTCGGTCTGGCGGATATGACGCCGAATGGCGGACCTTGCGCGGCCCGTCACCGTCAGCGAGCGCCAGTCGGGCGGCACCACGGGCTTGGAGCCGCGGATCACCTCGACCACGTCGCCGTTGGTCAGGATGGTGCGCAGGGGCTTCAGCTCGCCGTTGATCTTCACGCCGATGCAGGTGTCGCCGACGCTGGTGTGGACGGCGTAGGCGAAGTCGAGCGGCATCGCGCCCCGCGGCAGGCTGACCAGCTTGCCCTTGGGGGTGAACACGAACACCTGGTCGAGGAACATCTCGAGCTTGGCGTGCTCGACCAGCTCTTCGCTGTCGCCGCCGTGCTCGAGCACCTGCACCAGCTGGCGCAGGTTGGCCAGCGGGTCGCGCCCCCCGGCGGCCTCCATGCCTTCCAGGTCAAGGCCGTAGGAGGCGTCCTTGTAGCGGAAGTGGGCGGCCACGCCCTCTTCGTTGACGCGGTCCATGGCCTCGGTGCGGATCTGCATCTCGATGCGCATGCCGCGCGGCCCCACCACCGTGGTGTGCAGCGAGCGGTAGTTGTTGCGCTTGGGCGTCGAGATGAAGTCCTTGAAGCGGTCGGGCACGCTGGACCAGGCCCGGTGCACCACGCCCAGGGCGCGGTAGCAGTCTTCCTCGCTGTCGACGATCACGCGGAAGGCGTAGATGTCGGACATCTGCGAGAAGCCGATCGATTTGCGCTGCAACTTGCGCCAGATCGAATAGGGCGACTTTTCCCGCCCGAAGACCCGGGCCGGCAGGTTGGCCGTCTCCAGACGGGCCATGATCTCTTGATTCACCAGGGTCACGGCCCCGCCCTGCTCGACACGCAGGGCGTCCAAGCGCCGGACGATGGCGTCACGGGCGACCGGGTTGGTGTGCTGGAAGGACAGTTCCTCCAGCTCGGTGCAGATGCGGTGGCAACCGATGTTGCGGGCCAGCGGCGCGTAGATGTCGCGCGTCTCGCGGGCGATGCGCTCGCGCTTGGCCTGATTCTTGATGAAGTGCAGCGTCCGCATGTTGTGCAGACGGTCGGCCAGCTTGACCAGCAGGACGCGGACGTCCTTGGAGATGGCCAGGATGAACTTGCGCAGGTTCTCGGCCTGGCGGGTGTGCTCGGCCTGAAGCTCCAGCTTCGAGAGCTTGGTGACGCCCTCGACCAGTTCGGCGATCTCCTCGCCGAACAGCTTGCCGATCTCCTCCTTGGTGACCGGCGTGTCCTCGATGACGTCGTGCAGCAGCGCCGTGACGATGGTCGCGGTGTCGAGCCGGTACTCGGTGAGGATGCCCGCCACCTCGATCGGGTGGGCGTAATAAGGGTCGCCGCTGGCGCGCGTCTGGCTGCCGTGCATGCGCATGGCGAAGACGTAGGCGCGGTTGAGCAGGGCCTCGTCGGCCGTCGGGTCGTAGGCGTGGACCCGCTCGATCAGCTCGTACTGGCGAAGGAACTTGCGCGGCTTGGGAGCCGGCGGAGCCTCGGGCGCCGGTTGGGCCTGGGGCTCAGACGAAGACGCGCCCGATTCCCCCCCAAGCGAAGGAGAGGATTCGGGCGCGCGTTCGGACGGAGCGGCGGCGAACGCCGCTTCGATAGCTAGAGGGTCTGCGCCGTCGGGGCTCAGTACCGCTCCTCCTGACCACCGTCGCGGTCGCTTTGCAGCGCGCGAACGAGTTCCAGTTCGCTCATCTGCATGTGGGTCGGGTCGGCCAGCAGGGCGAGGGTTTCGGCCTCTTCCTCGGCTTCCGAGTGCTCGTCGACGCGCTGCAGCGTGGTGATCAGGTGCTCCTTGAGCCCCTCGTGATCGATCACGTCGTCAGCGATCTCGCGCAGGGCGACGACCGGGTTCTTGTCGTTGTCGCGGTCGACCATCAGGGCCGCGCCGGCCGAGATGCCGCGAGCGCGATGCGCCGACAGCAGGACGAGCGCGAAGCGGTTCGGAACCTTCTCGACGCAATCTTCGACGGTGACGCGGGCCATGAATTCCTCGGTCTGAGCGTTGGCTCTTGCAAAATAGGGCTCCGTGCGGCGTCACGCAACGCCGCTTCGGTTGTCACCCAGCTTTCGCGAGGCGACGTGTATGCCTTCTCCAGGAGCCAAAGTCCAGTCGGAACAAGGGAAAGGCTTGGTTCGGCGAACGGGCCTTACACCACCCTTCCGTAAAATCCCCGCTTCCGCGGGGATTTTACGGGTGGTGGGGCTTTGCATCCGCCCCCACGCTGGCGCTGGCGGCCAGCGCCGCGGCGCTCTCCCCCAGCACCGGATGGATCCAGTCCGGCGCCACTTCGGCCAGCGGCCCCATGACGAACAGGCGCTCGTGGGCCCGAGGATGAGGCAGGACGAGGTTTCCGTCCGTCACCGTCCGCCCATGGGCGATCAGGTCCAGATCGAGGGTGCGGGCGGCGTTGCGCTCGGACCTGGCCCGTCCGAACTCGGCCTCGATGCGATGCAGGGCCGCCAGCGTCTCGGCAGGCGAAAGGTCGGTCTCCACCAGCACGACGCCGTTCAGATAGGCCGGCCCCGCGGGATCGGGCCAGGCGGCGGAGGTCCACCAGCCCGAGCGGGCGACCACCGCCAGCCCCTCGCCCGCCAGCGCCGCCACGGCCGCCTCCAACAGAGCCTCGCGACTCGTGTAGGCTCCCGGCAGATTACAGCCCAGGGCGACGACCACGGTCGCGTCCCGACCATTTTTATCCAGCCGATTTTTCAAGGAATTTGATCCGTGACCTTTTATCCGACCGAGCGGCTGGCGCTGTTCATCGACGGCGCCAACCTCTATTCCGCCGCCAAGGCGCTGGGCTTCGACATCGACTATCGAAAGCTCCTCGACGAGTTCAAGAAGCGCGGCCTGCTCGTGCGCGCCTACTACTACACCGCCATCGCCGAGAACGACGACTACTCGCCGATCCGTCCGCTGGTGGACTGGCTGGACTACAACGGCTTCACCCTGGTGACCAAGCCGGCGCGCGAATACACCGACAGCCAGGGCCGCAAGCGCTGGCGCGGCGACATGGACATCGAGATCGCGGTCGACATGCTGCAGATGGCCGAGACGGTCGATCACATGGTGCTGTTCTCGGGCGACGGCGACTTCCGCGCCCTGGTCGAGGCGGTGCAACGCAAGGGCCGCCGCGTCACCGTCGTCTCGACCATGAAGAGCCAGCCGCCGATGACCAGCGACGACCTGCGCCGCCAGGCCGACAACTTCGTCGACCTCAACGACCTGGGCAACATCATCGGCCGCCCGCAACGCGCGCCGCAACAGCGCTACACCTCGGCCGACCAGCGCACGCCGGCCGAGCGCGAAGCCGAAGACGAATACTAAGGGCCGACCCAATGCAGCATTCCAACATCGTCGGAGAGGTCGTCCCCTCCCCGGCCGAACCGCCGCGCGACTGCCCGCTGTGCCCGCGCCTGGTGGCCTATCGCCGCGAGAACCAGGAACTCTATCCGGACTATTTCAACGGCCCGGCCCCGTCGTTCGGCGACAAGGACGCCCGCCTGCTGGTCGTGGGCCTGGCGCCCGGCCGCAAGGGCGCCAACCGCACCGGCCGGCCGTTCACCGGCGACTATGCCGGCACCCTGCTCTACGAGACGCTGATCAAGTACGGCTTCGCCACCGGCAAGTTCGAGGCGCGCATCGACGACTCCCTGAAGCTGGTCGGCAGCGCGGTGACCAACGCCGTGCGCTGCGCCCCGCCCGGCAACAAGCCCGAGACCAGCGAGGAAAACACCTGCCGCCCGTTCCTGAAGGCGCGGCTGGACATGTTCCCCAACCTCAAGGCCATCGTCACCCTGGGCGACGTCTCGCGCCGCAATGTGCTCAAGACCCTGGGCCTGAAGGCCTCGGCCGGCATTCCCGGCCACGGCTCGGAGTTCCAGGCCGGCCCCTACCGCATCTTTAACAGCTATCACTGCTCGCGGCTCAACACGAACACGGGGCGGCTGACGACGCCGATGTTCGAGGAGCTGTTCGCGCGGGTGCGGGCCTATGTGGACGCGGCGGACTGAGGCGCTGCGCCCCACCTTACAACCTCCTCCCTCGCCCCTGTGGCGAGGGCCCATGGTTCAGGGAGGCGAATGAAAGAAAGCCGAGGCGGGTTTTATCGCTTCCCGAGCCATCCGTTGTCGGCCATCCAATCCCGCAGCCGCTCCGGCCAGACCTTGATCGCGGCCTTCTCGGTGCGGAAGCCCATGTTGAAGGCGTGACCACCGCTCTGGAACAGGTGGAACTCGACCGGAACCCTGGCGGCGCGGAACTTCGCAAGCAGCTCCACCGGCGGCGCCGAGCAGCACTCGTCGTCGTTGGCCGCCAGGATGAAGGCCGGCGGCGCGTCGGCTGGGATCTTGTCGGGAATGCCGGTCGGGCCGGGATAGATCAGCACCTGGAAGTCCGGCCGGCCGCTGACCCGGTCGACGGCGTCGACCTTGGGATCCTTGGCGCTCGAGGCATAGACCGCCAGGTCGACGATCTCGCCGCCGCCGGAAAAACCCATCAGGCCGATCTTCTTCGGGTCGACGCCGAACTCGGCGGCGCGTGAGCGGACGACGCGAACGGCCCGCACCGCGTCCTGGCGGGCATGGTCGATCGTGTAGGGCGAGCCTTCCTCCTGGCTGAGGCGGTACTTCAGAACGAACACGGCCACGCCCACCGGATTGAGGACCTTGGCGACGTCGGTCCCCTCCGGGTGGATGACCAGCATCTTGTGGCCGCCGCCCGGCAGCACGATCACCGCCGCGCCCGTGGCCTTGTCGGCCGGCGGCAGATAGGCGGTCACCGATGGGTCGTTGATCGATTTCGCCCAGTATTCGGCCGACTGCTCGGGGATGGCCTTGCGGGCCTCGAAGTCCGGCGCGCCGTTCGGCCAAAGGGCCACGCGCTGCTGGGCCTGGGCCATGGCGGGCAGAGCCAGCGCGACGCCGGCGGCGAGGATCAGGCGGCGCATCACAGCTTCACCGTCCGGCCCTCGCGGGCGGCCTGATAGATGGCCTCGATGATCCGCAGGTCCTTCAGCCCCTCCTCGCCCGGCACGATCGGGTCGCGGCCGGTGAGGATGCATTCCGACAGGTGGTCGAGCTGGCCGGCGAACTGGCTCTTCTGCACCGCCGGCGGCGTGCGCGGCTTGGCCTGGCCGTCGAGATTGGCCCGCATCGTCTGGCCGCCGTAGCTGGTGGCCGGATCGATCTCGACCCAGCCCTTGGGACCGGACACGCGATAGCGGTTGCAGTTGGCGCTGTAGGTCGAGACGCAGTTGGCCGTCGCCCCGGACGGGAACAACAGCTGGAAATTGATGGTGTCCTCGACCTCGGCGAACACCGGGTTGGAGCGATCGGTCGACTCCATGGCGTTGACCGCGATCGGCTCCTCGCCGGTCAGGTAGCGGGCGGCATTGAGGCTGTAGATGCCGATGTCCATCAGGCTGCCGCCGCCCGACAGCGCCTTCTTCACCCGCCACATGTTCGGATCGCTGGCGGTCCAGCCGTGGTCGGCGACGATGGTGGCCACGGGGCCCAGCGCCCCGCCGCGCGCCAGGGCGATGGCGTCCAGGTTGTGCGGCTCGAAGCGGCTGCGATAGCCGATCATCAGCTTGCGGCCGGCGGCCTTGCAGGCGGCGATCATCGCCTCGCCGTCGGCGACCGAAGTCGCCATCGGCTTTTCGCACATCACGTGCTTGCCCGCCTTGGCGGCTCGCTCGGTGAAGGTGCGGTGCAGGCTGTTGGGCGTGACCACATAGACGATGTCGACGGTCGGATCGTCGATGATCCGATCGAAGGTGTCATAGGAATAGCGGCTCTTTTCCGGGATCCCGTACTGGGCGCCGTACTTGGCCAGCTTGTCCGGCGTGCCGCTGACCAGGGCGGTCAGCTTGGAGTGCTCGCATTCGGAAAAGCGCGGCATGATGATCTGGGTTGCGTAGTAGCCCAGGCCCAGCATCGCGTAGCCGAGCTTGCGGCCTTCGGCCTTGGCCTGGGCCAACGCGGCCGCCGGGGCCGTGGCGGCCATAGCGCCGGCCGCGAGGCCGGCCTGCAGGAACGTGCGCTTGTTCATCAAAACAGCCTCCCTTCGTGGAGCGCCCTCGTCCTTCGACAAGCTCAGGATGAGGGCTAATGCTAGCTCGACGCTCGCTTTGGATTCCTCACCCTGAGCTTGTCGAAGGGCGAGGAATTCTGGCTCACCAGACCAGTCCGGTCGTCTTCAGCCGCACCCGCGCCAGGGTCTTGTCGGCGGTCAGGAACAGAGTCTTGCCGTCCTCGCCGAAGGCGCAGTTGGCGATCGGGCCGCCGGTCTCGATGACGCCGATCAGCTCGCCCGCCGGGGTGATCACCAACACGCCGCCCGGGCCGGTGGCGTAGAGCCGCCCCTCGGTGTCCAGGCACATGCCGTCGGGCAGGCCAGGACCGCCGGCCTTGTGCAGGGCGGCCGCGTCGAAGAACACCTTGCGCGAGGTCGGCAGGCCGTCGGCGCCCAGGTCATAGGCCATGATCACCGGCCCGTTCGGGTCGGAGACAGCCACGTACAAGCGCTTCTCGTCGGGGCTCAGGGCCACGCCGTTGGGGAAGGTCAGCTTGTCGTCGACCACCGCCAGCGAACCGTCGGCGCGCAGCAGGTAGACGCCATTGAAGCTCAGTTCCTTGACCGGCGAGGCGTCCAGCCCTTCCAGGCCGTAGGGCGGGTCGGTGAAGTAGATCGCGCCCGACCTGGCCACGGCCAGGTCGTTGGGGCTGTTGAAGCGCTTGCCCTGGTAGCGGTCGACGACCACCGAGCGGGCCTTGGTCTTCAGATCGAGCTTCGTGATCGCGCGGTAGCCGTGATTGCAGACCAAGAGGTCGCCATGTGCGTCCAGGGCCATGCCGTTCGAGCCCGGCTCGCGGAAGATCTTGGTCGGCGGGCCGTCGTAGCCGGAGGGCGAAAGGAAGACGTCTTTGCCGTCCTTCTGGCTCCAGCGGTACATGATGTTGGCCGGCACGTCCGAGAAGACGAGGTACTGGCCGTCATTCACCCAGACCGGCCCCTCCGACCAGACGAAACCGTCGGCCAGCTTCTCGATCTTCGCATCGGGGGCGATCACCGCGTCCAGCGCGGGCGACAGGCGGCGGATGGAGCCCTGGGTCTGGGCGGCGGCTTGAGCGGACATGGAAAGGCCTCCGGCGGCGATGGCGGCGCCGGCTCCCAGAGCCAGCGTGACGGTGCGGCGCGTCGCGGTCATGCGTTGAGGCCTCCCTTGTGGTTCTTGCTTATGACAGCGATGTCATAGCAATGCCCGCCCAGGTTGGCGAGACGCCTTTCGCAACGCGGCGCGCGATTTGACGGATCAGGAGCGGACGCGCGGCACCGCGTCCAGCCAGCGGGCATAGGCCGCTTCCCGGGCGTGGACGGCCATGGCGGGCTTCAAGTCCTCGGCGGACGGGCGCGCCTGGGCGGCCGCCTCCGGAGAGTCGTAAAGCCCCGCGCCCAGCCCCGCGAACAGCGCCGCGCCCAGGGCCGTGGTCTCCTGGTAGCTGGAGCGGGCCACCGGCAGGCCGGTCAGGTCGGCCAGCCGCTGGCTGAACCAGGCGCTCTTCGACATGCCGCCGTCGATGCGCAGTTGGGCCTCGCCCGCGAAGGCGTCGGGCGCGTCGGCGCGCATCGCCTCGATCAGGTCACGACTCTGCAGGGCGCAGGCGTCGTAGGTGGCCGCGGCGATCTCGGGCAGGCCAGCGTCCCGGGTCAGGCCGAAGATCGCGCCCCGCGCCTTGGCGTCCCACCAGGGCGCGCCGAGGCCCGTGAAGGCCGGCACGACGACGACGCCATGGTCGGCCTTGGCGGCGCGCGCCAGGGCTTCCGCCGCGCGCGGACCGCCGGTGACGCCCAGCCCCTCGCCCAGCCACTGGATCGCGGCGCCGGCGACGAAGATCGAGCCTTCCAGGGCGTAGGTCGCCTGGCCGCCCACCCGCGCGGCCACCGTGGTCAGGAGGCGCGAGGCCGAGACCGGACGCGTCGCGCCCGTGTTCAGCAGCATGAAGCAGCCGGTGCCGTAGGTGGCCTTCATCTCGCCGGGGCGGATACAGCCCTGCCCCATCAGCGCCGCCTGCTGGTCGCCGGCCACGCCGCGGATCGGCAGCGGCCGGCCCAGCACCTGCGCGCCGACCTCGCCGAAGTCGGCCGCGCAATCGAGCACCTGCGGCAGCAGCGCGCGCGGCACGCCGAAAAGCTCCAGCATCTCGTAGGACCAGTCCTGGGCCTGGATGTCGAACAGCAAGGTGCGCGAGGCGTTGGTGGCGTCGGTGACGTGGCGCTCGCCGCCCGTCAGCTTCCAGATCGTCCAGGTGTCCATCGTCCCGGCCAGCAACTGGCCCGCCTGCGCCCTGGCCCGAGCGCCCGGCACGTTGTCGAGCAGCCAGGCGATCTTGGTGGCCGAGAAGTAAGGGTCCAGCAGCAGGCCGGTGACCGCGGTCACCTGTGCTTCCCTGCCGTCGTTTCGCAGCTTCTCGCAGGCCTCGGCGGTGCGGCGGTCCTGCCAGACGATGGCCGGGTGGATCGGGCGGCCCGTGGCCTTGTCCCAGACCACCACCGTCTCGCGCTGGTTGGTGATGCCCAGGGCCGCGACCTCGCCCAGGTCCGCGCCGGACTTTTCGACCGCCTCGCGGATAACCGCCACGCAGGCGGCGGCGATCTCCTCGGCGTCGTGCTCGACCCATCCGTCATGGGGATAGCTCTGGCGCAGCGGACGCCCGGCTTCGGCGACCGCCCGGCCCTCGTGGTCGAACAGGATGGCCCGGGTGCTGGTCGTTCCCTGGTCCAGAGCCAGGATCAGTGCTCGCCCCATACGCGTTTCCTCTTTCACATCCCCGGTTTCACCTGCGACAGAGCGCCGCTAGTCTCCGGGTTCCGTGGCTTGACCTGTTTAAGCATGTTTTCATCTGGGAACACCAAGGTAGCCACAGTCTCGTTTGGCGCCCGAGGAGGGTCGTGAGCCAAGCCGTACAGACCGCCGAACTTCTTGCCCTGGCCCGCAGCCGCGAGCCGGAAGACCGCGAACGCCTGCTCGCCGGCATCGTCGACCTCTGTGAAGCGGGCGAGGCGCAGGGCAGACCCGCCGCCCCCGAGATCCAGGTCCTGCTCGATTCGATCTTCATGACCCTGGTGGTCGAGGCCGAGCGCGATATCCGCCAGCGGCTGGCCGAACGCCTGGCCGACGCGAGTTGGGCCCCGTCGGCCCTGGTCAACATCCTGGCCCTCGACGAGATCGAGATCGCCCGCCCGATCATCGCCCGCAGTCCGGTGCTGCAGGACCACGACCTGATCCGCCTGCTGGTGCAGGCCACCCTGGAGCACCAGATCGAGGTCGCGCGCCGCCCCGGCCTGCGCGCGCCAGTGGTCGAGGCCATCCTCTCGCAGAGCGAGCCAGCCGTGCTGACCGCCCTGGCCGGCAACGCCAGCGCCGAGATCAACCAGGACGCCATGGGCCGCCTCGTGGCCCAGGCCAAGGAGGTCGTGGCCCTGCGCTCGCCCCTGGCCCGCCATCCCGGCCTGTCGCCCCTGCTGGCCGAACAGCTCTATCTGTGGGTCGGCCGCGCCCTGCGCGACGCCCTCGCCGGCCGCTTCGACCTGGATCCCGCCAAGATGCAGGCCGCCGTCGAAGAGGCCACCCACGCCGCCCACCTGGGCCTTCTGCCCTCCGCCCCTGCCGCGGTGGCCATCGAGGACGAGGCCGATCGCGAGGAGATGGAGGCCGCGCTGGTCGAGAAGCTCGACGCCGCCGGCCAGCTGCGCCCGGGCTACCTGCTGCGGGTGCTGCGCGAGGGCCGCCTGCCGCTGTTCGTCTT
The DNA here is from genome assembly GCF_036889365.1 of Caulobacter sp. CCNWLW153. NCBI lineage: Bacteria > Pseudomonadati > Pseudomonadota > Alphaproteobacteria > Caulobacterales > Caulobacteraceae > Caulobacter > Caulobacter sp. CCNWLW153. Next base: position 244,940 of record NZ_JBAKFV010000004.1, read on the forward strand.
CGCCATGGCGCGCCTTGGCCGTTTCGACGTGCGTCAGGTGCGCCGCGCCATCGACAGCAACCGCCCCGAACTGCTGGCTCTCGCCTGCTCGGCGGTCGGCATCGACCGCAGCGTCTTTCCGACCATCCTCGAGCACGTGCGCCAACTGAACGGCGGCCGTCCCGGCGGCGGCGCGGAAGCCGCCCGCAAGGCCAGCGGCGCCTTCGGCCCGTTCCGCCCCGACATCGCCGCCATGGCCTTTCGCCAGGCCGTCAGCGCCGCCTGACGGAGCCGGCGAGAGCGCCGTTTGACAAGCAGGCGGCGATCCCGCCACTTGGGGCGGCATGTTCCAAGCCCAGCCGTACTCGACTCGCCTGACCTTCAAGGCCAGCGACCGCCCCGAAGCCCAGGAGGCCCGCGAGCGCCTGGCCGCCCGCTACGGCGACGCCGGCGATGACGCCCAGATCGTCGTCGCCCTCGGCGGCGACGGCTTCATGCTGGAAATGCTGCACGAGACGATCCTGAACCAGAAGCCCATCTACGGCATGAACCGCGGCTCGGTCGGCTTCCTGATGAACGAATACAGCGAGGACGAACTGCTGGCGCGGATCAACGCCGCCGAGCGCGCCGTCATCCATCCGCTGGCCATGGTCGCCATCGACTCGCGCCGCCGACAGCACCGGGCGCTGGCGATCAACGAGGTCTCGATGCTGCGCCAGACCCGCCAGACGGCCAAACTGCGCATCTCGATCGACGGCAAGGTGCGGATGGGCGAACTGGTCTGCGACGGCGCCCTGGTGGCCACCCCGGCCGGCTCGACCGCCTACAATCTCTCGGCCCATGGACCGATCATCCCGCTCGGCGCCCAGGTGCTGGCCCTGACCCCGATCAGCGCCTTCCGCCCGCGTAGGTGGCGGGGCGCGCTTTTGCCGCAGAGCGCGAGGGTGACGTTCGAGGTCCTGGAATGCGATAAGAGACCCGTCAGCGCCGTGGCCGACAACTACGAGGTCCGCGACGTCGTCGAGGTGCATATCTCCGAGGACCGGGGTTCGACCCTGTCGATGTTGTTCGACGCGGGCCGCAGTCTTGAGGAGCGCGTACTGACAGAACAGTTCTCGGCCTAGCCGGGAACGTCGGAAACCCGACACGGGCCTGTGGAGTGAAACCTTCGTCTCACTCATTGTTAACGCCTGTCGTGTGACCGTTCCCTAAGTAACGCCGACGGGGAGGCGACCCGATGAACAAGCCCACCGCTGAGGTGATCCAGGTGCCGAACATGCTCAAGCTCAAGGTGGGCGGACGCGGCGGCATCGACATGGCCGCGATCGCCAAGGCCGAAGCCGCGCTCAAGAGCCTGTCGGGCAATTTCGCCCAATGGCTGAACGACGAGATCGTCAAGCTGGAAGCCGCCCGCCAGGGCGTGCGCGCCGACGGCCTCAACGCCCAGACCGTCGAAACCCTCTATCTGCGCGCCCACGACCTGAAGGGCCTGGGGGCCACCTACGAATTCCCGCTGATCACGCGCCTGGCCGCCTCGCTGTGCAAGCTGATCGACGATCCGGCGACGCGCCTGCAGGCGCCGATGTTCCTGGTCGACGCCCACATCGACGCGATCAAGGCCTGCGTCCGCGACGACATCAAGACCGACGAGCACCCCGTGGGCCGCGCCCTGGCGCTGGAACTGGAAGGTCGCGTGGCCGAGTACCTGGCCGGCTGATCGGTCGGATACAGAACCTGAAAACAAGAAAGCCGGGGCCATCGCCCCGGCTTTCTTCGTTCTGGGCCGCGCCCTCGACTACTCGCCGATCCCGTTCAGGCGCTTGGCGGCCAGAACGGTGTTGGCCAGCAGGCAGGCGATGGTCATGGGTCCCACGCCGCCCGGCACGGGGGTGATGGCCGAAGCCACGGCCTTGACCTCGTCGAAGGCCACGTCGCCCACCAGGCGGGTCTTGCCGTCGTCCTTGGGGATGCGGTTGATGCCGACGTCGATGACCACCGCTCCGGGCTTGACCCAGTCGGCCTTGACCATCTGGGGACGGCCGACGGCGGCCACGACGATATCGGCCTCGCGGACGACGGCCGGCAGGTCCTTGGTGCGCGAATGGGCGATGGTGACGGTGCAGTCGGCCGCCAGCAGCAGCTGAGCCATCGGCTTGCCCATCAGGTTCGAGCGGCCGATGACCACGGCTCGCTTGCCCGACAGCTCGCCCAGCTGGTCGCGCAGCAGCATCATGCAGCCGGTCGGGGTGCAGGGCGTCAGGGCCGGCAGGCCGCTGGCCAGGCGACCGGCGTTGGCCACGGTCAGGCCGTCGACGTCCTTGTCGGGCGAGATGGCGGCGACCACGTCGGCCTGGCTGATGTGGTCGGGCACCGGGAACTGGACCAGCACGCCGTGCACGGCCGGATCGGAGTTCAAGCGCTCGACCAGGGCCAGGAGCTCGGCCTGCGAGGTCTCGGCCGGCAGGCGATGGGTCTCCGAATGCATGCCCGCTTCCAGGGTCTGCTCGCCCTTGCTGCGCACATAGACCTGGCTGGCCGGATCCTCGCCCACCAGCACGACGGCCAGGCCGGGCGTCAGGCCGTGCTCCGCCTTCAGGGCCGCGACCTCGGCGGCGATGGTCTGGCGCAGGCGGGCGGCGAAGGCCTTCCCGTCGATGATGGCGGCTTCTGACATGTGGGGGCGCTCCTGTGCGCGCTCCCCTAACGTCTCGCCCGCCTGGGTGCAACGTCCAAACGGGCGCCCGCTTTGCGTCACGGCGCTGGCGTGAGCGTCGTTCTTTCGTGCTAGAGCCAGAACGATGGAATCCGCTTCCGCCGCGCTTCGCGCCGACGTCGTCCTGGTGGGCGGCGGACTGGCCAACAGCCTGATCGCCCTGCGCCTCAAGGCGCTGCGGCCAGGCCTGCGCGTGCTGTTGCTGGAACGCGAGCCCACCATCGGCGGCGAACACACCTGGTGCCACTTCGAGACCGACGTCGACGCGGCCATCGGCGGCTGGCTGCGGCCGCTGATCGTGCACCGTTGGACCGGCTACGAAGTGCGCTTCCCCGCCCACAGGCGCAGTCTGCCCACCCCCTATCTGGCCATCACCTCGAAGCGCCTGCACGAGGTGGTGAGCCGCATGCTCGGCCCCGACGCCTGGACGAGCATCGCCGTCGTCGACGTCAATCCGCACCAGGTGACCCTGGCCGACGGACGCCGCATCGTCGCCGGCGCGGTGATCGACGGCCGCGGGGCCCGCCGCAGCAAGCGCCTGGCGCTCGGCTGGCAGAAGTTCGTCGGCCAGGACCTGCGCCTTTCCGCGCCCCACGGCCTTGCCGCCCCGATCATCATGGACGCCACGGTGCCGCAGACCGACGGCTACCGCTTCGTCTACGTCCTGCCGCTCGACGCCCATCGCCTGCTGATCGAGGACACCCGCTATAGCGACGGCCCCGGCCTCGACCGCACCTCGCTGGGCGCCGCCATCGCCGACTACGCCAAGGCCCAGGGCTGGACCATCGAGGCGGTCGAGCGCGAGGAGCACGGCGTGCTGCCCATCGCCCTTGGCGGCGACATCGACGCCTACTGGCAGGAAGCCCGCCCACAGGTGGCCGAGGTCGGCCTGCGCGCCGCCCTCTTCCAGCCGACCACGGGCTATTCCCTGCCCGACGCCGCCCGGCTGGCCGACAGGGTCGCCGCCCTGCCCCGCATCACCAGCGCCAGCGTTCGCGCCTGCGTCGAGGCCTACTCCAAGGCGACTTGGCGCAAGCGGCGCTTCCTGCGCCTGCTCAACCGCATGCTGTTCCGCGCCTGCGCGCCGGAAGAGCGCTATCGAGTGCTGGAGCGGTTCTACCGGCTATCGGTCCCGCTCATTCAGCGCTTCTATGCGGCGCGCCTGACCTGGCGCGACAAGGCCAGGGTGCTGATCGGCAAGCCGCCGGTGCCGATCGGCGCCGCCATGAAGTGCATAAGCGAGAGTTCCGTGTTCGGAGGACAAGACGCATGAACGCCCACGCCCCGGTCCCGCCCCGTCCCAAGGCGGCCGTCATCGGCGCCGGCTTCGGCGGCCTGTCGCTGGCCGTGCGCCTGCAGTCGCAGGGTTTCGACGTCACACTGTACGAGGGTCGCGAGAAGCCAGGCGGCCGCGCCTATGTCTGGGAGCAGGAAGGCTTCACCTTCGACGCCGGCCCCACCGTCGTCACCGACCCGGACTGCCTGAAGGAACTGTTCGAACTCTCGGGCCGCCGCATCGAGGACTATGTCGACCTGCTGCCGGTCGATCCCTTCTATCGCCTGCTGTGGGAAGACGGCGACGTCTTCGACTACGTCAACGACCAGGAGGGCCTGGACCGCCAGATCGCCGCCCGCAACCCGGCCGACGTCGAGGGCTACCGCCGCTTCCACGACTATTCCGAGGAGCTGTACCAGAAGGGCTATGTGGAACTGGGCGCGGTGCCGTTCCTCGACTTCGGCTCGATGATCGCCGCCGCGCCGTCGCTGATGAAGCTGCAGGCCTGGCGCAGCGTCTATGACAAGGTCGCCGGCTTCGTGAAGGACGAGCATGTCCGCCAGGCCCTGTCGTTCCATAGCCTGCTGGTCGGCGGCAGCCCGTTCGCCACCTCGTCGATCTACGCCCTGATCCACGCGCTGGAGCGTCGCGGCGGCGTCTGGTTCCCGCGCGGCGGCACCCACGCCCTGGTGCGGGCCCTGGCCAAGCTGTTCACCGACCTGGGCGGCAAGCTGCACCTGTCGCACCCCGTCGAGCGCATCGCCGTGCGCGAGGGCCGAGTCACGGGCGTTGTGACCCGAGAAGGCTTCGAGGCCTTCGACACCGTCGCCTCCAACGCCGACGTCATGCACACCTACCGCCACCTGCTGCGCGAGGAGCCGCGCGGCCAGAAGGTGGGCAAGGCGCTGGAGAACAAGCGCTGGAGCCCGTCGCTGTTCGTGGTCTATTTCGGCCTCAAGACCCAGCACCCCGAGATCCGCCACCACACCATCTGCTTCGGCAACCGCTATCGCGAGCTGATCGGCGAGATCTACGGCAAGAACGCCCTGGCCGAGGACTTCTCGCTCTACCTGCACCACCCCACCGCCAGCGACCCCGACATGGCCCCGGAAGGCTGCTCGACCTTCTACGCCCTCTCGCCCGTGCCCAATCTCGAGACCGCCGACATCGACTGGTCGGTCGAGGGGCCCAAGTACCGCGACCGCATCCTGGCCTATCTGGAAGAGCACTACATTCCGGGCCTGACCGCCGACCTGGTCACCAGCCGCTTCATCACCCCGGACGATTTCGTGAAGGACCTCAACGCCTGGAAGGGCGCGGCCTTCTCGCTGGAGCCGATCCTGACCCAGAGCGCCTTCTTCCGCACCCACAACCGCGACGACGTGATCCCCAACCTCTACTTCGTCGGCGCTGGCACCCATCCGGGCGCGGGCATTCCTGGCGTCGTGGGCAGCGCCAAGGCCACGGCCGGGCTGATGATCGACGACTTCGCCACCCAGGCTTCGGCGGCCGAATGAGCGCTCTGGAAGCATCCGATCTCGAAGCCCAGAGCCGCGAGGCGATCCAGAAGGGCTCCAAGAGCTTCGCGGCCGCCGCGGCGCTGTTCGACGCCCAGACCCGCGCCGACGCCGAGATGCTGTACGCCTGGTGCCGGCACTGCGACGACGTCATTGACGGCCAGACCCTGGGTCACGGCATGAGCCCGGTGGCCGACGCGCCGGCGCGATTGGCCGCGCTCTACGCCCAGACGCGCAGCGCCCTGGCCGGCGAGACCCCCAGCGATCCGGTGTTCGCCGCCTTCCAGACCGTGGCCCTGCGACGCGGCATTCCCGAGCGCTACGCCCTCGACATGATCGACGGCTTTTCCATGGACGTCGAAGGCCGCGGCTACGAGACGCTGGAAGACCTGCTGGCCTATTGCTGGGGCGTGGCCGGCGTCGTCGGCGCGATGATGGCCATCGTCATGGGCGTGCCGGCCAGCGACCTGCCGACACTGCGCCGGGCCCAGGACCTGGGCCTGGGCTTCCAGCTGACCAACATCGCCCGCGACATCGTCGAGGACGCCCGAAACGACCGGGTCTACGTCCCGCGCGCCTGGCTGGCTGAGCTTTCGCTGCCCGTTGAGCAGCTGACCGACCCGCCCCGCCGCGCCGACGTCGCCTCCCTCGCCCGTCGCCTGGTGCAAGCCGCCGAGCCCTACTACGCCTCGGCCCGCTGGGGCCTGCGCGACCTGCCCGTCCGTTCTGCCTGGGCGATCGCGGCGGCCCGCGGCGTCTATCGCCAGATCGGCCTGGACGTGGTCTCGGCCGGCCCTGCCGCCTGGGACGAGCGCGTGGTCGTCAGTGGGCGGATGAAGGCCTGGCGCGCGCTGGAAGGCGGCATCGTCGCCCTGCGCTCGGCGACGCTGGACCGGCTGGGCAAGACGCCCGAGCGGCCGGCTATGTGGTCGAAGATTTAGACCGACTTCCCCTCCCACCTATCCTCCCGTCATTCCCGCCCTTGTGGCGGGAAACCCTCCATCAGCCACAAGGACGGATGGGGCGGCGTGCTGAGCACGCCGCTGGCGCCTCACGTGCGAACGGACTCAGAGGTTCCCGCCACAAGGGCGGGAATGACGGGAGAAATGGAATGGCTCGGGAGGAAGACACCCTACCGCTCCAGTTCCCGATCCGGGAACGCCAGCTTCACCGCCAGGGCCACGAACAGCACCCAGCGGAAGTCGTTGTACGCCACCGCGATGCTCTCGGTCAGGGCCACAAGGCTGTAGACGACCAGGAACGGGAAGGCGAGCAAGGCGCCCCGGTCGCGGAACACGGCGATCAAGGCCAGCGTCATGGTCTGGATATAGAACAGGCCCCAGGCGGCCATGCCGAACAGGCCCATGCCCAGCCACTGCTCCAGCCAGGAATTGTGCGCGTGCTGGGCCTGGAAGCCGGCGTTCTTGCTGATCCAGGCGAAGGGCCCCCAGCCGCTCTTGTCGCCCCAGATGGCGTGATAGCCGAAGCCCAGCCACGGCCGCTCCTGGATCTCGACCAGGGCCGCGCTCCAGATCTTGGTGCGGCCCGTCAGCGTGGCGTCCTTGCCCAGGATGGCGAAGAACACGTCCGAGGCCAGCACGACGAAGGCGATCAGCAGGCCAAAGCCCGTCACCGCCGTCCAGGTCGCCGCCGTGCCCGCCGCCGGGCCGCGCCGGGCGATCAGCACGAAGCCCAGGGCCGCCACGCCCAGCATCAGCGACACCAGCGAGGTCTTCGAGGTCGACATCAGGACGAGGCCGACCGCGAGCGCCGCGAAGCCCCACCACATCTTGGCCCGCCTGGGGTTCAGGAGGGCGGCGGCCGAGACGATGCAGAAGCCGAAGGCCATCATGCCGCCCAGGCCGTTCTTCTCGCGCCACAGGCCGCGCCAGGCGCCGGGGAACAGCTCGGTCATCACCCCGATGCGCGGCACGGCGATGCAGACCACGTAGGAGGCGATGATCAGCACCGCGAAGGTGGCGGCGAATACCTCGGCCAGCTCCCGCCAACGGAAGCGCGCGGCCAGGGCCACGCCGCCCAGCGTCGTGCAGGTCACCGCGAAGGCGCGGCGCGTGGTGACGTCCGGCGCGATCGACCAGAAGGTCGACAGGCAGACGATCCCGATCAGGGCGAACAGGAACGGCTGGCGGATGCTGGCGCGGAGGCTGTTGCGCGGGTCCAGGGCGATCAGGCCAAAGCCCGCGGCATAGGCCGGCAGGTAGGCGACGCGCAGGATGGCCGAGCCGGCCTCGTCGGCGTTCTCGCCCACCAGCGGCAGTTCCCAGCCGCCGCTGTAGAGCAGCAGCAGGAACACCGCGGCGGTGAAGATGGCGATCTGGGGAAACAGGAGCCTCGGCGGCGCGACGCTGACCGGTCCGCCGTAGGACGAGGTCACGGCAGTATGGCCCGCAGGAAGCTCGGCGGCGTCACCGAGGCCTGGTTGAAGAACACGCCGGCGCAGCGACCGCCGGCCGAGGCCAGGGCGTCGCGCAGCAGGCCCGGCGGCCGCACGTCGGCCTCCTGGGCGCTGACCACCAGGATGGTCTGGTCCATGTGCTGGGCGATGGTGAGCGCCGCCTGCGAACTGTCGGCCGACGGGCAGTCGACGACGATGATCTCGGCGTGACGGCGCAAGCCGGCCCAGTATTCGACGCCCGGCAGGATGTGGGCCTTCTGGCGGCCGCGCAGGGCCTCGCGCTTGAAGCGGGTGACCCACAGGCGCGGTCCGCCGACGCTATGGGCGGCGATGTACTTGGCGTCGGGCCACACGCCGCCGTCGGGACGAGGCGCCGGCGGCTGCACGGTGAAGAACATCGAGCCGTCGGGGCTGGCCGCCGCGCCCGAGCCCAGCTGGCCGTAGCGGTCGGGCTGGGCGGCGATGGCCTGGTATTGCGGCGAGGTGGTGAGATCCAGATCGATCAGCCAGGTCCGGCGGCCGGCGCGCCTGGAGGCGAAGCGGGCGAACTCGCGGGCGACCGTCGAGGTCCCCTCCCCGCGCCTGGCCGACACGAACTGGACGACGTGCGCACGGCCGGCCGCAGGGGCGCCGAGCGACCCCCACAGTTCCGCCATTTCCACGTTCAAATCCACCATTCGCCCGAATCGCCGCGCGTTGAAGACCGTTGAAACTAATGCCTAACCATGTTCGCGCGAAAGGCGACCAAATCGCCCACTCGGACCTTAGGCCGCGCGCTTGACGCCGGCGGTCGCCAGGACCGGCAGGCCAAGGGTGCGCGAGGCCGAGGCCGGGGTCTGCAGGCCAGGGCGCAGCAGCATCCGCACCAGGCCCGCGCAGGCGGCGGTGAAGGCCGCGAACAGGAAGGCCAGCACCAGCACCGGCTTCTTCAGGCTCTTGCCCTCCGACGGCGCGACAGCGCGCTGGACGATGCGGATGTTGTCGCTGCTCTCGGCCGACATCTGGCGCTGGGCCTCGTCCTGCTGCTCCTTGACGGTGAAGTCGCGGACATTGGCCGACAGCACGTCGCGGTCGCGGGTCAGCTGGTTGAACTGCGGCTCCAGTTGGGCCAGGCGCAGCAGGCGCTCGTTCACTTCCTGCACCTGCATGGCGTAGGCGCCTTGCGACTCGCGCAGGGCGGCGACTTCCGCCGACAGGTCGTTGCGGGTCGATTGCAGGGTCTGCCAGATCGGGTTGGGACCGCTGCGGCGCGCGCCCTCGCCGTTGGTGCGACCACTGGCCACGCCCTGCTCAAGCTGGGCGATCTGGGCGTCGATGTCGCGCACAGGCTGGGCGTTGGGCAGGTAGCGGGCCAAGAGGCCCTCGCGGTCGAGCTTCAGCTGGGCCAGCTTGCTCGAGGCCGACATGTCCTGGTCGCGATAGAGCACGGCCTCCGACGGCGTGCGGGAGAGCTCGGCCTGCACGGCGGCAAGACGCCCCTGGCGATCCTGCAACTGGGCGTCGATCGAGTACTTCTGGGCCTCGACCTGGGCCTGCAGCTGGGTCAGGGCCGTCTTCTGGGCGGTGAAGTCGCCGATGTCGTTGGTCTGCAGGAAAGCCTGATAGGCGGTGTCGGTCTCGGCCAGGCGTTGCTCGAAGCTGTCGCGCTGGCGCGACAGCACCTTGTCGTCGTCGTTGATCAGCAGGCTGCGGCGATAGATCAGGTACTCTTCCAGCAGGGTGTTCAGCACCTTCTCGGCCGTTTCCGGGTCCTGGTGCTGGTACGACAGGCGGATGATCGAATTGTCGGGCGCGGTCTCGATCTTCAGGCTGCGGCCGACGCTGTCGCGTCCCTGGGCGATCATCTTGCGCTTCTGGTCGGGGCTCGCCGCGGCGTACTTGGCGCCGGCGTCCGGGAACACGGTGGCGAAGCCCAGCTTGCGGATCACCCGCTCGCGCAGTTCGCCGCTGCCCAGGATCTCGCTTTCCGACTGGATCACCTGGTCGACGTCGGGCACCGCGCCGCGGGCGGCGTCGCCGGCGCGCGGCTCGTAGACATATTCCTGGCCCAGGCGGACGAACAGGCTGGAGCTGGCGGTGTAGGACTTCTTCAGCGTGAAGGCGAAGGCAGCGCCCAGGAATAGGATCACCAGGAACACGCCCAGCATCAGCCAGCGTTCACGCCACAGCAGGGTGATGAAATCGGTCGGCGCATAGCGGGCCCGCGCCGCCCAGTCGCGTCGCGACGGCGGGTCGTGCGGCACGCTGGTCCAGGCGCTCGTCGACATGCGAATCCAATGGGTCCAAACTTCCACACGACCCTGGGGCTCCCGGGCTTAAGGTTTGGTTACCTATGTTTGGTAAGAGTCGTCGCATGGATCGGCGCATCGCTCTCTCCACCGCCCTGGCCCTGTCGCTCGCGAGCGCCGGCCTCTCGGCCTGCGGCCACGTCGACGGCGAGCCGCTGACGCCTGCCCCGCGGCCCACCGGCCAGTTTCCCAACATCGGCTACGCCGACTGGAGCGAGAGCGAGCCAGCCTATCGCTTCTATCCGGGCGACGAGCTGGAGGTGACCGTACCTTCGGCCACGGAGCTTAATAAGTCGGTGGTGGTGCAGCCCGACGGCCGCGTCGCTTTGCCGCTGGTCGGACCGGTGATGGCCGCCGACCGCACGATCGAGGAACTCGAGGACTCTCTGACCCGGGCCTACGGCCAGCAGCTGCTGCGCCCGCAGGTGCAGGTGGCGGTGAAGGCGACGGCCCCGCTGAAGGTGTTCGTCGGCGGCGAGGTCGGCAATCCCGGCGTCTACGACATGGCCGGCGACGGCGACGCCCTGCGGGCCGTGATCCAGGCCGGCGGGTTCAAGAGCTCGTCCAAGCGCAGCCAGGTCATCATCATCCGGCGCGGCCCGGACGGCCGGGCCATGATGCGGACGGCGGATCTTCTGAAGGGTCTGACCGACCCGCGCGGCGCGGACCTGGTGCCGCTTCGCCGCTTCGACATCGTCTACGTGCCGCGCAGCGGGGCGGCGGAGACGGGCCTGTTCATGCAGCAGTACTTCCGAGACCTGCTGCCGATCAGCTTCAGCTACGCCATCAACGGCTTCAGCAACTGAGCTGGAAAGTCACGGCCGGATCCAGAGAGCGTCCGGCCCGAGAGTAGAAACGGCTGAACCGTGGTTCAGCCGTGAGCCAGCCATTGGCGCGCCTGGCGCTGGGCTTCGGCGACGTCTTCGCTGGCCATCTCTTGCGACAGTTCCTTGCGATAGACCTTGGCCTCGACCGAACCGCGCATGGCGGCCAGGTTGAACAGCATGTGGGCCGAGACGTAGTCCAGCGGCGCGCCGCCCTGGCCGGTCGAATACAGCATGCCCATGCGGAACAGCTCGTCGCCCGTGGATTCGGCGGTCGGCAGCGGCAGGCCCATCACGGCGGCGGGCGGTTCGATGCTCATCATCATGACTTCAGTTCCCCAGTCCTTCCGGCTGGTCCCCAGTGGTCCAGCTCGGCCATGAACACAGAGAAAACCTTGCTCGCTGAACATATAGTTAAGCGCGCAGAGATCATGAATCGAGGCGCGACAACACGCCTCGATCACTGAAGTAACACCCGATAAACACGGGTATACGGGTGGTTAACGCGCCCGCTGGCCGAACAGAACCTTGCGCGCTTCTTCGGCAGCTTTTCCCGACGCTTGCAGGCCGCTGGAACGCAGCTCCGCCCCCAGCTTGAAGCCCCTTTGCACGGCCTCGCGCGCGTTCAGGCGCTCGAACCAGGCCTGGATGTTCGGGAACTCCTCGATCTGGATGCCCTGGTTCTTCCACGGCACGACCCATGGCCATATGGCGAAGTCGGCGATGGACAATTGGCCGCAGACGAAATCCTTCCCGGCCAGCTGCTTGTTCAGCACGCCGTACAGGCGGTGGGTCTCGTTGGTGTAACGGATCGCGCCGTAGGCCAGCTGTCTTTGATCGGCGATGATCGCCCCGGCGTACTGGCGGAAATGGTGGGTCTGGCCGGCCATCGGGCCAAGGCCGCCCATCTGCCACATCACCCACTGGTCGATGTTCACCCGGTCGCGCTCGCCCTGGCCGTAGAACTGGCCGGACTTGCGGGCGAGGTATTGCAGGATGGCCCCGGACTCGAAGATCGAGATCGGCTGGCCGTCGGGTCCGTCGGGATCGACGATGGCCGGCATGCGGTTGTTGGGGCTGATGGCCAGGAACTCCGGCTTGAACTGCTCGCCCGTGCCGATGTTCACCGGGATCATCTCGTAGGGCAGGCCCATCTCCTCCAGGGCGATGGAAATCTTCCAGCCGTTGGGCGTGGGCCAATAGTGCAGCTCGATCGGACTGGTCATGCACGCGACTCCCTGATGTCGGTCTTGGTGACGCAGAACATGGCCATCCGCGCGCGCGACGCCAATATCCATCCTGACATGACCGTTCAGCGACGGTTCAGGCGCCGGGGATCAATCTTGTTTCCAAGGTCGAGGGATTAGGCCGCCTCCAGGCGACCGCTGACCACAAGGAGACGTACACATGAAACGTCTGTTGCTCACCATCGCCGCCGTGGCCTCGGTCGCGGGCCCGATGGCCGCCGTCGCCACCGACGCCTCGGCCCAAGGCCGCGGCGATCGCCACGAAGACCGCTGGGACCGCCGTGACGACCGTCGCGGCGACCGCTGGGATCGTCGCGATGACCGCCGTGACGACCGTTGGGATCGTCGGGACGACCGCCGCGGCGACCGTCACGGCCGCTGGGACGACCGCCGCTACAACGGCTACTACTACCGCGACCGCTGGCACTACGGCGCTCCGCCGGCCCACTATTACGGCCGCCCGGACTATCGCCCGGGCTACAACGCCTGGCGCCGCGGCGGCTACCTGCCGCCCTACTATCGCGGCGGCGGCTATGTCGTGCACGACTACGGCCGCTACCACCTGCGCCAGCCGCCCCGCGGCTACTACTGGTACCGCGCCGGCAACGACTACGTGCTGGCCGCCATCGCCACCGGCCTGATCTTCGAGATCATCAACAACTAGATCGAACTCGATCACCGGTATCTGAAAAGTCTTGCGGCGCCCCGGGAACTCCACCTGGGGCGCCGTTTTTGCGCCATGCTCGCCGCGCGCGCGCCACGCATCGGGCCGCAAAGCCCGATTGTCGGGTCATTTCGGCCGTATCCAGTCGCCAGCGTAGGCCTCGCGTCACAGTCCGACGCAGCAGACACGAAGGCGCTTACCGATGAAGAGCTTGCGCATCTCCGCCGCCGTCCTCGCCCTCGCCGCCGCCGGCTACGCCGGTTCGGCCCTGGCCCAGCAGGCCCCGGCCGACCCTTCCGCCCAATCCACCCCGCCTTCGTCCAGCAGCAGCTGGGGCTCGTCCACCACGACCACGGATCCGTCGGCCTCGACCACCGCTCCGGCGACCACTGACAGCACCACCCCGCAGGCCGACAGCGCCGCGAGCGCGGGCGAACCGACCTCGGCCACGGCCCCGGGCGAGACCTCGACCACCACGGCCCCGGCCGCCGAGGACGCGGCCAAGCCCGAAAAGAAGTCCAAGAAGCACAAGAAGCACGACGACCCGGCCGCGGCCGGCGCGTCCGCGCAGGACCCGACCACACCTCAATAGGCGCGTCCCTGTTCGAGTCCCCCCTCCGACAAAGAGAAGGGCCCGCCGCTTTCGCGACGGGCCCTTTTCCTTTCTTTTGCCTGAAAGCCGGGATCAGAGACCCAGCTTGGCCTTCAAGAGGTCGTTGACCGTGCCCGGGTTGGCCTTGCCGCCGGTGGCCTTCATGACCTGGCCGACGAACCAGCCGATGGCCTGGGGCTTTTCCTTTACGGCCGCGGCCTTGTCGGGGTTGGCGCCGATCAGCTCGTCGATCGCCCCCTCGATGGCGCCGGTGTCGTTGATCTGCACCAGGCCGCGCTTCTCGACGATCTCGGCGGGGCGGCCTTCGCCGGCCCACATGTGCTCGAAGACCTCCTTGGCGATCTTCGACGAGATCGTGCCGTTCTCGATCAGCTCGACCAGCTGGGCGATATCCGACGAGGGCAGCGGCGAGTCCGGGAACGCCGTGCCGGCGGCCGACAGCTTGGCCAGCAGCTCGTTGGTCACCCAGTTGGCTGTCAGCTTGGCGTCGCGGCCTTTCGCGGCGGCTTCGAAGTAGTCGGCGCGCTCGGCGTCGATGATCAGCACGCCGGCGTCGTAGGCCGACAGGCCATACTCCGACTGCAGGCGCGCCTTCTTGGCGTCCGGCAGTTCCGGCAGCGTGGTCTCGATCTCCTTCACCCAGGCCGGGTCCAGCACCAGCGGCAGCAGATCCGGGTCGGGGAAGTAGCGGTAGTCGTGCGCCTCTTCCTTGCTCCGCATCGAGCGGGTCTCACCCTTGGTCGGGTCGAACAGGCGGGTTTCCTGGTCGATCACGCCGCCGTCTTCCAGGATCTCGATCTGGCGACGGGCTTCGTACTCGATGGCCTGCTGGATGTAGCGGTACGAGTTGACGTTCTTGATCTCGCAGCGCGTGCCCAGGTGCTTGAAGCTGCCGGTCTCGCGGAACTTTTCGTAGTCGCCCGGACGGCAGACCGAGACGTTGACGTCGGCGCGAAGGTTGCCCTTCTCCATGTCGCCGTCGCAGGTGCCCAGATAGACCAGGATCGTCCGCAGCTTCTTGACGTATGCGGCCGCCTCTTCCGAGGTGCGCATGTCGGGCTTGGAGACGATCTCCATCAGCGCCGTGCCCGCGCGGTTCAGGTCCACATAGGTGGCGTTCGGGTCCTGGTCGTGCAGCGACTTGCCGGCGTCCTGTTCCAGGTGCAGGCGCTCGATGCGCACGTCGAAGGTCGTGCCGTCGTCGCGCTCGACGGTCACCACGCCCTCGCCGACGATCGGCTGGTCGAACTGGCTGATCTGGTAGCCCTGCGGCAGGTCGGGATAGAAGTAGTTCTTCCGGTCGAAGCGGCTCTTCAGGTTGATCTGCGCCTTCAGGCCCAGGCCCGTCTTCACCGCCTGCTCGACGCAGAAGCGGTTCAGCACCGGCAGCATGCCCGGCATGGCCGCATCCACGAGGCTGACCTGCTCGTTGGGACCGGCGCCGAAGCCGACGGCGGCGCCCGAGAACAGCTTGGACTTGCTGGCCACCTGGGCGTGGACCTCGAGGCCCAGCACAATTTCCCAGTCGCCGGTGCGACCCTTGATCGTCTTGGAAGCAGCTTCGGTCATGTCTCTTGTCCTCCCTCCGTCGCCGGAAGGCCGGTTAGCGCGGGCGGCGAAGCAGAGGCCTCGCCGTTTCAGAGGTTCCTCATGCACCGTGGGGGTCGTTGAGCGCAAGGCTGGCGGGGTGGTTTGTTGAGGGGCCAAGGGCATTGCCCCCGACCTTTCATCACTTCGCCTCCCCCAGCGAGTAGCCCCTCGCCGAGCGAGCGAACGAAAAGCAACAACAATGCACCATCAACTACTTGTTGGCGTGCCGGCAATCTCCAGACATTTGGCCGCGGAGGATCACGCCGTAATCCGGGCGTTGAAATCACGCTTGAACATCGTGTGCTGATGTCGTTAGCGAACTCCTTAGCCGCCAACACATAGGCCAGGGCCGGCCGAGTGAAGATGCCTATCTTTCGCGAGCCCCATCCCGCTCGGGATGCTCAATCCATTCCTTGGGCACAGGCTTGCCCCAGACTTCGTAGACTGGCGCGAACAGGTAATGTGATCCCCCCTGTCGCTCCACAGTCGTGTCCAGCTTCACAGCCCTACCATCGCGCCTGATCTGTGCCACGAGGTATAGAGGCTCTCCGACTTTTGTAACCAACGTGCCGGTCAACAGTTCGATCTTGTCTGGCGCATCGGCGGCGCGTCTCATCGGTTTCGCCGGATTATAGGGTGCGGACCAGGACTCACTGATCATGATAACTGCGTCGGCACCATGGATGACCACCTCATGGGCTAGTGAGCGCATCATGAGATACTTATGCCCATGCTCGCCAGGACGAAGCTCCCGAATGTCGACTGGCTTACCCTGCCGGAGCAGAAAGGCGATCATGATGTGGTGACCGTCCTTCTCGAACATCTTCCGAGCGGTCGCGAAGAGGCTCCGCAGCCGCTCCTCCGGCGCATTGTCTACGCCGAAAACTCCAGCTGGCTTTACGCCATAGCGGGCTTCCAGCTTGAGTGCCTCAGATAGATCCAGCCGCCGCTCTATTGTCTCGAACTCGACGGGAGCGCCCGTCGCCAGCCAAATGTCGAGTGTCCGGCTATCGGCGTGACCGATCATGCAGGGCAGTCGTCCGCCGCGGTCGCCCTCATGAAAAGCCTGACCTGTCTCTACATTTGTAGGCCTTGGCTTAGATAGCCCAAGCTGTTCGTGAGCCGCGTCGACAAGCAACGATAATTTTCCGTAGGCGATCGCGACGGCGTCAAGGAGTTCATATTCGGGTAGCGTGTTCTCCACCCATCGCCGCTGAATTCTGACGATGCCGTCCTTCCGGATATGGTCGCCCAGTGCGCCCACCGGAATGCTCTTCACAAGTTTAAGCGGTGCGTCTGAAAGCTTGGCCGGAACATCGATCCTGGGGCCGTTCTCCAGATACGATGCGACGATCTCGGCGCGCACGAAGCTATGCGCTTCGAGATCGCCCTCCTTCTCGATGGAATTTCGCGCGTCGCGCATCCAGACCATCAATGGATCTGCACCCATTTTTTTCTGCCAATCGCCATACCAGCGATCGAAGTCCGGAATCTGGGCCTTGTTCTTCTGGAGAATGAAGGTAACCGAGCGCATAGTCTGGATCGCGCCCTGGATGGCGACACGAAAAGCATCCGGATCAAAATACGCGTCCGCAGCTTGATGCCACAGGCGGTGCAGGTCACCTAACCGCCGATCTACAGCGGCGAGAGGGCAGTGATCTTCGTCATGTTCCCGGGCCATGACTCACTTTAGCGGCTAAATTCAACTTTTCCGATCAAAATCCCCCCACCGGAGAGTGACCTTAATTGCTCAGCGAAGACCATGAAGTCTGTCGCCAACAAGCAAATCTTGCGAGGGTCCGTTGGGCGTCAACGCCCCTCACTTCCCCCGCGGCTTCGCCCGCGTCGTCGGCGCGGCGCTGGCCGGATCGTCGGGCCAGACGTGCCGGGGATAGCGCCCCTTCATCTCGACCTTCACCTCGCGCCAGGAGCCCTTCCAGAAGCCTGGGAGGTCCTTGGTGATCTGGATCGGGCGGTGGGCGGGCGACAGGAGGGCCAGGGTCAGGGGGACCTTGCCGTGGGCCACGCAGGGGTGCTCGGCCAGGCCGTAAAGCTCGCCCACCCGCACCTCGACGCGCGGGCCGCCCTCAGCGCCGTAGTCGATGGCGAAGGTCGAGCCGGTGGGGGCGGTGAAGCGCGCGGGGGCCTGGGCCTCGATGCGGCCCTGCATGTCCCACGGGATCAGGGTCTTGATCGCCGCCTCCAGTGTGCCCTCGTCGAGGCTGGCCAGAGACGAGCGCCCGGCCAGCAGGGGTTCGAGCCATTCGTCCAGCCGCGCGACCAGGGCCGCTTCCGACAGATCCGGCCAGGCCTCTCCATCGTTGGCGCGCAGGAAGGCCACGCGGTCGAGCAGCCCCCTGCCCCGCTCGCCCAGCTTCAGGGCGGCCAGGCCCTCGGCCCGCACCTGGTCGGCCAGGGCCCCGGCGATCAGGGCCGGGTCGGGCTTCTCTATGATCTTCTCGTCGACCACCAGCTTGCCCAGGCGCAGCAGGCGTTTGGCGCGCAGCCTGCCGCCGCCGCTGGTCTCCAGCCGGTCCTCGGCGACCAGGCGGTCGGCGAAGGCGGCGCGCAAGGCTTCTTCATCCAGAGGCGCGGCCAGCAGGATGCGGTCGCGGGCGTCGCCGCCGCCCAGCTCGCCGACGGCCAGCCAGGTCTCGCGGGCCAGGGCGTCGGTCGGTTCCAGATAGACGCCGCGGCCGCTGGCCAGTTGGTACTCGCCGGGCTTGCCGCGGGCCCGGGCCACCCGCTCGGGATAGGCCTCGGCCAGCAGCAGGGCGTCGTCCAGGGGCTCGGCGCCGCTGGGCTTGCCGGCCTGGCGCGACCAGCGCTCGGCAAGCGCCCGGGCGTCGCGGGCCCTCGGCGTGCGGTCACGGCCAAAGCCCTCCAGCCGCTGGCGCAGATCGACACTCCGCCCGCCCAGGCCCTGCTCGCTGAGCACGGCGGCGATCTCGGCGGCGCGGTGCGCCTGTCCGCTGGCGGCCGCGCGGGCGACCATGTGGGCCAGCCTGGGCGCGAGCGGCATGTTCGACAGCGCCTTGCCGTGCGCCGTCAGCCCGCCATTGGCGTCAAGCGCCTGCAAGCGGTTCAGCAGCGACCGCGCCTCGCTGAACGCGGCCTTGGGCGGCGGATCGAGGAAGGCTAGGCCTTCAGCGTCCTTGGCGCCCCAGCGCGCCAGGTCCAAGGCCAGGCGCGACAGGTCGGCCTCCAGGATCTCAGGCCGGGCGAAGGGTGTGAGGGCCCGGGTCTCCGGCTCGTCCCACAGGCGGTAGCAGACGCCCGGCTCGGTGCGGCCGGCGCGGCCCCGGCGCTGGTCGGCGGCGGCGCGCGCCACGCGCACCGTCTCCAGCCGGGTCAAGCCGCTGGACGGGTCGAAGCGCGGCACGCGGGAGAGGCCCGCGTCGATGACCACCCGCACGCCCTCGATGGTCAGGCTGGTCTCGGCGATCGATGTGGCCAGCACCACCTTGCGGCGGCCGGCCGGCGCCGGCTGCACGGCGCGATCCTGCTCGGCCGGCTCCAACGCGCCGTACAAGGGAGCGAGATCGACGTCCGGGCGGCGCAGGCGCTCGGCCAACCAGCTCTCGGCCCGGCGAATCTCGCCCTGGCCCGGCAGGAAGACCAGGACGGAGCCGCTCTCCTCGGCCAGGGCCCGCTCGACCGCGCGACCGACCCTTTCCTCCAACCGCTGCCGATCGTCGCGGCCCAGATAGCGGGTCTCGACCGGGAACATCCGTCCCTCGCTCTCGACCACCGGCGCATCGCCCAGCAGGGCCGAGACGCGCGCGCCGTCCAGGGTGGCCGACATCACCAGGATCTTCAGGTCCTCGCGCAGCAGGCCCTGGCTGTCGCGGGCCAGGGCCAGGCCCAGGTCGGCGTCCAGGCTGCGCTCGTGGAACTCGTCGAAGATCACGCAGGCCACGCCGTCCAGGCCGGGGTCGTCGAGAATCATCCGTGTGAAGACGCCCTCGGTGACCACCTCGACGCGCGTCCTGGCCGACACCTTCGACTGCAGGCGCACGCGAAAGCCGACCGTCTCGCCGACCGCCTCGCCCAGGGTCTGGGCCATGCGCGCGGCCGCCGCCCGGGCCGCCAGGCGGCGGGGTTCCAGCATGACGATCTTGCCCTGCCCGACCCACGCTTCCTCCAGCAGGGCCAAGGGAACGGCCGTGGTCTTGCCCGCCCCGGGGGGCGCGACGAGAACGGCGGTCTCGCGGTCGGACAAGGCGCCTTTGAGCGCGGGAATGGCCTGAAAAATGGGCAGCATCGCGCCGCCTTTAGCCGGGCTGGGGATCAACGCCAAGCAGGACTGGACTAGCCTCCCCGGCGGAGAACATTTACGCGCTTCGGCGGCGCGGCCTTGACCCCATGCTCATAAACGGGTCACCGTCCGCAAAATTTTCCAAAGGCGACCCCCGGGGGGGAGTCTTGCCTATCCAGGAGGAACTATGTGGCGCGTTAAATCGCTTGATGCGATCCTTGCGACGGCTGAGAAAAAATCCCTTCATCGCTCGCTCGGACCGATCCAGCTGACGCTGCTGGGGGTGGGCGCCATCATCGGTACGGGGATCTTCGTCCTGACCGCCGCCGCCGCCCAGAAGGCCGGCCCCGGCATGATGTGGAGCTTCGTGATCGCCGGCGCCGTCTGCGCCATCGCCGCGCTCTGTTACTCCGAACTGGCCTCGATGGTCCCCGTCTCGGGCTCGGCCTACACCTATTCCTATGCCGTGATGGGCGAGCCGCTGGCCTGGATGGTCGGCTGGGCCCTGATCCTGGAATACGCCGTGGCGGCCAGCGCCGTGTCGGCCGGCTGGTCCGGCTACTTCCTCGGCCTGATCGAGAACGCGCTGGGCTTCCAGTGGCCCGCCCTCCTCAAGGCCGGTCCGGCTTGGTCGATGAACGGCTTCATCCCGGTGGCCGACTTCAGCGTCGGCATCGTCAACATCCCCGCCATCCTGGTGGCCCTGGCCGTGACCGGCCTGCTGGTGCTCGGCACCACCGAGAGCGCCCGCGTCAACGCCGTGCTCGTGGCCATCAAGGTCACCGCCCTGACCGCCTTCATCGTGCTGACCATCCCGGTCATCAAGAGCGGCAACTTCTCGCCCTTCGCCCCCAACGGCTGGTTCGGTCCGGAAGGCACCAGCGGCATGGGCATCGTCGGCGCCGCCGCCTCGATCTTCTTCGCCTATGTCGGCTTCGACGCGGTGTCGACCGCCGCCGAAGAGACCAAGAACCCGCAGCGCAACGTGCCGATCGGCCTGATCGGCAGCCTGGCGCTCTGCACCGTCTTCTACCTGCTGGTCGCCGCCGGCGCGATCGGCGCCATCGGCGCCCAGCCGGTGTTCGGCGCCGACGGCTCGGCCGTCCAGCCCGGTTCGGCCGCCTTCCAGGCCGCCTGCGCCCTGGCCGACAACAGCGGCCGCCTGGTCTGCTCGAACGAAGCCCTCGCCCACGTCCTGCGCGAGATCAACTGGCCGGTGGTCGGCAACCTGCTGGGCCTGGCCGCCAACCTGGCCCTGCCTTCGGTCATCCTGATGATGATCTACGGCCAGACCCGCATCTTCTTCGTCATGGCCCGCGACGGCCTGCTGCCGGAAAAGCTCGCCACCATCCACCCGAAGTTCAAGACGCCCTACATCGTGACCATCGTCACGGGCATCTTCGTCGCCATCGCCGCCGCCTTCTTCCCGGTGGGCCAGCTGGCCGACATCTCGAACTCGGGCACCCTGTTCGCCTTCTTCATGGTGGCGATCGCGGTGATGGTGCTGCGCGTGAAGGATCCGAACCGCCACCGTCCGTTCAAGACCCCGCTGGTTTGGGTCGTGGCCCCGCTGGCCATGGTCGGCTGCGCGGCCCTCTACTTCAACCTGCCGGCCGAAGCCATGCTGGTGCTCCCGATCTGGGGCGCCATCGGCATGGCGATCTACCTGGCCTACGGCATCCGCAAGAGCCATCTGGGCCGCGGCCTGATCGACGTGCCGGAACTGGATCCGAACGCGCCGGCGACGGCCGTCCCGCCGATGCCGGGCGCTCCGGCCCCGGGCTCGCCCGAGGAACGGTCTTGATCTCGAGACAGTAGTCTCTAGTTCAGACGGGCGGGAACTCCGGTTCCCGCCCGTTTTCGTTTGGAGCCGACACCTTGACCACCCCGTCGCCCATCAGCGCCGTCATCGCCCCGGTCACGCCGTTGCAGCAGAACTGCACGATCGTCTGGTGCTCCAAGACCAAGAAGGCCGCGATCATCGATCCGGGCGGCGAGGTCGACCGCCTGCTGCGCGCGCTGACGGACCAGGGCCTGACCCTGGAGAAGATCTGGATCACCCACGGCCACATGGACCACGCCGGCGGCGCCGCCGAGCTGAAGGCCAAGACCGGCGTCCCGATCGAGGGCCCCCATAAGGACGACCAGTTCTGGATCGACCGCATCCAGGAAAGCGGCGAGATGTACGGCATGCCCGAGGCGCGCATCTTCGTGCCCGACCGCTGGCTGGAGGACGGCGACGTCGTCACCCTGGGCGAGACGCAGTTCGAGGTGCTGCACTGCCCGGGACATACGCCGGGCCACGTGGTGTTCTTCCACCGCGAGACCAAATTCGCCCAGGTCGGCGACGTGCTGTTCCAGGGCTCGATCGGCCGCACCGACTTCCCGCGCGGCAACCACCAGGACCTGATCGACGCCATCACCGGCAAGCTGTGGCCGCTGGGCGACGATATCCGCTTCGTGCCGGGTCACGGCCCGATGTCGAGCTTCGGCGCCGAGCGGCGCACCAACCCCTTCGTCGGCGACCGCGCGGTCGCGGCCATGAAGGGCCCCGGCTACACGGCTCCGGTGAACCGCTCGCCGGGGTGAGACCTTCCTACTGACGCGGCGGCGGGCCACCGGGCGGGCCCGGGCGGAACTCGTCGCCGGTCAGCTTGCCGTCGCCGTCCTTGTCGGCGGCCGCGAACTGGGCGCGGGCGGCGGCCAGGGCCTCGTCCTTGGTGATCCTGCCGTCCTTGTCGGCGTCCTGGGCGGCCAGCTGGGCCAGCATCCGGCCGCCGAAACCGCCGCCGGGACCGCCCTGCCCCTCGCGCTGGGCGAAGCGCTGCTTGATCGCCTCGATCTCGGCCGCGTCGACGACGCCGTCCTTGTTGGCGTCCATGCGCTCGAAGCGCTGCAGGGCCGAGGCCTCGTACTCGGCGGCGCTGACCACGCCGTCGCCGTCGGCGTCCGGGCCGCGCATGCCGGGACCCGGCTGGGCGTGGGCCGCGGCGGCCCCGAGCAACGACAATCCAAGGACGGTGGAAACGAGTCGGTTCATGAAGACGCTCCGTGGCGATTTGACGCTAGGGGGCCACGATCAGGTTGCGCGCCTGTTGCAAGCGTGAAATCTGACGGTGACAGGGGCATGAAAGGACCATCGGCATGGAGACCTCCCCGACCACCGCCTCGTCCGCCGCCGTCGCGGACACCGCCAAGGGCGCCGGCGCCCGCATCCTGATCGTCGACGACGATCCGGGCATCCGCGACGTCGTGTCCGATTTCCTCGTCCGCCATGGCTATGTCGTCGACACGGCCCAGGACGCGCGCACCATGGAGCAGGCCCTGGCCAAGGGCCCGGTCGACCTGGTGGTGCTCGACGTCATGCTGCCGGGCGAAGACGGCCTGGCCATCTGCCGCCGCCTGGCCGCCCAGGACGGCCCCGCCATCATCATGCTCTCGGCCATGGGCGAGGAGACCGACCGCATCGTCGGCCTCGAGCTCGGCGCCGACGACTACCTGCCCAAGCCGTGCAATCCGCGCGAGCTGCTGGCCCGCGTGCGCGCCGTGCTGCGCCGCCGCACCGAGCCGCGCTCCAGCGACGACACCATGGGGGCTGCCTGCGAGTTCGCCGGCTGGCGCCTCGACCTCGTCCGCCGTGAACTGCGCTCGCCGCAGTCGGTGGTGGTCAATCTCTCCAGCGGCGAGTTCTCGCTGCTGCGCGCCTTCGTCGAACGCCCGCAGCGCGTGCTGACCCGCGACCAGCTGCTCGATCTCGCCCGCGGCCGCGACAGCGACGCCTATGATCGCGCCATCGACGTCCAGATCAGCCGGCTTCGCCGCAAGCTCGACGACGGCGGCGGCGGCGAGCTGATCCGCACGATCCGCAGCGAGGGCTACATGTTCACGCCCAAGGTCACCCGCACGCCATGAAGTTCGCAGTCCCGGGGCGCGGCGGCGCGCCCCTGTTCGCCCAGGCCCTGGGACTGGCGCTCGTCACACTGGTCGCTACGATCCTGATCTGCGTGGCGGTCGTGTTCAACGTGCCGCCCCCGCCTCCCGAGCTCTATAAGCTCAGCGAGATCAGCCGGGCGCTGAAGACCGGCGAAACCGTGCATCCCCGCGACGGTCGCCCCCTGACGGTCCGCCACCGCGCCAGCATCAAGCCCGACGGCGAGGACTCCCAGCGCCGCGCCGAGTTCAAAGCCGCCATCGGCCGCGAGCTGAACGTGCCGGTCGACCGGATCTCGATCCGCACCGAGAACGGCCCCCGCTTCTTCGTCCGCACCGCCCGGCAGAAGGGGCCGCCGCCCCCGCCAGGTCCTGGCGGTCCGCGCCCCGGTCCTGGGCCAGGCGGCCCCGGCGGCCCTCCGCCGCCGCCGCCTGGCGCGGCCGGCCCGAAGCCTCCCGGCGTCCAGATCCTCGCTGACCGCATCGCGGCCGTCATGCGCGACGAGCCCTTCCTGTTCGGCGATTTCGAGCTGGGCATTCGACAGACCGACGGCCGCTGGCTGGTGGTCGAGCCCAAGTTCACCGTCCTGCGCGACACCTGGCAGGTGCGGATCCTGCTGATCCTGGTCTTGTCGGTCGTCGCCGTGTCGCCGCTGGCCTGGCTGTTCGCCCGTCGCCTGGCCGGCCCGATCACCGCCTTCGCCGCCGCCGCCGAGCGCCTGGGCCGCGACCCGCGCGCGCCGCCGCTCAGCCTGTCGGGTTCGGCCGAGGTGGCCGCCGCCGCCAACGCCTTCAACGAGATGCAGGAGCGCCTGCGCCGCTACGTCGAGGACCGCACCGCCATGATCGGCGCGGTGGCCCACGACCTGCGCACCCCGCTGACCCGCCTGCGCTTCCGCATCGAGACCACGCCCGACGACGTCCGCAGCAAGCTGGAGAGCGACATCGACCAGATGGAGGCCATGATCTCGGCTACCCTGGCCTTCGTGCGCGACACCAGCCGTCCGGCCGAGCGCACCAAGCTGGAACTGGCCTCGCTGCTGGAAAGCGTCATGGACGAGGCGGCCGAGACCGGCGGCGACGCCACGGCCGAGGAGAGCGAGAGGATCGTCATCGAGGGCGACCCCATCGCCCTCAAGCGCCTGGTCACCAATCTGGTCGAGAACGCCCTCAAGTACGGCGGCGCCGCGCGCGGCCGGGTCTATCGCCAGGGCGGCGGCGCGATCCTGGAGATCGACGACGACGGTCCCGGCGTGCCTTCCGGCGAGCTCGAGCGCGTGTTCGAGCCGTTCTTCCGGGGCGAGCCTTCGCGCAATCGCGAGACCGGCGGCATCGGCCTGGGCCTGGCCGTGGTCCGCTCGCTGGCTCGGGCCCACGGCGGCGACGTGACCCTGCTGAACCGTTCCGAAGGCGGCCTGCGGGCCCGCGTGATCCTGCCGGCCTGACGTCTGTTGCGGCCGCGCAATCAAGCGCGGCCGTGACGACATAACCGCGCAATGCGGCGGGGCTTCAAGCGGAGGGAAGGAGCTTCTTTCCATGACCGCACGCGCCTTGCCTCTCCTGGCCCTCGCCGCCCTTTCGCTCGCCGCCTGCGGCCACGCCCCGCCGGATGGACCGGGCGGCCGCGGCCCCGGCGGTCCGGGCGGCCGTCCCGGCTTCGGCGGCGGTCCGCCTCCGGGCGAAGGCGGCCCCGGCGGCCCCAGCGGCCCGCGCATGGGCGGCGGCAAGCAGGTGTTCATCAGCCCGGCCGGCGAGCCGTTCCGCGCCGATCCGGGCCAGCCCTACCCGGTCGCCCTGTGGCTTTCCGGCGCCGACGCCGACCACGACGGCGTGCTGACCCGCGAGGAGTTCGTCGCCGACTCCCTGCGCTTCTTCGACAGGCTCGATACCGACAGGTCGGGCGTCCTCGACGGTTTCGAGGTCTCGGCCTACGAACGCGACATCGCCCCCGAGATCGTCCAGGCCTCGGCCATGCCGCAGCAGGCCCCGCCCTCGGGCGGCGACGGCCCCGACGGCGAGGGTCCGCGCCCCCGCCGCGACGGCGGCCTTGGCAACATGCTGCTGGGCGCCACGCCCTACGCCCTGTTGGCCGAGCCCCAGCCGGTGATGGGCGCCGACGCCGACTTCAACCGTCGCATCACCCGCGACGAGGCGACCCGCGCGGCCAACGCCCGCTTCAAGCTGCTCGACAAGGACGGCGACGGCCGCCTGACCCTGGCCGAACTGCCCCAGACCCGCGTCCAGCGCATCATGAGCGGCGAGGAAGATCCGCGCGAAGGCGGCCGGCGCGGCAAGGGCGGCCGCCGCCCGCCCCGCTAGCGCCCCTCACCCCGCCACCACCCCGGCGATGATGTTGATGCCCAGGGCCAGGATGGCGGTGTTGTAGAAATAGGCCGTCACGGCGTGAGCGGTGACCAGGTTGCGCAGCGCCCCGGTGCGCACGTCGTTGTCGGAGACCTGGAAGGTCGCCCCGATGCTGAAGGCCAGGTAGACGAAGTCCTTGTAGGTGCGGGCCGGCTCGCCGGGAAAGCCGAACCCGCCCTTCCCCGCCCCCGCGCCGAAATGGCGGTGGGCGTAGTGCAGCACGAACACCGAGTGCAGCACGATCCACGACAGCACCAGGGTCACCCCCGCGCAGGCCGCCGTCAGGTTCCTGGCGAAGGCCGCCTGCGCGCGCGCCCCGATCATCGCGGCCACCACCGCGGCCAGGCTGGCGGCGATCGCCGACAGCACGATCAGCAGGATCAAAGAACGTCCCTCGTCCTCGGCCGCCGCCTTGGCCCGCAGCGTCGCCTCGTCGGCGGTGAGGAACAGGCGCCACAGCAGAACGGCGTAAATCGCGGCGCCGAAGTCCCACCCGATCAAAATATGCGTGCTTTCGGGCAGATTTATCTGGCGGGCGAAAAGCCATCCAAGAAGCCCCGCCAGAACGCCGACAAAGAGCCTCCAGTGCCTTGTAATTAATGAGGATTTACCACCTTCCAAGGTGCTCTTGCGCATCGCTCTCAGCCTGCCTTTTCCCCAGACAATCGTCCTTAACGCTGCATTTGTCTCGCCTGACACGTGAAACCGAACTCGGCTTCACCGGTTACTTCACCGGAACACTGGAACGACGCCATGACCGACCCCGACGCACCGCCTCCGCTGGAGCCGCAAACGCCGGACGATCCGCCGGGCTCGACGCCCGACGAAGTCCCGCTGCAGCCGCCTCCGGTGCAGCCGGGCGACGATCGGCCCTATGACGCCGCTCCGGCCCCGTTCCCTCCCGTTACCAGTCCCGATTAGGAGCAAGACATGGACCTCGACAGCGAACGGCCCCGCGGCCGCCGAGGCTTCGCCGCCATGGATCCGGAACGCCGCCGCGAGATAGCTCGCAAGGGCGGCGCCAGCGTCCCCAGTGAGAAGCGCAGCTTCGCCAAGGACCGCGACCTGGCCGCCAATGCCGGCCGCAAGGGCGGTTCCTCGTCGCGTGGCGGCGGCCGCCTCGGCGCTCGCGACCTCTAGGAATGCCGCGGCCGAGGGGGGGACGGGCGACGCAGCCGACGGTGGTGGCGCACGTATCAGGATTTTAGAGCCCGGATCGGTCTTGCCGATCCGGGCTCTTGGGCTGTCCGCCATCCAGCGGCCGGCCGCGACTTCTTCTTTTCCGCTTCTCAGGAGCGAAGCGCGAAGACGCCGAACGCCGGCGCCTCGCTGATCCAGCGCGCCTCGACGCGCCAACCGGCCTTCTGCGCCATCGAAGCGAAGGCGTCGGGGTCGTACTTGTAGGAATTCTCGGTGTGGATGGTCTCGCCGGCGGCGAAGGCGATGGACCGGCCGGCGATCTTCACAGTCTGGTCGCGCAGGCTGACCAGATGCATCTCGATCCGGCTCTCGACGGCGTTCCAGACCGCCCGGTGAGCGAAGGCGGCCAGGTCGAAGCCGCCTTCCAGTTCGCGATTGATGCGGACAAGCAGATTCTTGTTGAACGCCGCGGTCACGCCCGCCGCGTCGTCATAGGCCGGGATCAGCACGTCCTCGCCCTTGGCGATGTCGGCCCCGACCACGAACAGAGCCCCCGGCCCCAGCAACTCGCGCGCCGCGACCAGGAAGGCGGTCGCCTCGTCCGTCGGGAAATTGCCGATCGTCGAGCCCGGGAAGAAGCCGACCGTCGGCCGGCCGCGCGCGGCGGCCGGCAAGCCCAGCGGATGGGTGAAATCGCCCACGGCCGGCGCTACGGCCAGCTTGGGATAGTCGGCGCGGATCGCGGCCGCCGCCGCGTCCAGGGCCGAGGCGCTGATGTCCATCGGCGCGTAGACGGCCAGCTGCGGCGCGGCGTCCAGCACGATGCGGGTCTTGGTGCTGGCCCCGCTGCCGAACTCGATCATCGCCGCGCCTTCCGGAATGCGGGCGGCGATCTCGGGCGCGATGCGGCGCAGCAGCGCCGTCTCGGTGCGGGTCGGATAATATTCCGGCAGCACCGTGATCTCCTCGAACAGCCGCGAGCCCTCGGCGTCGTAGAAATACTTGCTGGGCAGGCTCTTGGGGCTGGCGGTCAGGCCGGCCAGCACGTCTTCGCGGAATCCGGCGTCCATGGCTTTCTCGCGGCCGCCCGCCCCGTCGCGCGCCAGGCGCACGCCCGAGAACATCCAGCGCAGGGCGGGATGGAAGAAGTTGCGATAGCTGGCCCGCGCATGGCCCGGCGGCGTACCCGCCGCCCCGCCGCGCAGGACCATCTGGTTGACCATGAACTTGCCGTTGTACTCGCCCAGGGCCCCTGCCCCCGCCCGGAATCCCGGATAGGGCGCATAGGCGCTGGCGGTCCACTGCCAGGCCTCGCCCGACATCTGACGCAGGTCCTTGCCGGAGCGCGCGGCCAGCTCCCATTCGGCCTCGGTGGGCAGGCGCGCGCCGGCCCAGGCCGCGAAGGCGGCCGCCTCGTAATAGCTGACGTGGGCCACCGGCGCGGCCGGATCCAACGGCCGGCGGCCGGCCAAGCCGAACTCGCTCCAGGCGCCGTCCTCGTCCTGGCGCCAGTAGAGCGGCGCACGCCAGCCCTGCTCCTGGACCGTGGCCCAGCCGTCCGACAGCCAGAACTCGGCCCGCTCGTAGCCGCCGTCCTCCATGAAGCCCAGCCACTCGCCGTTGGTGGTCAGGCGGTCGGCCAGGCGGAAGGGCTCGAGGAACACGCGATGGCGGGGCCGCTCGTTGTCGAAGGCGAAGACCCCCTCGTCCGCGCCGATCGTCGCCAGACCGCCCTCGAAGCCGACGAAGCCCGGCGCCGGGACGGCCGGCCGCGGCGGATCCGGGCGCTCGCGATAGGCCGGATACAGCGGCGACTGGGCGAACAGGTGCTGGATGTCCATCAGCAGCAGCTCCTGGTGCTGCTCCTCGTGCGCCAGGCCCAGGTCCAGCCGCTCCATCAGCTCGGGCGACAGCGGACCCGACAGCAACCGGGCCATGGCCGCGTCGACGTGCCGGCGATAGGCCCCGACCTCGGCGCAGGAGGGCCGGGTCAGCAGTCCCCGCTGCGGCCGCGGCTGCCGCGGCCCCATGGCTTCGTAGTACGAGTTGAAGATGTAGCCGAAGGCCGGGTCATACGGCTTGTAGCCCGGCGCGTACGGGGCCAGCAGGAAGGTCTCGAAGAACCAGGTCGTATGGCCCCGGTGCCACTTGGTCGGGCTGGCGTCGGGCATCGACTGGGCCGCCTGGTCCTCGGGCGATAGCGGCGCGGCCAGGGCCTCGGTCCGCTCGCGCACGGCGCGATAGCGGGCCAGCGGCGTATCGGCGGCCTCGGCGACGGACGTCAGGACGAAGGTGTCGTCGGGACTCATGCACGCTCCTGGCGTTGTCCGGCCCCGCGCGCGGGCCGTTGTCCAAAACGGATCGCGAGCTTGGGCGTTCCCCGGATCGAGGGCAAGGCGGCCTGCTGCCAGCATGGTGTCATCAGCACTTCTCAATTCCTATTGAATTGATCTGGTTTGATCCTCCCGCCTCGCGGGAGCGACAAGCAGCACAAATCCGCTTCGCGCGGTCCCGTCTTGAAGAGTTCAGCGATGTCTTTCATCTCGTCGCCCGATCCCGCCGCCGATCCGCCGATCCTGATCGTGCCCGGCCTCTACAACTCCGGCCCCGACCACTGGCAGAGCCATTGGGAGCGCGCCCTGCCCAACGCCGAGCGCGTGGACCAGGTCGACTGGGAGCGGCCCGCCCTGGGCGACTGGACCATCAGCCTGGCCGAGGCCGTGCGCAGCCGGCCCGGCGCGATCCTGGTGGCCCACAGCCTGGGCTGCGCCCTGGTCTGCCACCTGGCCCACGTGACCGGCGGCCGGGGCGTGCGCGGCGCCCTGCTGGTGGCGCCGGCCGACGTCAACCGCGAGGGCCCGGCCGGGCGCCTGCTGATCGGCTTCTCGCCGATCCCCCGCCCGCGCCTGCCCTTCCCTTCATTGGTGGTGGCCAGCCGCGACGACCCCTATGTGGCCATCGACCGGGCCGAGGCCTTCGCCCGGGGCTGGGGTTCGCGCTTCGTCGACCTGGGCCGGGCCGGCCACATCAACGTCGACTCCGGCCACGGCGCCTGGCCGCGCGGCCGCCTGCTGCTGAACGAGCTGATCCGCGCCACCGCGCCGGCCTCGCCCCAAGTCTGAGGCTTGTCCCGGGCCTGACAAAAGACGACCCCCGCGAACCGGGTTCGCGGGGGTCGTTCTTTACGCGGACTGTCTAGACGTACTGCGCCGGTCCGGCTTCGCGATCCTCAGCGCTTGGCTCCAGCCTCCCTACGGGCGAGCGCGCTGTTCCGCGAAGATCGTACCGCTGGTCGAATCTCAGGCGGCGGCCTGGCGGCTGCGCACTCGGCTCATCCAGTCTTCGGGATAGGTCTCACGCACGACGATCGACTTGAACTGGCCGACCGGGATGCGGGCGGCGTCGCCCGGCTGCAGGTCGCGCGAGACCGAGTGGCCCGCGAATTCCTGGATGATCGTGATCACCTGGCTGCTGCCGGCGGCGTTCTCGATGAGGATCATGGGATGTCTCTCTCTGAGAGGGCTTAAGGGCGCGTCAGAGGACGCGACGTTCCTGGGGCAGGCTCTGGCGGGTCCAGGCGTCGATGTCGGCCGAGCTCTGGAAGCGGCGGAAGGCGCCCTGGGTGTGGTCGGGGCAGTACGAGGCGCGCTTGCTGGTGGTTTCGCGGCCGCAGAAGCCGAAGTCGCCGGCGTCCGGATTGCCGATCGGCCAGCGGCACGAGTGCATCGACAGGTCGAGAATGCCGGCCGTGGGGGTCAGCTCTTCCATCACCGAGGTCAGGGCCCGGGCGGCCGGACGAGCCTGGGCCGGGGCGCTGGTGCGGGCCCGCGGGGCCTGGCGCGACACCCGGACGGTGACGGCGCGCTGGCGCACCGGCGTTTCGCGGACGGTGATGCCCAGGCGGTGGATCTTGCCGATGACGGCGCTGCGGCTGACGCCGCCCAATTGGCGCGCCACCTGGCTGGCGCTCAACCCTTCGAGCCACAACTTCCTGAGCGTGGCGGTACGTTCCTCGTTCCAGTCCATGACGGTTTCCGCTTCTTAAGGGTGCGGGATCAGCCCCCGCCCTTCTTCGGTAGAATCATGGTTAACGACGGTCAAATTCTTCCGTGCATACCCACGGTTCTCGAAATCACATTTTCCGAACGAATCCCGGTGGATAGCAGACGATGTCGCAGGGAGCCGTTTTGAACTGCGGCAAGACCTTGACCGAATAACGTCGTTCCGCGATGAATTCACGGGTCAGAAACCGGCTTGGATTTGAATGCGGCGCGGCGTCGCAAGCCTTGCGACATAACGCCTACGGGGATTGTGATGCGTACCCTCACCGTCGTCGCCACCGCGACGCTCTGCCTTTCCATCAGCCTGTCTCTGGCCGCCTGCTCGAAGGGCGGCGAAACCTCCGGTGAAGGCGCCGCCGCGCCACCGCCCGCGCCGCCTCCGACCCCCGCCGAGAAGGCCGCCGCCCTGGCCGCCCTCCCCGCCCCCTACAACACCGGCGACCTGCTGAACGGCCAGAGCAAGTTCGCCCTCTGCCGCTCGTGCCACACGATCACGCCGGGCGGCCCCAA
Organism: Caulobacter sp. CCNWLW153; assembly: GCF_036889365.1. Taxonomy (NCBI): domain Bacteria; kingdom Pseudomonadati; phylum Pseudomonadota; class Alphaproteobacteria; order Caulobacterales; family Caulobacteraceae; genus Caulobacter; species Caulobacter sp. CCNWLW153. Next base: position 276,330 of record NZ_JBAKFV010000004.1, read on the forward strand.
CATGACCGGTCCCAACCTCTACGGCGTGTTCGGCCGCAAGGCCGGGACCCATCCGAAGTACGCCTACTCGGACGCCGTCAAGAACGCCGGCTTCACCTGGGACGCCGAGCATCTGGACCACTGGCTCGACAACCCGCGCACCTTCCTGCCGGGCACCAAGATGACCTTCGCGGGCCTGTCCAATCCCAAGGACCGGATCGACCTGATCGCCTATCTGAAGGTCGAGACCGGCTACACGCCCGAGCCCGCAACGGCGACAGCCCCCGCCACGCCGCCCCCCGCCCCATCGGCCCCATGACACCCCGCATCGCCCTCCTGACCCGGCTCTACGACGCCTACAACAAGGGCGACTTCGACGCCTTCGCGGCCGAGCTGGATCCCGCCGTCGACTGGCCAGACCAGATCGGCGGCGGCCGGGTCGTGGGGGTCGAGGCGATGCGGGCCTTCTGGGCGCGGCGCGACGGCATGGTCCGGGTCGAGGCCGCGCCCATGGAGTTCACGGTTCTGGAGGACGGTCGCGTTTCCGTCGCCACGAACCAGACTGTGCATAACCTGGAGGGCCGGCTCTGGTCCGACAGCTGCGTGCGACATATCTACACGTTCCAAGGCGAGCGCGTGTCGCGCATGGATATCGTCGAGCGTTTGGACGAGGCGTAAGCATGGCGAAGGCGGAAGTGTTGCTGACCCGGCACTTCGAGGCGACGCGCCGCCGCGACCTCGAAGCCGTGGTCGCCCAGCTGCATCCCGACGTCGCCTTCGCCAACGTGCTGGAAGGCGGCGAAGTGGTGGGCCTGGAGGCCGCGCGAGGCTATTTCGAGCGCCAGTTCGCCATGGCCGGCGTCGAGATCAGCCTGATGCGCGTGCGCCGCCAGACCGACGGCTGGGTCCATGCCGACGTCGAGATCGCCCTGCGCCGCCCCGACGGCCGCCTGTGGTCGCAGAACACCGCCATCATCGCCTACCTGATCCGCGACGACCTTATCGTGGGGATCGACCCGCTGCCGGATCCTGGTACGCGGTAGACCGCCTTCGGCGGCCCCCTCAGTCGCTCCGCGACAGCTCCCCCAGAGGGGGGAGCATCCCGTTGACCAGATCCTCCCCCTCTGGGGGGAGGTGGCCCAGAGGGCCGGAGGGGGCCCTCCCCCTAAGCCAGCAGGTCCGCGCAGGCGTCCAGAACCGCCTCCGCGTCGAGACGGTACTTCGAATACAGATCCGGCAAATCCCCCGACTGGCCGAAGGTCTCCAGGCCCAGCGCCCGCAGGCGGTGACCATGCACCGACCCCAGCCAGGACAGCGTCGCCGGCGCGCCGTCGACCAGGGTCACCAGGCCCGCCTCGCGCGGCAGGTCGGCCAGCAGCCGCTCCACCGTCGAGACCTGCTTTTCGCCCAGCGTCCAGCGCGAGCGGCCGGCGGCGGTCCAGTCGCGGTGCAGCACGTCGGCCGAGGTCACGGCCAGCAGGCCCGCCCCCGGCTCGTCCTCCAGAAGCGCCGCGTGCGCCTCCAGCGCCTCGGGGGCCAGGGCCCCGCTGTAGACGATAGCCAGGCGCGCATCCGGGGCCGGGGGCTTCAGCCAGTAGGCGCCCTCGACCACGCCCTGCTTCCAGGCCGCGTCGCCGCGTTCGGGCTGGGCGATCGAGCGCGTGGACAGGCGCAGGTAGGTCGAGCACCCGTCGGCGGCCTGGATCCGTTCGAAGGCGTGGGCCATCAGCACCGCCGTCTCGTCGGCGAAGGCGGGTTCGTAAGCATCCAGCCCTGGCTGGCTCATGCCGATGAGGGGCGATCCGATCGACTGGTGCGCGCCCCCTTCGGGGGCCAGCGTCAGGCCCGAGGGCGTGGCGACCAGCAGGAAGCGGGCGTCCTGGTAGCAGGCGTAGTTCAGGGCATCGAGGCCCCGGGCGATGAAGGGGTCGTAGAGCGTGCCGATCGGGAACAGGCGCTCGCCGAACAGCGGCGCGGTCAGGCCCAGGGCCGCCAGGGCGATGAACAGGTTGTTCTCCGCGATGCCCAGCTCGACGTGCTGCCCTGTCTCGCCCATCGACCACACCTGGGCCGAGGGGATGCGGCGGCGCTTGAAGACGTCCTCGTGGGCCCGGCGATGGAACACGCCACGCCGGTTCACGAAGCCGCCCAGGTTGGTCGACACCGTCACGTCCGGCGAGGTGGTCACCACCCGGCCTGCGAACTCGTCCTTGCGGGCGGCGATGTCGAACATGACCTTGCCGAAGGCGGCCTGGGTCGACTGCTCGCCGCTTCCCTCCCCCTTGGCGGCCACCGCGGACAGCAGTTCGTCCGGCGTCGGCGTCGCCACGGTCGCCGCCGTGTAGTTGCGATCGTTGGCGACCGCGAAGGGCGCGCGGGCGACGAGGCCCTTCAGGGCCGTGCGCTCGGCCGAGGACAGGCCCGACAGCGCGTCCCACTCCTCGCCCTCGACCACGCCCAGCCGCTCGCGCAGCTCGGCGATCTGGGTGGGGTTCATCAGGCCCGCGTGGTTGTCCTTGTGGCCCTGGAACGGCAACCGCAGGCCCTTGACGGTGTAGGCGATGAAGAACCGGGGGGCGTCGTCGCGCGAGGCCCGCTCGAAGGCCTCCAGGATCGTCTCCAGGCAGTGGCCGCCCAGTTCGGTCATCAGCTCACCGAGGTCGACGTCCTTGTATGCGCCGATCAGCGCCAGGGCGTCGGGGTCCCCGGCCAGGTCGGTGGCCAGCCGCTCGCGCCAGGCCGCCCCGCCCTGATAGGTCAGGGCCGAATAGAGGTCGTTGGGCGCGGTCTCGATCCAGGCCTTCAGCGCCGCCCCGCCCGGCCGCTCGAACGCTTCGCGCTGGCGCTTGGACCACTTCAGGGTCTCGACGGTCCAGCCGGCGGCCTCGAAGATCTCGCCGTAGCGAGTGAACATCCGGTCCTTGGTCGTCGCGTCCAGGCTCTGGCGGTTGTAGTCGACGATCCACCAGGTGTTGCGCAGGTCGTGCTTGCAGGCCTCGATCAGGGCTTCGTAGATGTTGCCCTCGTCCAGCTCGGCGTCGCCCAGCAGCGAGATCATCCGCCCCATGCTCTCGGGCTTCACCGAGCCCCGCGCGGCCAGGTAGTCCTGGGCCAGCGAGGCGAAGGCGGTGACCGCCACGCCCAGGCCCACCGAGCCGGTCGAGAAGTCGACGTCGTCGACGTCCTTGGTGCGAGAGGGATAGGACTGCGCGCCGCCCAGGGCGCGGAAGGCCTTCAGCTTGTCCAGGCTCTGGCGGCCGAACAGGTGCTGGATGGCGTGGAAGACGGGGCTGGCGTGCGGCTTGACGGCCACCCGATCCTGCGGCCGCAGCGCCTTCATGTAGAGCGCCGTCATCAGGGTGGTCATCGAGGCGCAGGAGGCCTGGTGACCGCCGACCTTCAGCCCGTCGCGGCTTTCGCGAAGGTGGTTGGCGTTGTGGATCGTCCACGACGCCAGCCAGAGAATGCGTTCCTCGAGACGCCGCAGCAGCGCGATTTCCTGCCGCTTGGCCGTCAGAGACCCGTCAGCCATGCTTCCTCACCCGTTTATACGGGTGAGGTATGCCCCTCGCCCGCCTTTTCGCGCGCTTCATAGTCCTCGATCTGCCGCGCCGTCCACTCCGGAGATTTCGTGAAGCGTGCGAGCAGGTTGTAGAACACCGGAACGATGAACAGCGTTAGCAGGGTCGCCACGATCGCGCCGAAGAAGATCACGGCCCCGATCGTCTGGCGGCTTCCCGCCCCGGCCCCTGTCCAGAGAAGCAGCGGCAAGGCGCCCATGGCCGTGGCGATCGAGGTCATGATGATCGGGCGCAGGCGCAGGGCCGCCGCCTCGATCACCGCCTCGGTGACCTTCAGGCCCTCGTCGCGCAGCTGGTTGGCGAACTCGACGATCAGGATGCCGTTCTTGGCGGCGATGCCGATCAGGATGATCAGGCCGATCTGGCTGTAGGTGTTGATGGTCGAGCCGGCCATGACCAGGCCGAACAGGCCGCCCAGCACCGCCAGCGGCACGGTCAGCATGATCACCGCCGGATGGATCCAGCTTTCGAACTGCGCGGCCAGCACCAGGAAGACCAGCAGCAGGGCGAGGCCGAAGGCGATGGCGATGCCGCCCGAGCCTTCCAGGTAGTCCTTGGCCTGGCCGCCCCACTTGATGCTGACGCCGGGGGTCGGATGCTGCGAGGCCTGCTGCTGGAAGAAGCTCACGGCGTCCTCGACGGTGTAACCCGGCGACAGCTGGGTGGTCAGGGTCACCGAGCGCAGGCGGTCGACGCGCGGACGATCCGGAGTGTCGCCGCGCAGCTCGGTCTTCACCACCGTCGACAGCGGCACCAGGCCGCCGGCGTTGGTGCGCACCTGCAGCTTGTCGAGATCGGCGACGCTGCGGCGCTGATCGAGTTCGGTCTGCAGGATGACGTCGTATTCCTGGCCGTTCTTGATGTAGGTCGTCGCCTGGCGCGAACCGAACATGGTCTCCAGCGCCCGGCCCACGGCCTGGGCCGAGACGCCGAGGCTGGCGGCCTTGTCGAGATCGATCTGCACCGACAGGCGCGGCGCGGTCGGCTCGTAGTCGATGCGCGGGCGCGAGAAGCCCGGGTTCTCCTGAGCAGCGGCCAGGATCGGCTTCAGCCAGTTGGACAGCTGCACGTAGTCGTTGCCCACGGCGATCAGGTCGACATTGGTGCCGCCCCCGCCACCACCGCCGCCGCCGCGCTGGAAGGCGCCGCGAACGCTGGCCACGGCGCGCACGCCGGTGATCTTCGAGAGGTCCTTGTTGAGCTCGGCCGCCACGTCGTCGGCGGTCTTGTCGCGCTCGCCCCAACCTTTGAGCACCACCACGCCGTTGCCCGAGTTGAACTGGCTCTGGCCAAAGCGCGGGATGGTCAGGATGGTGCGTTCGGCGATGCCGTCCTCGCGGTAGCGGGCCATGATCTTCTCGATCTTGGCGCCGATGCCGGCGGTGTAGTCGAAACCGGCGCCTTCGGGCGCGCTGATCTGGATGTCGACGCGGCCGCGGTCCTCGGCCGGCACCAGTTCCTTGGGCAGGCTGACGAACAGCAGCGCCGCGAAACCTGCCAGCAGGATCACCGCCCCGCCGGCGGCGAAGCTGGCGGCGCGCACCCCCAGCAGGCTCTCGAGCGAGGCGCGGTAGCTTTCCTTCAGCCGATCCATCGCCCAGTCCATGCGCTTGTTGAACCAGCCCCCGCCGTGCGCGGGCTTGAGCAGCTTGGAGGCCATCATCGGCGACAGGCTCAGCGCCAGCAGCGCCGAGAAGGCCACGGCCGCGGCGATGGCCACGGCCAGTTCGACGAACAGGCGGCCGATATAGCCGGGCAGGAACATCAGCGGCGCGAACACCGAGATCAGCACGATCGTGGTGGCCACCACCGCGAAGAACACCTGGCGCGAGCCACGCTGGGCGGCGATCAGGGCCGGCTCGCCCTCGTCCACCCGGCGCTGGATGTTCTCGACCACGACGATGGCGTCGTCGACGACGAGGCCGACGGCCAGCACGAGGGCCAGCAAGGTCAGCAGGTTCAGCGAGAAGCCCAGCGGGGCCAGCACGATGAAGGTCGACAGGATGCAGATCGGCGCGACGATCGAGGGGATCAGCGCCGAGCGCCAGCTGCCCAGGAAGATCAGGTTGACCAGGGCCACCAGGGCCACGGACATGCCCATGGTGATCCAGACCTCGTGGATGGCCTCGGCGGTGAACACCGAGTTGTCCACGGCCACCACCAGCTTGGTGCCGGGCGGCAGGGTCTGGTTGATGACCTCCACCTCCTTGCGGACGGCGTCGGAGATGGCGACGTCGTTGGCCTGCGACTGGCGGGTCAGGCCGATGCCGACCTGGTCGACGCCGTTGCCCCGGAACAGGCGGCGGCGCTCGTCCGGGCCTTCCTCGATGCGGGCCACGTCCGACAGGCGCAGCACGAAACCGTTGCCGTCCGCGGCCCGGATCGGCAGGCGGGCGAAGTCGGCCGGCGTGGCGTAGGCGCGGGCCACGCGGATGGTGAAGTCCTTGGCGCTGCTTTCCAGCGAACCGGCCGGCAGTTCCAGGTTCTGGGCGTTCAGCGCGTCCTCGACGTCGCTGACGGTCACGCCCCGGGCGGCCATGGCGTCGGCGTTCAGCCAGATGCGCATGGCGTAGATCTTGGCCCCGAACAGGTTGGCCTGAGCCACGCCGTCGATGGTCGACATCCGCTCGACCAGGTAGCGGTCGGCGTAGTCGGCCAGTTCCAGCGGATCCAGGGTCGTCGAGGTCAGGTTCAGGATGATGATCGGCGAGGCGTCGGCGTTGGCCTTGGCGATCTGCGGCGGGTCGGCCTGGTCGGGCAGGTTGGCCGAGACCCGGCTGACGGCGTCGCGCACGTCGTTGGCGGCGGCGTCCAGGTCGCGGTCCAGGCGGAAGGTGATGCTGATCTGCGAGCGGCCGTCGCGCGAGGAGCTGTTGACCCGGTCGATGCCCTGGATGCCCGAGACCTGGCGCTCGATCACCTGGGTGATGCGCTCTTCGATGACCTCGGCCGAGGCGCCGCGATAGACGGTCGAGATCGACACCACCGGCGGGTCGACATTGGGCAGTTCGCGGATCGGCAGCGAGCCGAAGGCCGCCAGGCCGATGACGCACAGGATGATCGCCGCGACGGCGGCGAATACCGGGCGGCGGACGGAGATGTCGGACAGCATCAGCCGGCCTTACGGTCTTGGGGCTTGCCGCCTTGGCCGCCCGGGCCACCGGCCGGCTTGGCCACGTCGCGCACCGCGCCGCCGTCCTGCACGCGGTTGAGGCCGTCGGCCACCACCAGGTCGCCGGCCTTCAGGCCCGAGCGGATCTCGACGAAGCCGTCGGCCGTGAGGCCGGTGGTGATGTTGGTGCGGCGGGCGACCTGACCCTTCTCGCCCTTGGCGACGAGGAACACCGAGGCCTGCTGGCCTTCGAACTGAACGGCCGCTTCCGGCACGGCCAGGCCCTGGCGCACGCCCTGGTCGATGGCGACCTTGACCAGCATGCCCGGCTTCAGCCGGCCGCCGGGGTTGGGGAACTCGGCGCGGGCCTTGATGGCGCGGGTGGCCGCGTCGATGCGGGTGTCGATCTGGGCGATCTGGCCCTGGAAGGTCTCGCCCGGCAGCGCGTCGGGGCTGGCCTTGATCGGCAGGCCGTCGCGCAGGGTGGCGAGGTAGCGGTCGGGCACCGAGAAATCGACCCGCACGACCGAGGCGTCGTCCAGGCTGACGATGGCCCCGCCCGGCGCGATCAGCGTGCCCGGGGCGACGTCGGAGATCCCCACGCGGCCCGAGAACGGCGCGCGGATCACGCGGTCCAGCCGCTGGGCCTTGGCCGAGGCCAGGGCGGCCTTGGCGCTCTCATAGGCGGCCAGATTCTGCTCGGCGGTGGCGCGCGGGGCGATGCCCTTGTCGGCCAGGGTCTTCCAGCGGTCGTAGTTGCGCTTGGCCTGGTCCAGGTTGGCCTGGGCCTGGGCGATGTCGGCGGTCTCCTGGTCGTCCTTCAGGGTGACGAGGACCTGCCCCCGCGAAACCAGCTGGCCGTCGGTGAAGTGGACGGCGGTGATCAGCTCGGTGGTGTTGGAGGTGATCGTTACCGACTGGCGGCCCTTGGCCACGCCCAGCACTTCGATGCGATCGGTGAAGGGTCGCTCGCCGACCTTGACCTGCGAGACGGCCGTGGCGCGGCCGCCCGGGCCGCCCTGCCCTTCGGCCTTGCCGCCAAGCATCAGCTTGGCTCCGCCGGCCAGGATCATCAGAACCAACGCGACCCCGGCCGCGATGAGGAAGAAGTGCCTGCGGATCACAAATACGCTCCGGCGCCGTTGAACCGGCGCCCTTAAGGTCTAGGTTGGGGCGACATATGACCCCACCCTAGACCCGCGTCTAGTGACACTAGAATTACGTGACATTTCAACTTTGAAACAGTTGCAAAGCTTTAGCGTGACGTAACATCGGTCGCCAAGCTTGGCTGCAGCCGCCTAATCCGCGTAGCCCGGGGACTGGCGGTCCAGCTGGCGCAGGCAACCGGGCCAGGCCAGCCCCGCGATCATGCCAAGACCCATGCCCGTCTGGCTGCGAACCTCTGCCTGGGCTGCCTCCGGAGCGAGCAGCACGTGATCGCGCCCTGCGCTGAGAGCCATCACCTGCTGGGCGCAGGCGCGCTCCAGGAAGAACATTCCGAGCCAGCATTCGGCCGCCGTGCGGCCCGTGGCCAGGGTGCCGTGGTTGCGCAGCAGCATCAACCGCTTGTCGCCCAGATCGGCCACCAGCCGTTCGCGCTCGTCCAGGTTCAGGGCGATGCCCTCGTAGTCGTGATAGGCCAGCTGCGGCGTGACGATCAGCGCCTGCTGGCTGAGCGGCAGCAGGCCCTCGGCGTGGGCGGCCACGGCCACGCCCTGGTCGGTGTGCAGGTGCATCACGAACTGGGCGTCTTCACGCGCGGCGTGGATGGCCGAGTGGATCGTGAAGCCCGCCGGATTGATGAAGTACTGCGTCTTGTCGATGACGTTTCCGTCCAGGTCGACCTTAACCAGGCACGAGGCGGTCATCTCGCCGAAGAACATGCCGTACGGGTTGATCAGGAAATGGTGCTCGGGGCCCGGGATCCGCGCCGAGATGTGGGTGAAGATCATGTCGTCCCAGCCGTGCAGGCCGACCAGCCGATAGAGGGCCGCCAGGTCGACGCGGGCCTGCCATTCGGCCTCGCTGACCTGATCCTTGATCGATGCGGCGATCGCGCCGGTTCCGTCGGCCATGACGCTTGCTCCCGTAAGTTATCATTGTTGAGTTGAGCGTCGCGCCGACGGGCGCCGACGTCAAGCGACCAGCGTTAGACGGGATCGTACTTGCCAGAGCCCTTTCGCCGTCGGACGGTCCTGGCGGATTCGAAGACGGGGGATCGTCCGCATGTTGCCCTTGATCGGCGTGGGCGTGATCGTCCTCGGCTTCGCGCTGAGGTTCAATCCGCTGCTGGTGGTGGTCTGCGCGGCCATGGCCTCGGGCCTGGCCGCCGGCCTTGGCCCCTTGGAGGTGCTGGCCGCCTTCGGCAAGGCCTTCAACCAGAACCGTTATGTCAGCATCGTCTGGGTGATCCTGCCCGCCATCGGCGTGCTGGAGCGCTCGGGCCTGCAGGAGCGCGCCCGCACCGCGGTCAGGGCCATGAAGGCGGCCACCGCCGGGCGGATCCTGGTCGTCTACCTGCTGGCCCGCCAGCTGACCGCGGCCCTGGGCCTGATCTCGATCGCCGGCCACGCCCAGACCGTCCGCCCCCTCGTCGCCCCCATGGCCGAGGCCGCCGCCGAGAACCAGGGCGACCTGGACGACGCAACCCGCGACAAGGTCAAGGCCATGAGCGCCGGCACCGACAATGTCGGCGTCTTCTTCGGCGAGGACGTCTTCATGGCCATCGGCTCCATCCTGCTGATCGTCGGCTTCCTCGACCAGAACGGCCTGGTGGTCGAGCCCCTGCACCTGTCGGTCTGGGCCATACCGACGGCGATCTGCGCCTTCCTGGTGCACGGGGCGCGCCTGCTGCTCTTCGACCGGAAGCTCTCGCGCCGGAGGACCAAAGCATGATCGGCCTGCCGCTCGTCTACGTCCTCGCCGGCCTGATGTTCACCGCCTTCGCCGCGATGAGCGCGGGCGACAAGGCCAATCCCAAGCGCTGGGGCAACGCCGCCTTCTGGGGCCTGTTCGCGCTGAGCTTCCTGTTCGGCGACCGCTTCGGCGATCTGGGCAACGGCTTCCTGGTCGTGGCGCTGGCCCTGCTGGCCGGCACGGGGCGCCTGGGCGTCGGCCAGCCCGCCACCACCACCGGCGAGGAACGGGCCGAAATGGCGCAGCGCTTCGGCCTCAAGCTGTTCCTGCCTGCCCTGCTGATCCCGGTGATCGTTCTGGCCGGCACCTTCGCGTTCAAGGCCCTGACCTGGAACGGCCAGCACATGGTCGATCCCAAGCAGGCGACGCTGGTGTCCCTGGCCATCGCCGCCGTGGTCGCCGCGATCCTGGCCCAGCGCCTCTTCAAGCAGCCCGCCAGCGCACCGCTTCAGGAAGGTCGCCGCCTGATGGACCTGGTCGGCTGAGCCGCCCTGCTGCCGCAGATGCTGGCCGCCCTGGGCGCGGTCTTCGCCCTGGCGGGCGTGGGCCAGACCATCGGCGACATCACCCTGGCGATCACGCCCATCGACAGCCGCCTGGCCGTGGTCGTCGCCTACTGCCTGGGCATGGCGATCTTCACCGTGATGATGGGCAACGCCTTCGCCGCTTTCCCGGTGATGACCGCCGGCATCGGCCTGCCGCTGGTGATCGGCCGCTTCGGCGGCGACCCGGCCGTGGTCTGCGCCATCGGCATGCTGTCGGGCTTCTGCGGCACCCTGCTGACGCCGCTTGCCGCCAACTTCAACCTCGTTCCCGCCGCCCTCCTCCAGCTTTCGAACCGCTACGCCGTCATCCAGGCCCAGGCGCCGACGGCGGTGCTGATGCTGCTGATCAACATGGTCCTGATGTATGTCCTCGCCTTCCGCTGAGACCGCCGCCCGCTTCGCCCAGGCCGCCCTCGGCCACGTCGCCCGCGAGTATCCCAACAAGCTCGACCACGTGATGGCGGGCGACGCCGACGCCCTAGGGCCGCGCGCCCTGCACCCGATCTTCTTCGGCAGCTTCGACTGGCACTCGTGCGTCCACGGCTACTGGACCCTGGCCACGATCCTGCGCCTGCATCCGCAGATCGCCGAGGCTAGCGCCATCCGCGCCCTGTTCGACGACGCGTTCACGGCCGAGAAGGTCGCCGCCGAGGTCGCCTATCTGGCCCGCCCCGAAAGCCGCGGCTTCGAGCGTCCCTACGGCTGGGCCTGGCTGCTGAAGCTGCAAGCCGAACTGCTGGGCCACGATGCGCCCTGGGCCGCCGTCATGCAGCCGCTGGCCGACGCCTTCGTCGCCCGCTACCGCGCCTTCCTGCCGATCGCCGACTATCCGATCCGGGCCGGCGTGCACTCCAACACCGCCTTCGCCCTGGCCCTGGCCGCAGATTACGCGGATGCGACAGGCGACGCCGACTTCCGCGCCATGCTCGCGGCGAAGGCCGCCGCCTGGTACGGCCAGGATCACGCCTGCCAGGCCTGGGAGCCGTCGGGCGACGACTTCCTTTCTTCCGCGCTGGTCGAGGCCCTGGCCATGCGCCGCCTGCACCCCGACAGCTTCGCCGAGTGGTTCGCCGCCTTCCTTCCGGACCTTTCCGACCGCCGCCCCGCCACGCTGTTCACCCCGCCCAGCGTCAGCGACCGCACCGACGGCAAGATCGCCCACCTCGACGGCCTGTCGCTTTCCCGCGCCTGGTGCTGGCGCGCAGTCGCCAAGGACGCCCCGCCGGCGCTCGCCGCCGTGGCCACGGCAGCCGCCGACCTGCACCTGGCGACCGCCCTGCCCCACGTCACCGGCGACTACATGGGCGAACACTGGCTGGCCAGCTTCGCGCTGCTGGCGATGCTGGAGGGGTAAGCAAGATGCTCCCCCTGAAAGGGGAGCTGTCGCGAAGCGACTGAGGGGGAAGTTGCTGCTGACGCTCTCAGGTCAGCGGCGGCTGAAAACGTCCCCCCTCCGGCCCTTCGGGCCACCTCCCCCACAGGGGGAGGATCATCTAACCTGCCCCGCCGACCGCAACCGGATTCGCCGACCCGTGCCCCTGATCCCCGTCTCTGATCTCACCGAAGCCCAGGCCGTCGAGGAACTGGAGCGCCTGGCCGACGACCTGGCCGGCCACGACCTGCGCTACTATCAGGACGACGCCCCCACGGTCAGCGACGCCGAGTACGACGAACTCAAGCGCCGCAACGCCGATATCGAGGCGCTCTTCCCGCACCTGCAGCGCGAGAACTCGCCGTCCCTGAAGGTCGGCGCCGCGCGCTCGGCCCAGTTCTCGCCGGTCGAGCACGGCGTGCCGATGCTCAGCCTCGACAACGCCTTCTCCAACGACGAGGCCGCGGAGTTCGACGCCCGCATCCGTCGCTTCCTGCGTCTGGCCGCCGACGAACCGGTCTTCTACATGGCCGAGCCCAAGATCGACGGCCTGTCGGCCTCGCTGCGCTACGAGAAGGGCGTGCTGGTGCAGGGCGCCACGCGCGGCGACGGCCGCGTCGGCGAGGACGTGACCGCCAACCTCAAGACCATCGCCGACATCCCCCACCGCCTGAAGGGCTCGGGCTGGCCGGACGTGATCGAGATCCGCGGCGAGGTCTATGTCGAGCTCGATGCCTTCGCCGCCTTCAACAAGGCCGCCGAGGAGGCCGGCTCGCGCACCTACGCCAACCCGCGCAACTTCGCCGCCGGCTCGCTGCGCCAGATCGACCCGAAGATCAGCGCCACGCGGCCCTTGCGCTTCTTCGGCTATGCCTGGGGCCTGGTGTCGGCGCCCTTCGCCGCCAGCCAGTCCGAGGCGCTCGGCAAGCTGAAGGAATGGGGGTTCGTCACCACCGCCCCGCCAGCCGAGCGGGTCGAGGGCGCGCAAGGCCTGCTCGACATCTACGCCCGCTTCGAGACCCTGCGCCCGCAGCTGGCCTTCGACATCGACGGCGTGGTCTACAAGGTCGACGACCTGGAGCGGCAGCGCCGCCTCGGCTTCGTCTCGCGCTCGCCCCGCTGGGCCATCGCCCGCAAGTTCCCGGCCCAGCGCGCCAGGACCATTCTCGAAGCCATCGACATCCAGGTCGGCCGCACGGGCGCCCACACCCCCGTCGCGCGGCTGAAGCCCGTCACCGTCGGCGGGGTCTCGGTGACCAACGCCACCCTGCACAACGCCGACGAGATCGCCCGCCTCGACGCCCGCATCGGCGACACCGTGGTCCTGCAACGGGCCGGCGACGTGATCCCGCAGATCGTCGAGGTCGACGTCGCCGCGCGCCCTGAAGGCGCGGAACCCTACGAATTCCCGCACGTCTGCGAGTGCCCGCTGAAGACGCCGCTGGCCCGCGAGACCAACGCCAATGGGATCGAGTCCGTCGTCCGCCGCTGCACCGGCGAGTTCGCCTGCCCGTTCCAGCGCGTGGAGCACCTGCGCCACTTCGTTTCCCGCCGCGCCTTCGACATCGAGGGCCTGGGCGAAAAGCAGCTCCAGGCCTTCTTCGAGGAAGGCTGGATCAAGGAGCCGGCCGACATCTTCGCCCTGGCGCGCGACGAGGAGAAGCTGGCCGCCCTGCGCGAACGCGACGGCTACGGCGAGACCTCGGTCAAGAACCTGGTCGCCGGCATCGAGGCCCGCCGCACCATCGGTCTCGACCGGATGATCTACGGCCTTGGCGCGCGCGACATCGGCGAGACCACCTCGACGGTGCTGGCCCGCCACTTCGACCAGTTCGCCGACCTGCAAGCCGCCTCCGAGGGCGCCGCAAAGGGCCTGCCCGGCGCGACCTATCTGGAGCTGTCGACCGCCGCCGGCGTCGGCCCCAAGGCGCTGGACCTGCTGGTCGAGGCCGGCCGCGCCGGCGTGCCGGCCGACCCCTGGCCGCAGTCCGAAGACCTGGAGCTGAAGATCGGCCAGGTGGTCCCCAAGCTGACCAAGCCGGCCCGCGCGGCCCTGGCCCAGCGCTACGGAACCTGGGAGGCCTTCGCCGAGGGCCTGGCGCAAGCCGCCAAGGGCGCGCCGGGCGACGACTACCTGACCCTGGCCGCCATCGACGGCGTAGGCCCCGTCGCCGCCCAGTCCCTGGCCCGCTTCTTCGCCGAAGAGCACAACCGCCAGAAGGTCGAGAACCTCCTGGCCCAGCTCTACGTCCAGGCCGTAGCCAAGCCCAAGACCGACACCGCCGTCGCCGGCAAGACCGTGGTCTTCACCGGCGCGCTGGAGAAGATGACCCGCGACGAGGCCAAGGCCCAGGCCGAGAGCCTGGGCGCCAAGGTCGCCTCGTCGGTGTCCAAGAAGACCCATCTGGTGGTCGCCGGCCCCGGCGCCGGCTCCAAGCTCAAGACCGCCCAGGACCTCGGCATCCAGGTGATGACCGAGGACGAATGGCTGGCCCTGGTCGCCGGCTGATGAAGGTCGTCGCCATCGACTTCGAGACGGCCAACGAGACCCGGTCGAGCCCCTGCTCGATCGGTCTGGCCTTTATCGAGAACGGCGCGGTCGCCCGCGTCGAGCACCACTACATCCGGCCCTGGGACATGCGCTTCGCGCCGTTCAACATAGCCTTCCACGGCATCGGCCCGGGCCACGTGGCGGACGCCGACGAGTTTCCCGCCGTGTTGGACGGGCTGCGGGCCAAGCTCGACGGCGCCCTGGTGCTGGCCCACAACGCCGCGTTCGACATCAGCGTCATCCGCCGCACCTGCGAGCACTATCGCATCGCCCCGCCGGCCTTCGACTACATGTGCACGGTGCAGGTCGCCCGCAGCGTCTGGCCCAGCCTGCCCTCGCACAAGCTGAACGTGGTCGGCCGGCATCTGGGGATCAGCTTCAAGCACCACGACGCGGCCGGCGACGCCTATGCCTGCGGCCAGGTGGCCCTCGCCGCCGCCGGCCGGGCCGGCGCTACCGGCGTCCACGACCTGCCGGCCCGCATCGGCCTGACGCTCGGCCGGCTGAGCCAGGGCGACTACGCTCCGTCGCAGAGCCGGCATCTTCCCAGGAAGGCCCCGCCCCCGCCACGCCCTGTCCTGCCGCCGGGCGCCGAGCGCCGTCTGGCCGGCCGCACCGTCGTCTTCACCGGCCAGCTCGACACCATGAGCCGCCCCGACGCTCAAGACCTGGCCGCGGCCATGGGCGCGCGGGTGGTGCTGTCGGTGACCAAGGCCGTCGACCTCGTGGTCGCCGGCCCCGGCGCCGGCGCCAAGCTGCGCACGGCCCGCGAGCGCGGGTTGCAGGTGATGGACGAAGAGGCCTGGCTGGCGCTGGTGGGGTAAACCCCTCTCCCCTTGCGGGAGAGGGTGGGCCGCGAAGCGGGTCGGGTGAGGGGTTGCGCGAACAGAAACGCAGCGACGGCTATTCAGCTGTCGCGGCGTTTGGCGTCTGAGAAACCCCTCATCCGTCGGCCTTCGGCCGCCACCTTCTCCCGCAAGGGGAGAAGGATCATTTGGCCAAAAACGCCGCCAGTCGGTCCTTCCACAGCACGGCCCAGGTATGGCTCCCATGCCCCTTGGTCTTCTCGCTGGCCGGCAGCAGCACGAACTGCCCGCGCTTGAGCCGCTTGACCTCGCGCTCGGCGATGCCCAGCTCCGGCGGATTGATGAAGTCGTCGGCCGAGTTGATCCAGAGGACCGGAACCTCGATCTTCTCCAGCCCCGCCGACGGGTCGTAGGTGCGCGAGGCGTCGACCTGGTAGAGCAGGTCGTTGGCGTCCAGGCCCGCGATCCGGCGGTTGAAGTCGGCCTCCAGCGCCTTGTCGGTCGCCTCGCGGGTCGGCAGGGCCAGTTGCATCGGCAGGGCCGAGGCGCCGGCGATGATCAGGAAGTCGGTGGCCGTGCGCAGGCCCTGCCTGGGTTGTTCGGCGTAGTCGCCGCCGTTCCAGGCCGGGTCGGCCTTGATGGCGTCCATGGTCATCTTGCGCCACATGCGGTTGCGGCCGGCGATGGCTGCCGGCTGGCAGGCGAACGGCGCCAGCTTCTGCGCGAAGCCCGGATAGGTCTCGCCCCACACGAAGCCGTGCATGCAGCCCATCGACGTGCCCATCAGGAGCCGCAGGCGATCCACCTTCAGACCCTCGACCAGCAACTGGTGCTGGGCGCGCACCATGTCGTCGTAGTCATAGTGCGGGAACCTGGCCTTCAGCCCGTCCGAGGGCTTGGAGGATTTCCCGTGGCCGATGCCGTCGGGCAGGATCACGTACCACTCGGCCGGATCCAGCAGGCCGCCCGGAACCAGCAGCTCGTCGGCGAACTGCGGCGACAGGAACTGCTTCCCCGAACCACCGGTGCCGTGCAGCACCATCACGGCGTTTGTCACGCGCCCTTGCGCGTCGCGCTTGGGCTCGCCCAGCGTCGTATAGTGCAGCCGCAGCTCCGGCAGGGTCTCGCCCGAGCCGAACTTGAAGTCCCGAACGACGAAGTCGCCTTCCTTGGGAGTCACGGCCGGCGCGGCCCAGACCGAAGAGGAGGCGGCGGCGACGGGGCTCAGGGCCGCGCAGGCGGCCAGGGTCAGAAGCAGGCGTCGCATGTTCACTTCTTCTCGAGGCGGGCCACGAGGCTGGAGGTGTCCCAGCGATTGCCGCCCATGGCCTGCACCTCGCCGTAGAAGCCGTCGATCAACCTGGTGGCCTCCAGGGTCGCGCCGTTGCTGGCCGCCTCGTCCAGGGCGATGCCGAGATCCTTGCGCATCCAGTCGACCGCGAAGCCGAACTCGAACTCGCCGCGCGACATCGTCCCCCAGCGGTTCTCCATCTGCCAGGACTGGGCCGCCCCCTTGGAGATCGCCGCCAGCACGTCGTCGGTGGGCAGGCCCGCGCGCTTGGCGAAGTGCAGCGCCTCGGCCACGCCCTGCACCACGCCGGCGATGGCGATCTGGTTGCACATCTTGGTCAGCTGCCCCGCGCCCGACGGACCCATACGGCGCATGGCCTTGGCGTAGACGTTCAGCACCGGCTCGGCCGCGGCGTAAGATCCTTCGTCCCCGCCGACCATGATGGTCAGCTGGCCGTTCTCGGCCCCGGCCTGCCCGCCCGAGACCGGCGCGTCGAGAAAGCCCACGCCCTTGGCGGCGCAGAGGTCGGCCATCTCGCGGGCCACCTTGGCCGAGGTGGTGGTGTGGTCGACGATGATCGCGCCGGCTTCCAGGGCCGGCAGGATTTCCGCCACCACGGCGCGGACGTCGTCGTCGTTGCCCACGCACAGGGCGACCAGCTGCGCGCCCGTGCTGGCCCCGGCGATGGTCGGCTCGCTCTTGCCGCCGTGCTTTTCCACCCAGCGCGCGGCCTTTTCGGCGGTGCGGTTGTAGACGGTCACCTCGTGGCCCGCGGCCTGCAGGTGGCCCGCCATCGGAAAGCCCATGACGCCAAGACCGATGAACGCCGTCCTCATGCGCGAGACTCCTTGCCGCACCCTGCGAATTGGCCCCGTGCATGAGCCCATCGGGCCCGTATCGCAACGCCATTTTAACGTCCTGCGGGCAGGTTGCCTCGACAGGGTTAAGCAGGCTTAAGCACGATGGCGTCGACCGGCGAAGCGCCGATCATCATCAAGAAGGTCAAGAAGGGCGGCGGCCATGGTCACCATGGCGGCGCCTGGAAGGTGGCCTATGCCGACTTCGTGACGGCGATGATGGCCTTCTTCCTGCTGATGTGGCTGCTCAATACGACGAGCCCCGAACAGAAGCAGGGCATCGCCGACTACTTCGCACCCGCCTCGATCTCGTCCAGCACCAGCGGCTCGGGCGGCATCCTGGGCGGCACCTCGCTCGGCGACGACGGCGCCAAAGCCGACGGCAAGATGTCGGTCGTCCAGCAGATGGCGCCCGAGGCCCCTGAGCAGACCAACCAGGACGGCCAGTCCTCGACCACCGCCAGCCTCGACTCGGCCAGCGAGCAGGCCCTGCGCGACGCCCTGGCCAAGAAGGAACAGGACAGCTTCGCCTCGGCCGCCCAGTCCCTGCGCCAGTCGCTGCAGGACATGCCGGAACTGGCCGAACTGTCGAAACAGATCCTCATCGACCAGACCCCGGAAGGCCTGCGCATCCAGCTGGTCGACCAGGAAGGCCGCTCGATGTTCAAGGAGGGCTCGCGCGAGCCCAACGACCGCGCCCGCCTGCTGCTGCGCGCGGTGGCCAAGGTCATCAACCAGCTGCCCAACCGCATCACCGTCTCGGGCCACACCAGCGCCGACCAGCGCGGCCGCAAGGCCGACAGCGACTGGGCCCTGTCGGCCCAGCGGGCCGACACCTCGCGCCAGATCCTGCGTGGCGCAGGCGTCGACGACGACCGCATCTACCAGGTCTCGGGCAAGGCCAATTCCGAGCCCCTCTACGCCGACGACCCGACCCTGGCCGGCAACCGCCGGATTTCCATCGTCCTGTTGCGCGAAAAGCCCGTCCTGCCCGACAACCTGTGACCGTTAGCCGCGTCGCGCGTTTGTCCTGCTTGCACAACGGCTCGGCATGCCGCCTAATCACCTTCACGGATCGGGCGGGGGCCTGACCGGGAGTAAGGGGACAGGGACGACGTGACGCAGCATTTTCCGACGCGACAGCTTCGGTTCTTCCTGACGGCGCCAACCCCTTGCCCGTACCTGCCCGGCCGCCAGGAGCGGAAGGTGTTCACCCACCTGCCTCTTTCCGACGGCCCCGGCGTCAACGACAGCCTGACCCAGGTCGGCTTCCGCCGCTCCCAGAACATCGCCTACCGGCCCGCCTGCGAGACGTGCCGCGCCTGCCAGTCGGCCCGCGCGCCCGCCGCCGACTACGAATTCTCGCGCTCCGAGCGCCGCGCCCTGAACCGCAACAACGATCTGGTGCGCTGCCTGGTCGAGGCCGAGGCCACGCTGGAGCAGTTCGAGCTGCTGCGCCGCTACCTCACCGCCCGCCACGCCGACGGCGGGATGGCGGAAATGACCTGGCCCGACTACGTGGCGATGGTCGAGGACACCGCTGTCCGCACCCACCTGATCGAGTATCGCCGTCCGTCCGTCGACCGCGGCCCGGGCGAACTGGTGGCCTGCGTGCTGGTCGACGTGCTCGCCGACGGCCTGTCGCTGGTCTACAGCTTCTATGACCCGACGCAGGAGCGCCGCAGCCTTGGGTCGTTCATCATCCTCGACCACATCGTCCAGGCCCGCCTGACCGGCTTGCCCTATGTCTATCTGGGCTACTGGGTGCCCGGATCGGAGAAGATGGCCTACAAGGCCAAGTTCTCGCCGCTGGAGATCCTCAAGCCCGGCGGCTGGTCGCTGATGTCGGCCCGCGAGCGCGGCGCCCGCCCGCCCAAGGCCGCCCCGGCCCCGGCCGTGCGCGAGGTCGAGCTGTCCGACGCCATCCCGCTGACCGAACTGCCCGCGGCGGGCAAGCCATAGGGAGAAACCCTCTCTCTTTGAGAGAGGGAGGGGCCCGCCGCGCAGCGGTGGGAGGGTGAGTGGTTTCACTCTTGGCCGATTTCACACAGACCCCGACCGCCGCGACGACGCTCCAACAGCGCTTCGATCGGTCAGGCTTTAACCCCTCCCCCTCCCAGGGTTCGCCTGGGCCCCTCCCTCTCCCTCGGGAGAGGGATCAGGCCTACCGCGACCAGGCCACTCCGCCGTCGACCGCCAGGGTCGAGCCGACCACGTAGTCGCCCGCCCGCGAGGCGAGATAGATCGCAGCCCCCGCCATGTCCTCGGCCTCGCCGATGCGGCCGGCGGGGATGAACTTGGCCACGGCGTCGGCGTGATCGCGGGCCACGCGGTTCATGTCGCTGGCGAAGGCGCCCGGCGCGATGGCCGAGACCGCGATGTTCTCGGGCGCCAGGCGCAGGGCCATGCGCTTGGTCATGTGGATCAGGCCGGCCTTGCTGGCGCCGTAGGGATAGGTCTCCTCCTTGGTCACCGACAGGCCGTCGATCGAGGCGATGTTGATCACCTTGGCCACCCGGGTCTTGGCCGCCTCGCGCAGCGGGGCCAGCAGGGCCTGGGTCAGGAAGAACGGCGTCTTCATGTTGAGGTCGACGGTCTTGTCCCAGCCGGCCTCGGGGAACTCGTCGATGCCCGCGCCCCAGGCCGCGCCGGCGTTGTTCACCAGAATGTCGAGCTTGCTCTCGCGCTCGAGGATTCGCGCGGCCAGGCCCTGCACGCCCTCCATCGTCGAGATGTCGCCCGGCAGCGAGACGCACTCACCGAACTGCGACAGCTCCTGCGCGGCCTCGTCGCAGGCGCCGGCCTTGCGGGCGGTGATGTAGACCCTGGCCGCCCCGTGGCGCAGGAAGCCTTCGACGATCATCCGGCCGATGCCGCGCGAACCGCCGGTGACGAGGGCGACACGGCCCTCGAGCGAAAACAGATCCTGCATGTGATTTCCTCCGTCAGCCCTTTGGCGGGCCTTATTTTTCGGGATTGGCCTATTTCCCTGGTTGGACAAGCGCCTGGTAGACCAGGGTGGAAGCGCGGTCGCCAAGATCGCGCAGGGCCGGGTCGCCGTCCTTGGCCAGAACGTGGATCATCCCCAGGAAGAAGAGGTCGTTCTCCGGGTCGATCCAGAACCAGGTGCCGGCCGCCCCGCCCCAGCTGTAGGTCCCCTTCCCCGCCAGCGTGCCCGCCCGGGCCGGATCGGTGACCACCATGAAGTCGAGGCCGAAGCCCTTGCCGCTGGCCTTGGAGAACTCGCCCTTGGGGTCGTCCAGGATCGCGTCCGGCAGGTGGTCGGAGGCCATCAGCTTCACCGTGGCCGGCGACAGGATCCGCGCCCCGTCAAGCTCGCCGCCGTTCAGCAGCATCTGGCAGAAGCGGGCGTAGTCGGCGTTGGTCGAAACCAAGCCGCCGCCGCCCGAGGCCACCACCGGCGGCTTGCTGACGTCCAGCACCATGAAGCCTTCGGCCGGCGCGATCTTCTTCGCCTTGGCGTCCCACAGATACAGGCTGGCCAGGCGGTCGGCCTTCTCGGCCGGCAGCCAGAAGCCGGTGTCCTTCATCTTCAGCGGCGTGAAGATGCGGCTTTGCATGAAGTCCGGCAGGCTCTGGCCCGACAGCTTCTCGACGATGAAGCCCTGGACGTCGACGGCGACGCTGTATTTCCACTGCTTGCCGGGCGGGCCGACCAGCGGCAGCTTGGCGACCTTCTCGACGAACTCCTGGCCGCTCTTGGAGCCCAGCACGCCGGTCGAGACATAGGCCTTGTCGATCGGGTTGTTGGGCACGAGGCCGTAGGCGAAGCCGCCGGTGTGGCTCATGATCTCGCGCATGGTCGGCGGCCGGTCGGCCGCCTCGGTGACGAACGAGCCATCGGCGTTGACGCCCTTGTAGACGCGCAGGTTGGCGAACTCCGGCACGTACTTGGTCACCGGGTCGTCGAGGCGCCACTTGCCCTCCTCGAACAGGATCATCATCGCCACGCCCGTGACCGGCTTGGTCTGGGAGTAGATGCGGAAGATCGTGTCCTTGGTCATCGGCGGGCCGCCGAAACCGCGCGCGCCGTAGGTCTCGAAGCTGACCACCTTGCCGTGACGCACCAGCATCGTCGTCGCGCCCGGCAGGTGGCCGGTGGCGACCAGGTCCTTCATCAGGGCGTCGAGGCGCTTGAGCCGCTCGGGCGAGACGCCGACGCTCTCGGGGGCGGCAGCGACCAGCTGGTCCTTCGGCGCGGCCAGGGCGGGCGCGCCGCTCCACGCCAGGGAGAGAGCCAGGGCCGTCGCCAGCCCGAAACGCCGCCCCACACCTTGCATCGTCATGCCACACCCCAAACAGTCGTTTGAGGCGACCTTACCCAGGATTGCGACAGGCGCAATCACGCAGGGTGAGGCTGTGGGGACTAACTAGGTCCGAGGCTAACTTGAACCGCCCTCCCTCCCCGCCTCCCTCGCCCTTGTGGCGAGGGCCCATGCCGGCCGCTGCTCAGACCGAGAACGCCCCGCGAATGTCTGAGCGGCTGAACGATGGATCCTCGCCACAAGGGCGAGGAAGGCGAACAGAGGTTGGGCGGCAAAGCCGCCTACTTCTTGTTCTTCTTCGCATTGGCGGCGAACACCGCCAGGAACGTGGTCCCCACCCCGGCGAACACCGCGATCAGAGCGGCGAAGATCGCCACCGACTTCTTGGAGTCGCCGTCGGCGGCATGGGCCAGGGCCGGCGTCGCCAGCACGGCGGTCATGATCAGCAGCGACCTGATGGTCTTCATGGATAAGCCCCCTCGCGAATACTCCAGAGGGAGCTAACCCGCCCGCCGCCTTCGCGGCAAGGCGGGTGGAGGCGCTACTTGCCCGAGAAGACGGCCTTGTCCGCCGCCTCGGCCATCAGCGCGTAGCCCGCATCGTTGGGATGCAGATGGTCGCCGCCATGGGTCTCGACGCGCAGCTGGCTCGGCTTGGCCGGATCGCGCAGGACCGCGTCGAAGTCGATGACGCCGTCGAACTCGCCGCCGGTGCGGATCCAGGCGTTGACCGCCGCTCGCGTGGCCTCGCCCTTGTCGTGATAGTAGGCCGCGCCCTCGAACGGCGGGATGACGCCGCCATAGATCTTCACGCCGCGCGCGTGGGCCCGGGCGATCAGCTGGCGATAGCCGGCGATCAGGTCCTCGGGCGTCACCGCGTCGGCGGCGAAGCCCGGCTGGGCGGGGCGGCCGATGTCGTTGATGCCCTCCAGCACCACCACCGCCTTGACCCCCGCCACGCTCAGAACGTCGCGATCGAAGCGCGACAGCGCGCTGGGGCCCGAGACCTCGCGCAGCAACCGCCCGCCGCCGACGCCCATGTTGACGACGCTCCAGCCCTGCCCGCGCGCGGCCAGCCGCGCCGCCAGTTGCTCGGGCCAGCCCTTGTCGGCGTTCGGGGTCGAGCCGGAGCCTTCGGTGATCGAGTCGCCGATGGCCACCAGCACCGGCGCCTCGCCCGACCCGCGCACCTCGACGCCGCTGACCAGACCCGGCCCTTTGAGGGCCTGCTCGCCCGGGATCGCGTCCTTGGCGACGTGGTTGCCGGGCGGGGCCACGAACAGGCGCACGCGGTGGCCGGCCGGGGCCTGGGTCCCGACGTAGAAGATCGCCGCCGACACGTAGTCCATCGCCTTCACCGGCAGCACCACCGGGTCGGTCAGCACCGGCGCGCCCGGCGGGATCGTGAACTCGGCCTTACCGCCGACCGTCACCGCGATCGGCGCGCCCAGGATCTTTCCGTCGGCGTCGGCCGGGGCCAGCGTGATCGCCCCCACCGCCAGCGGCCGCTCGTTCAGCTCGTTGGACAGGCGCAGCCGCACGGCGTCGCCGCCGGCGTTCAGGCGCATCACCTGGCGCACGGTGACGTCGGTGAAGGCCCTCGCCTCGCCCGGCCGGGCCACGGCCTGCGGCGCGATCGGCGCGTTGCCCCAGGCGCTGCGCCAGACAGGCGCTTCGGAGACGGCGGCCGGACGGGCTTTCGGCGCGGCCAGCAGCGGCGCGGGCGCCAGCGCCAGGATCAGGGCGGCGGACAGGATCGTACGGTTCATCAGCGTTTCCCCACAACGGCGGTTGACGTTCGCCGCTTCAATGCTATTCTCAATATATCGATTAATTGTCCACATTGTGAGAATTGATCGATGGATCGAAGCTCGATCCTTCCCTGTTCTGCCTGACCTCGTACTTCCCCCTCTGAGGTCCAGGAGCGCCGGCCCCGCCGTCGCTCCTTTCTTTTTGCCTCAAGCTCAGGGCCTGCCCGCACACGTCGGCTCGCCGCGCGCCGAGGCGTCGGCCTCGCCCCGCAGCACCAGCTTGGACGCCGGAACCTTCGCGCCCTTCAGCCCCTTGGCCACGATGCCGGCCGCCATGCGCGCGCCCAGTTCGTTGGGGTGGGTGGTGTCGTTGATCCCTTCCGGGTGGCTGGCGATCTTGTCGGCCGCCGAGTAGATCATGAAGCGCTTGGCGCCCTGCGCCTCACCCATCTTCTGCAAGGCGGCCTGGCTTTCCTTGTCCAGGTCGATCAGCGGGGTCCTGGTCTCGGCCGCCACGCGGCGCACGGTCGCCGAGTACGGGCCGTGGGCGTCCTGGATCTGGCCGTCCTTGAAGATCAGCTTGGCGATCGGGGTGATCAGCACCGGCTTGGCGCCGGCCGTGCGCACGTCGGCAACGAACCGGCGCAGATTGTCGGCATAGGCCCCGTTCGGATCGGTGAAGCGGACGATCTTCTTGGTGTCGGCGTCGTTGTGGCCGAACTGGATCAGCACCGTGTCGTCCGGCTTCAGCTGCGCCATCAGCACCGACCACAGCCCCTCCTCCTGGAAGGTCTTGGTCGAGCGGCCGCCGCGGGCCAGGTTGACGATCTGGACGTCGGGCTTCAGCGAACACTTCAGAACCATGCCCCAGCCCATCTGCGGGAAACTGCGGGCGCTGTAGTCGGCGGCGGTGGAGTCGCTGGCGATGACGATACGGTTGGGATCGGCCAGGGCGGCCGGCGCCGCCCCCATGACCATGGCCAGTGCGAGGGCGGCGGCGGTCTTCATCAGCGGGTCTCCGCCAGGATTGAACGGTCGATCTCGGAGACGGAATTGACGCCGGTCAGCGCCATGGCCACCCGCATCTCCTTCTCCATCAGGTCCAGCAATTGGGTCACGCCCGCCTGGCCGCGCGCAGCCAGGGCGTAGACGGCGGCCCGGCCCAGCAGCACGCCCTTGGCGCCCAGGGCCAGCATCCGCACCACGTCGAGGCCCGAGCGCACCCCGCCGTCGGCCAGCACGGTCAGCTTGTCGCCCACCGCGTCGGCGATGGCCGGAAGCGCTTTCGCCGAAGACAGCACGCCGTCCAGCTGGCGGCCGCCGTGGTTGGACACCACCACCCCGTCGGCGCCGATGTCGGCGGCGGCCTTGGCGTCCTCGGGATCGAGCACGCCCTTGATGACCAGCGGCCCCTTCCAGGACTGCCGGATCCATTCGAGGTCCTTCCACTGGATCGAGGGGTCGAAGTTGGCCCCCAGCCAGCCCATGAAGTCCTCCAGGCCCGTATTGCCCTTCAGCACCGGAGCCACGTTGCCCAGGGTGTGGGGACGGCCCATGACACCGACGTCCCACGCCCATTGCGGCCGGCCCATGGCCTGCAGGATGCGGCGAGCCCCGGCGTTCGGGCCGCTCATGCCTGAGTGCGCGTCGCGATAGCGGGCCCCCGGCACGGGCATGTCGACGGTGAAGACGAGCGTGCTCGCCCCCGCCGCCTCGGCCCGCGCCAGGAGGTCGCGCATGAAGGCCCGGTCGCGCAGCACGTAGAGCTGGAACCACAGCGGCCGGCTGGACGCGGCCGCCACCTCGTCCACGTCGCACACCGACACCGTCGACAGGCACAGCGGCACGCCCTTGGCCGAAGCCGCGCGCACCGCCTGGCATTCGCCGCGCCGGGCGTACATGCCGGTGAGGCCCACGGGGGCCAGCACCACGGGCATGGACTGCTCCACGCCGAACAGGCTGGTCGCCGTCGAGACCTTGGACACGTCCTTGAGCACCCGCTGTCGCAGGGCCAGATCGGCCAGGTCGGAGACGTTGCGGGCCAGGGTCCGCTCGGCGTAGGCGCCGCCGTCGATGTAGTCGAAGAGGAAGCGCGGCAGCTTGCGCCGCGCAGCCTCACGGAAGTCGGTGGTCGACGAGACGATCATGGAAGGAAGCTGCGCCTATTGCAGGTTCACGAACGCGCCGCCGTCGACCAGCAGGGCCGCGCCGGTGACGTAGTTGGCCAGGTCCGAGGCCAGGAACACGATCGGGCCGGCCAGATCGTCGGGCTCGCCCAGGCGGCCCAGCGGGATGCGGCCGCTCATGTATTCGCGCTTGGCGACGTCGGCGAGGTCTTCCTTGTTGATCGCCGTCTCGATCGTGCCCGGCAGCACCGAGTTGCAGCGGATGCCGTGCTTGCCCAGCGCGATGGCGGTCGACTGCATGAGGCTGTGCACGCCGGCCTTGGTCGGGGTGTAGTGCGTCTGCATGCCGCCGCCGACCAGGGCGCTGATCGAGGAGACGGCGATGATCGAACCGCCGTGACCCTGCTTGACCATCTGGTTGGCCGCCGCCTGCACCATGTAGTAGGCGCCGAACAGGTTCACCTTCATGGTCCGCTCCATCACTTCCGGCGGCATGTCCAAGAAGGCGTGGAACGGGCAGATGCCGGCGTTGTTGACGAAGACGTCGACCTTGCCGAAGGCCGCGACCGCGGCGTCGACGAAGGCCTGGGCGGTTTCGACCTGGGCCACGTCGCCCTTCACGGCGATGGCGCGACGGCCCAGGGCCTCGATCTGCGCCACGGCGTCGGCCGCGCCGGCCTCGTCGGAGTGGTAGTTGATCGCCACGTCGGCGCCGTGACGCGCCGCGCCGATGGCGGCCGCCTTGCCGATACCGCCCGAGGCGCCGGTCACCAGCACCACCTTGTCCTTCAGAAGCATAGTTCCTCCGTCATACATACGCGCGGGAGGCGTCAGGTCTTGGCGCCCGAACCCCGCTTACCGTTCCAGCCCAGATCGCGGCTGATCGCGTCGGCGGCCAGGCGGATGTCGTCCACCAGTCCGCCCATCCGTTCGTCGTCCATGTACTGCGCAGCGCCCGAGACGCTGATCGCGGCGACGATCTGCCCCCCCGCCCCGCGCACGGGCGCGGCCACGCAGCGGATGCGGTCTTCGTTCTCTTCAAGGTCGAAGGCGATTCCGCGCTGCGAGTAGTCGTGCATCCAGGCGATCCACTGCTCCTCGTTCGGCGCGCCGGCGGCGGCCGGGCCTTCCTTCCGATACAGCGTCCGCCAGCGGCTCTCGTCGTCGTCCAGCACCAGGGCCTTGCCCAGGCCGGTGGAGCGGATCGGCTGGCGATCGCCCACGCGCGAGGAGATGTTGATGCGACGGCGGCCGGTCAGCTTGTCCAGGTAAAGAGCGCGGTCGTCGTCGAGCACGCCCAGGTGGACGGTGTCCTCCAGCTCTTCCCACAGCTTTTCCAGGTGCGGGCGCGCGATGCGCGGCAGGTCCATCTGCTGGCTGGCCAGATAGCCCAGTTCCAGGAGCTTGGGGCCCAGGCTGTAGCCTTCGCGCGGGGTCTGGGTCAGCAGGCGGCGCTCGACAAGGGCGGTGGCCAGGCGGTGCGTGGTGCTGCGGGTCAGGCCGAGTCGCGCGGCCAGCGCCGGCAGGCCGATGGCCCCCGCGTCGGCCACCACGTCGAGCACGTCCAGGCCGCGAAACAGCGTCTGGCTGCCGCTTGGGCTCTTGGTCGCCGCGCCTTCGTCGTCCGCCACCGGTTCCGCTCCCCTTGACGTGCTGGGTTTCATTTTGTAGCACTACCTCTCATAATATGGAACGCAAGACAAGGGCTCGCGTCAGCGACTCTTTCGGTCGCGGGGGTCCTGCGACAAGCGTGTCATACGATGTTCTGGGGAGGTAGCGCGGACATCCGTTCGCGTCGTTCGGCGGCCCCGCTGGCGCGCCTCCTCTAATAGGGGCAGATCCGGTCACGAGAGACCGGGCGATGGTTGGAGCACGAGATGCCGCTTCCCTTGATCAAGGCTGTTCGCGCCTATGTGGTCCGCGGGGGCGGCGCCGACTATCACGACCAGGGCGAAGGCCACTGGATCGACGATCACATCGCCACGCCGATGTCGCGCTATCCCGAGTACCGCCAGAGCCGCCAGAGCTTCGGCATCAACGTCCTGGGCACCCTGGTCGTCGAGATCGAGGCCGTCGACGGCACGATCGGTTTTGCGGTGACCACCGGCGGCGAACCGGCCGCCTTCATCGTCGAAAAGCACCTGGCCCGCTTCCTCGAAGGTCGCGACCCGACCGAGGTCGAGAAGATCTGGGACCAGATGTATTTCTCCACCCAGTACTACGGCCGCAAGGGCCTGGTCGTGAACGCCATCTCGGGCGTCGACCTGGCGCTCTACGACCTGATCGGCAAGCTGCGCCAGGAGCCGGTCTACGCCCTGCTCGGCGGCAAGGTCCGTGACGAACTGACCTTCTACGCCACCGGCGCCCGTCCGGACCTGGCCAAGGAGATGGGCTTCATCGGCGGCAAGATGCCCCTGCACCACGGCCCGGCCGAGGGCGAGGAAGGCCTGCGCAAGAACCTCGAAGAGCTCGAAACCATGCGCAACCGCGTGGGCGAGGACTTCTGGCTGATGTTCGACTGCTGGATGTCGCTGGACCTGAACTACGCCACCAAGCTGGCGCACAAGGCCCACGAGTACGGCCTGAAGTGGATCGAGGAAGCTCTCAGCCCCGACGACTACTGGGGCTATCGCGACCTCAAGAAGAACGCCCCTCCCGGCATGCTGGTCACCACCGGCGAGCACGAAGCCACCCGCTGGGGCTTCCGCATGCTGCTCGAGATGGAATGCTGCGACATCATCCAGCCGGACGTGGGCTGGTGCGGCGGCGTCACCGAACTGATCAAGATCGCCAACCTGGCCGACAGCAAGGGCGTGATGATGATCCCGCACGGATCGTCGGTCTACAGCTACCACTTCGTCATCACGCGCCATAACAGCCCGTTCGCCGAGTTCCTGATGATGGCGCCGAAGGCCGACGAAGTCGTGCCGATGTTCCATCCGCAGCTGATCGGCGAGCCCGTTCCGGTCAACGGCAAGCTCAAGCTCGGCGACGCGCCCGGCTTCGGCGTCGAGCTGAACCGCGACGTCGGCCTGCACCGTCCGTATCCGCGGTAAACCGCGCCTCCCCTTCCCCCAATTTACCCCTAGAGCCAGAAGACCATGAAACTGTTGCGTTACGGCCCGCGGGGCGCCGAAAAGCCCGGCCTGCTGGATTCCGAAGGCAAGATCCGCGACCTGTCGGGCCACGTGTCCGACATCACCGCCGCGGACCTGACCCCGGAAGGCCTGGCCAAGATCGCCGCCATCGACCCGACCACCCTGCCGGTGGTCGAAGGCTCGCCGCGCTACGGCGTGCCGATCGCCAATGTCGGCAAGTTCCTGGCCATCGGCCTGAACTTCGCCGACCACGCCAAGGAAGCCGGCCTCGAGCCCCCGCCCGAGCCGATCTTCTTCACCAAGGCGATCTCGTGCCTGAACGGCCCGAACGACCAGGTCATGCTGCCCAAGGGCGCCGAGAAGGGCGACTGGGAAGTCGAGCTGGGCGTCGTGATCGGCAAGCGCGCCCGCTATGTCGAGCAGGACGAAGCCCTGGACTACGTCGCCGGCTACGTGCTGGTGAACGACGTCTCCGAGCGCGCCTTCCAGAAGGAGCTCGGCTCCCAGTGGGACAAGGGCAAGGGCTGCGACACCTTCGGTCCGGTGGGCCCCTGGGTCGTGACCGCCGATGAAGTGGGCGACTGCCAGAACCTGGACATGTGGCTCGACCTCAACGGCAAGCGCATGCAGACCGGCAACAGCAAGACGATGATCTTCGGCGTCGCCGAGCTGATCGCCTACATGAGCCGCTTCGTCACCCTCGAGCCCGGCGACATCCTGACGACGGGCACCCCTCCGGGCGTCGGCGAAGGCCAGAAGCCCGAGAAGATCTTCCTGAAGGCCGGCGACGTCATGACGCTGGGCATCGAGAAGCTCGGCACGCAGCGCCAGGAAGTCATCGCCTGGACCAAGGAAGGCGTTGCATGACCGTCTACGCCAACCGCTTCTCGGGCCGCACCGCCGTCATCACCGGCGGCGCCTCGGGCCTGGGCAAGGAAACCGCCCGCCGCATCGTCGCCGAAGGCGGCAAGGTCGCCCTGTGGGACCTCAACGCCGAGGCCCTGAAGGCCGCCGGCGAGGAAGTCGGCGCCAGCTTCACCTACGCGCTGGACGTCTCGGACGAGGCCCAGGTGGCCGCGGCCACCGCCGCCAGCGCCGAAGCTCTCGGCAAGATCGACGTGCTGGTCAACTCGGCCGGCATCACCGGCGCCACGGTGCCGGTTCACGAGTTCCCGCTCGACAGCTGGAAGCGCGTCATCGACATCAACCTGAACGGCCTGTTCTACTGCTGCCGTTCGGTGGTGCCGCACATGCTGGCGGCCGGCTACGGCCGCATCGTTAACGTCGCCTCGGTGGCCGGCAAGGAAGGCAATCCGAACGCCAGCGCCTATTCGGCGTCGAAGGCGGGCGTGATCGGCCTGACCAAGTCGCTGGGCAAGGAACTTGCCGGCAAGGGCGTCATCGCCAACAGCCTGACCCCCGCCACCTTCGAAAGCCCGATCCTCGAGCAGCTGCCCGCCAGCCAGGTCGAGTACATGCGCTCGAAGATCCCGATGGGTCGCCTGGGCGAAGTCGAGGAAAGCGCCGCGATGGTCTGCTTCATGGCCAGCGAGGAGTGCAGCTTCACCACCGCCGCCACCTTCGACACGTCCGGCGGCCGGACGACCTTCTAGTTTGAGACCGGGCCCGCCCGTCCTTCGGGATGGGCGGGCCCGGACACTACGAGACCAAGGGGACAGGCATGGCGTACACGGGTCCGATCATCGACGCCCACATGCACCTGTGGGATCTCGACAAGCACTACTATTCCTGGCTGCAGGACGTTCCCCTGCCCAACAACCCGGCGGGCGACATGAGCCTGATCGCCGGCAAGAACTACCTGCCCGCCGACTACGCCGCCGACGCCCTGCCCTGGCGCGTCCAGAGCCTGGTCCATGTCGAGTGCGGCCTGCCGACCGACAAGCAGCTTTCCGAAACCGACTGGCTGGAAAGCCTGATCGCCGCCGGCGCGCCCATCGGCGCGATCGTCGCCGGCGCCAACCTGGACGATCCCAACGTCGAGGCCCTGCTGGAGGCGCACGCCTCGCGGCCCCACGTGCGCGGGATCCGCCAGATCGTCAATTTCCACGCGGACCCGGCCAAGACCTACGGCCCGGCCGACTTGCTGCTGAACGACCAGTGGCGCGCGGGCTTTGGCCTGCTGGCCAAGCATGGCCTGTCGTTCGACCTGCAACTCTATCCCTCGCAGATGGAGACGGCCGCGGCCCTGGCCGACGCCCATCCCAACATCCCGCTGGTCGTCAATCACGCCGGCATGCCCACCGACCGCGACGAGGACGGCCTGGCGCTCTGGCGCTCGGGCCTGGCCGCGCTGGCCCAGCGTCCGAACGTCACCTGCAAGGTCTCGGGCCTGGCCATGGTCGACCGCGCCTGGACGGTGGAAAGCCTGCGCCCGTTCGTCCTGCGGGTCATCGAGACCTTCGGCGTGGAGCGGACCATGTTCGCCAGCAACTTCCCGGTCGAGAAGGTGCACGGCTCGTTCGACGCCTTCTACACGGCCTACGACGCCATCACGGCCGACTTCAGCGACGCCGAGCGCCAGCGCCTGTTCGCCGGCACGGCCGCCGCCGTCTACCGCATCGCCTGAAAACCAAGAAACGACGCCAGGAGGAAACCATGAGCACGCTGACCGAGGGCCGCCCGATCGCCTTCCGCATGCAGCTGAAGGCCGGTGTCGCCGCCGAGTACGAGCGCCGTCACGACGAGCTGTGGCCCGACCTGGCCGAGGCCCTGCGCAACGCGGGCATCTACGACTATTCGATCTTCCTCGACGAAGAGACCATGAGCCTGTTCGCCGTGCTTCGCCTGAAGCCGGACAACGACAAGGACGCCCTGCCCCTGCAGCCGGTGATGAAGCGCTGGTGGGACTTCATGGCCGACCTGATGGACGTCCATCCGGACAACAAGCCGGTCGAATGGCCGCTCAAGCCCGTCTTCTACTTCGAGGGCTGAAGCAGTGATCAAACGTCCCGCCCCCAAAACGATGAGTCTTTTCGGCCTCGCCGCCGCCCTGCTCGCCACCACCGCGCTTTCCAGCGCGAATTCGGCTGAGCCGACGCGCTACGTCATGACGGCGTTCACCAACGCCAGCCAGTCGAACATGAGCGTGTACGACTCGGCCGACGGCTCGCGCTTCACGCTGCAAAAGCCGCTGGCCTACACCCCGCCCAAGGGGCTGATCCGCGATCCGAGCGTGATCAAGCGCAAGGACGGCTTCTACTACGTCGCCTACACCACCGGCTGGACCGGCAACACCATCGGCCTGGCCCGCAGCAAGGACCTGGTCGACTGGACCTTCCTGCGCGACGTCACCGTCGACGTGTCCGGCTCGACCAACACCTGGGCGCCCGAGTGGTTCGTCGACGCCGACGGCTCCGAGCACCTGATCCTGTCGGTCTCGACCACGGGCATCGCCGGGCAGTTCCAGCCCTACCGGATCACGGCCCAAGACTCCGAGCTTGCCAATTGGAGCAAGCCGCGCCCGCTGTCGGGCATGGGCCCCAACTACATCGACGCCTTCGTCGTGCGCG
Source organism: Caulobacter sp. CCNWLW153 (assembly GCF_036889365.1). Lineage (NCBI taxonomy): Bacteria > Pseudomonadati > Pseudomonadota > Alphaproteobacteria > Caulobacterales > Caulobacteraceae > Caulobacter > Caulobacter sp. CCNWLW153. Next base: position 308,130 of record NZ_JBAKFV010000004.1, read on the forward strand.
AGGGCTCGCAGTACCAGGCCTTCGCCAAGAACGAGACCACCAAGTTCATCGAGCTGCTGACCGCCCCGTCGCTGGACGGCCCCTGGCAGGTCAAGGGCGGCGGCGACTGGGCCGGCTGGGGCAAGTTCCTCGAGGGCCCCGCCCTCACCCGCACCCCCGAAGGCGCGTGGCGCATCTATTTCGACGAGTACATGTCGAAGCGCTACTGGTACTCCGACAGCACCGACGGCTTCCGCACCTGGACGCCCAAGAAGGAACTGCCCGAGCTTTCCGGCACGGTCCGCCACTTCACCGTGCTCAAGGAAGGCGGCGACCAGGCCGTCGCGGCCAAGCCGGCGGAAGCCCACAAGATCACCTGGGACAAGTATTCCCTGAAGGTCGACGGCAATCGCATCTATTCCTGGGGCGGCGAGTTCCACCCCTTCCGCGTGCCCAGCCCCGACCTGTGGCGCGACATCCTCCAGAAGATGAAGGCCAGCGGCTACAACACCGTCGCGATCTACATCGACTGGGGCTACCACTCGCCCAAGCAGGGGGTCTACGACTTCAGCGGGATCCGCGACATGGATCGCGTGCTGACCATGGCCAAGGAAGAAGGCCTCTACGTCATCACCCGCGCCGGCCCGTACGTGAACGCAGAGCTGACGCGCGGCGGCTTCCCCGGCCACCTGGTCAACCAGCAGGCCCGCGCCCGCACCGACGCGCCGGAATACATCCAGGCCGCCGACGAGTGGCTCTCGCAGATCAACAAGGTCATCGCCCGCCACCAGCTGACCACCGGCCAGGGCACGGTCATCGCCCACCAGATCGAGAACGAGCTCGACGTCGTCGGCGCGCCGCAGCAGCGCTACATGCAGTGGCTGGCCGACAAGGCCCGCGCCGACGGCATCACCGTCCCGCTGTTCCACAACGACAAGGGCCGCAACGGCTACTGGGTGCCCAAGGGCTCCAACGTGCCCGGCGCGGTGGAAGGTCCGACCGACCTCTACGCCTTCGACGGCTATCCGGGCGGCTCGTGCAAGGTCGACTCGACCCCCTCCTCGCCCGGCGTGGCGCCCGACTGGGGCCTCTACGGCGCCGGCGGGGCCAAGGGCGGCGCCTCGGCTAGCCCCAACACCCCCGGCTTCGCGGCCGAGTTCGGCGGCGGCTGGTTCGACTACTGGGGCAGCAACGGCGACTACGACTGCACCGCCATCCACCGCGGCGTCGGCTATCAGCGGGTGTTCTACGGAACCAACATCGCCAACGGCCTGACGATCCAGAGCTTCTACATGACCTATGGCGGGACCAGCTGGGGTTGGTCGCCGGCCCCGGTGGTGTTCAGCTCCTACGACTACGGCTCGGCCATCGACGAGGCCCGCGGCCTGCGCGACAAGGCCCGCGTCATGAAGCAGATGGGCCAGTTCCTGAACGCGGTTCCGGACCTGACCCGCATGGACAAGGGCGAGGCCGTCGTTCCCTCGAACGACAAGGTCCGCGTCTATCACAACGTCAACGCCGAGACCGGCAGCCACCTCTATGTGGTGATCCACAACCCCAGCAGCGCCACCGGCGACGAGGCCTTCACCTTCAAGGTCAAGACCCGCGACGGCGAGTACGTGGTCCCCTCGCGGATCAAGGGCCAGGACAGCAAGATGCTGATGGCCAGCTACGACCTGGGCGGCCAGCGCCTGGTCTACTCGACGTCCGAGATCCAGACCCACCTGCCCTGGAACGGCGGCGACCTCGCTTTGATGTACGGCCGCGCCGGCGAGGCTGGCGAGACCGTCCTGCGCTACGCCGAGGCCCCCAAGGTCGAGGTGCTGGAAGGCCAGGTCTCGTCGAGCTTCGACGCCGCCAAGGGCGACCTGAAGCTCTCCTACAGCCACACGGGCCTGGCCCGCGTGCGCATCACCGGCGGCGACCGCCCGCCGCTCGTGCTGCTGCTGGCCGACGAGGCCACGGGCCAGACCTTCTGGCGCCAGGACACCGCCGCCGGCCCGACCCTGCAGCGCGGCCCGGGCCTCGTTCGCACCGCCAGCGTCAAGGGCGCGGTGCTGTCGCTGACCGGCGACACCGAAACCGAAAGCGCCCTGGAAGTCTTCGCCCCCAAGGGCGTGAAGTCCGTCCGCTGGAACGGCGCGGCCGTCGCCGCCAAGGCCACGGCTTCGGGCTCGCTGCTGGCCTCCAAGTCGCTGGCCGGCCCGACCGCCGTCACCGTGCCGGATCTGGCCAAGCTCGACTGGAAGACCGCCGCCGGCTCGCCCGAGTCCGACCCGGCCTTCGACGACAGCGCCTGGGCCAAGGCCGAGGGCAAGCGCGGCGGCTCAACCGTGCGTCCGCCGACGGGCCAGCCGGCGCTCGACATGAGCACCCACGGCTTCCACCACGGCGACGTCTGGTACCGCGGCCGCTACAAGGGCCGCGCCGACATCGACACCCTGACCCTGCACTACGGCGCCGGCGGCGCCGGCATGATCCAGGTGTGGCTGGACGGCAAGTTCCTGGGCCAGCACGAGCTGGACGGCGGCCTGCCCCGCCCGATCACCACGGGCGTGGCCACCTTCAAGCTGCCGGAAGCCCTGCGCGGCGACGGAGAGCACGTACTGTCGGTGATGGTGCGCAACAACGGCCACAACTGGGACCTCGACGCCGACGACTTCCACAAGGAAGCCCGCGGCCTGGTCTCGGCTTCGCTGTCGAGCCCCACGAGCTACAGCTTCGCCGTGCCGATCAGCTGGAAGATCCAGGGCAACAAGGGCGGCGAGGACATCGCCGATCCGGTGCGCGGCCCAATGAACGAAGGCGGCCAGTACGGCGAGCGCAACGGCTGGCACCTGCCGGGCTTCCCCGACCAGGGCTGGACCAAGGCCGACATGGCCGCACCTGCGCCCTATGCCGGCACGACCTGGTATCGCACCAACTTCGACCTGGCCCTGCCCAAGGACCAGGACGTGACCCTGGGCCTGACGATCGGCGATCCCAAGACCCCGCGCTCGCCGGGCCGCTATCGCGTGCTGATCTTCGTCAACGGCTGGAACATGGGCCAGTTCATCGCCCACGTCGGCCCGCAGCGGACCTTCGTGCTGCCGAGCGGCATCGTCGATCTGCACGGCAAGAACACCATCGCCCTGGCCGTGACCAGCGACGGCGCCCCCGGCGACGCCCTGGAAGCCGTCAAACTGGAAGTGCTGCGCAACGTGGAAGGCGGCGTGCCCGTCGCCCGCGTCCCCGCGCCGAACTACAAGCAGTAGGCCCCCGCCTACCCCGAACTTACCTTTAGGAGACTACCGTGCCCAATCTCGCTCACGGCATCGAGGCCAAGGACGTCAAGGCCAAGATCGCCCTTCTGATCAGCAACCTCGTCGACATCACCGACGAGACGGGCGAGTTCCTGCTGCGCCTCGACGACGGCCGCGTCATCGACACCAAGGGCTGGAACGACTGGGAATGGACCCACGGCGTGGGCCTCTACGGCCTGTGGAAGCAGTACGAGATGTACGGCGACGAGCGCGCCTTCGACATCATGACCAAGTGGTTCGCCGACCGCTTCGAGGCCGGCACCCCGACCAAGAACATCAACACGGTCTCGCCGTTCCTGACCCTGGCCTACCTCTACGAGGCCACCGGCGACCACACCTACATCCCCTACCTCGAGACCTGGGCCGACTACGTCATGTACGAGGGTCCGCGCACTGAGGAAGGCGGCTTCCAGCACATCGTCTTCAACAGCGAGAACCCGCAGCAGCTGTGGGACGACACGCTGATGATGAGCGTGCTGCCGCTGGCCAAGATCGGCCTGCTGCTCGACCGCCCCGACTTCGTCGAGGAGGCCAAGCGCCAGTTCATGGTCCACATCAAGTACCTGGCCGACCGCAAGACCGGCCTGTGGTTCCACGGCTGGACCTTCGAGGGCCGTCACAACTTCGCCGACGCCCTGTGGGCCCGCGGGAACTGCTGGGTGACGATCGCCATCCCGGAATTCATCGAGCTGCTCGACCTGAAGCCGGGCGACGGCCTGCGCGCCTTCCTGATCGACGCCCTGGAAGCCCAGATCAAGGCCCTGACCGAATACCAGGACCAGGAAACCGGCCTGTGGCACACGATCATCAACGACAAGACCTCGTACCTTGAAGCCTCGGCCACGGCCGGCTTCGCCTACGGCGTGCTGAAGGCCGTCCGCAAGCGCTACATCGGCAAGGAATACGAAGCCGTCGCCATCCGCGCCATCAAGGGCGTGCTGGCCAACATCGACGACGCCGGCGAACTGCAGCAGGTCTCGTTCGGCACCCCGGTGTTCGACACGATCCAGGGCTACAAGGACATCCCGCTGACCTCGATGCCGTACGGCCAGTCGCTGGCCATGCTGGCGCTCGGCGAGTTCCAGCGCGCTTTCATCTAGGCCGCTGACTTCGAACTAATCCGGTCTGGCCCAGCGCCGGACCGGACTTGGGGGCGAGAAGACCCCCTCCTCTTGGGAATGAGACGCACATGGCCACGCCAGACGCCCGCAAACCGTCCTGGATCAACTATTGGGGCTGGGGCTCCGGCGACATGCTGGGGGCCGGCGCGCAAGCCGTCATCACCGGCTGGCTGGCCTACTTCTTCATCACCTTCTGCGGACTGTCGCCGGTCGAGACCGGCCTGATCCTGGGCCTGCCGCGCCTGCTCGAGGCGATCACCTGCCCGCTGATCGGCTACATCTCCGACAACCTGCGCCACACCTGGATCGGCCGTAAGGTCGGGCGGCGGAAGATCTTCCTGCTGCTGACCATCCCGCTGCTGCCCAGCTTCGCCCTGATCTTCGTGTCGGGACAGACCTTCACCTACTACCTGGTCACCTTCATCTTCTTCGAGTTCGTCTACACGATGTTCCTGATCCCGTGGGAGACCCTCGCGGCGGAAATGACGAAGGATTACAAGGAGAAGGCCAAGTTCGCGGGCGCCCGCATGCTGATCGCCCAGAGTTCGGCGATCCTGGCCTCGTACCTGCCCACGCTGATCATCAACAACTTCGGCGGCAAGGACAGCTCCAACACCTTCCTGATCATGGCGGCCATCTTCGGCGGCCTGTTCAGCCTGGTGGTCGTCTTGGTGGTGCTGTTCACCTGGGAGCGTCCCTACACCGACGACGAGAAGCTGATCCAGCCCGAGCCGATGGACTGGGGCAAGGCCGCCCTGATCCCGGTCAACATGTTCCGCGACCTGTTCTCGACCCTGAAGCTGAAGGCCTTCCGCCAGCACCTGTCGCTCTATCTGGGCGGCTACATCAGCCAGGACATCTTCAACACCGCCTTCCCGCTGTTCGTGGCCACGGTGATGGTCGGCTCGACCCTGGTGATCTCCCAGGCGATGACGATGATGTACTTCGCCCAGCTGATCTCGGTGATGATCGCCATCCGCGTGATCATCAAGACCGGCCCGACGGCCGCCTACCGCATGGCCATCACCTTCGTCTGCGCGGCCCTGCTGCTGTTCCTGGGCTTCTACCTGGTCAAGCCGGCCGGCTTCGCCGCGGGCGTCGAGGGCCTGCACGGCAACATCTTCAACGCCGCCGGTTCGGGCTTCAACCCGACCGTCCTGTTCTGGCTGTTCCTGCCGATCATCCTGGCGGGTCTTGGCCGCGGCACGCTGAACTTCGTGCCCTGGGGCGTCTACAACTACCTGCCCGACGTCGACGAGGCCGTCACCGGCCAGCGCCGCGAGGGCATCTTCGCCGGGGTCATGACCTTCGTGCGCAAGATCGCCCAGTCGGGCGCCATCCTGCTGACCACCACCCTGCTGGGCCTGGGCGGCTTCGTCTCGGGCGGCAAGGGCCAGGTGGTCCAGCAGACCCCGCAGGCGATCCACACCCTGGTGCTGATCATGGTCGGCGGCCCGATCCTGGTGATGGTCACCGGCATGATCATCTCGTGGAAGTTCCGCCTCAACGCCAAGACCCACGAGGTCCTGGTCCACGAGGTCGAACGCCTGCGCGCCGGCGCGACGGAAGCCGAGACGCCCGAGTCCAAGGCCATCGTCGAGGACCTCACCGGCTGGAAGTACGAACGCCTCTGGGGCCGCGGCGAAAAGGCCAGGCCCTCGGTCGGCAGCGACCAGATCCCGGATATCAACTGAGACTGAAACTAGAGCCCTTCCCCCTCGATGGGGGAAGGGAGGCATGAAGATCCTCCCCCCTCCGGGGGAGGTGGCCCGGAGGGCCGGAGGGGGACGTTCTCAGCTTTCGAGGCGTCGGCCGCTTTTGCAGGTCACTCCCCCCACCGATCGCTTCGCGATCGCCTCCCCCACAGGGGGAGGTTCCCGAACGTTCAGGCCGCCTCCGCCTGCCCCCAGCGCGCCACCATCTCCAGCAGCCGCGAGGGATTGATCGGCTTGCCCAGGTGGTCGTCCATGCCGGCGGCCATGCACGTCGCCACCTGCTCGGGCAGGACGTTGGCGGTCATGGCCACGATCGGAGTGCGGATCCCCATCGGCTCCAGGGCGCGGATGCGCCGGGTGGCGGTCAGGCCGTCCATCACCGGCATCTGCACGTCCATCAGGACGAGGTCGTAGCGCTTGCCGGCCTTGAAGGCGTCGACCGCCGCCACGCCGTCCACGGCCATGTCCACCTCGACCTCGAACGGCGCCAGCAGGGCGCCGATCAGTTCGCGGTTGGCGGCGTTGTCCTCGACCAGCAGCAGCCGCACGGGCCGTTCCAGCGGCGCCGGCTGGGACGCGACGGGCAGGTCGTTGGCCACCGTCTCGGTCACCGGCAGCTCGACCTCGAACCAGAACGTCGAGCCGCGCCCCTGCGCGCTCTCGACGCCGATACGCCCGCCCATGGCCTCGATGATCCGCTTGCAGATCGCCAGGCCCAGACCGGTGCCGCCGAACCGGCGGGCGACCCCGGCGTCGGCCTGGATGAAGCGCTCGAACACCGCCTCGTGCATGTCGTCGGGCAGGCCGATGCCGCTGTCGCGCACCGCCATCCGCAGGCGCTGGCCCACGGCGGTCGCGGTCTGCTCGACGCTGATGACGATCTGCCCCTCGCTGGTGAACTTCACCGCGTTCGACAGGAAGTTCAGCATCACCTGGCTGAGACGGGCCGCATCGCCCAGCAGCGGCGTGAGGCCCGGACCGAACTCGATCAGCACCGGCAGGCCCTTGGCCTGGGCCTGGCTCTCGATCAGGGCCGCGGCCGAGCGGGCGATGTCGCAGGGCTTGAACGGCTCGGCGTCCAGCTCCAGTCCCGCCTCCAGGCGCGAGAAGTCCAGCACGTCGTTGATGACCCCCAGCAGGGTGTTGCTGGCCTCGTGGATCAGGCGCACCTGCCGCGCGTCGGTCTCGTCCAGGCCCGACGACTGCCGCAGCAGGCCCGAAAAGCCGATGATCGCGGTCAGCGGCGTGCGCAGTTCGTGGGTCATGTTGGCCAGGAAGTCGGCCTTGGCCGCGGCGGCCGCCTGGGCCTCCTCCGCAGCCCGGGCCAGCTCCTGCGCCAGGCGCTTGCGCTCGGTGATGTCGCGGCTGGTGGCGATGAAGCCGCCGCCCTCCTCCTTGGGCACCAGCGAATAGGTGCTCTCGATCCAGATCTCCTGGCCGTCCTTGCGGCGGAACCGGTACTCCAGCGTGCTGCTGTCGCTGGGGGTCTGCAGCGCCCGGATGGCCGCCACGGCCTTGGCGCCGTCCTCGTCGCTGACGCCCAGCAGGTTGGGCGCGACCAGGAACTCGGCGGGGGTGTAGCCCGTCAGCCGCTCGATGGCCGGCGAATTGTAGCGCCGCCGCCCGTCCGGCCACCACATCGACAGGGCGTCGGTCAGGTTGTTGGCCAGGATACGGTACAGCGACTCGTGCTCGCGCAGGCGCGACAGGGTGTGCTCGGCCTCGCGGCGCCGGCGTTCGGCTTCCTCGGCCGTCTGGCGCTGGATCTTCAGACTGTGCGAGAGGTCCCGCTTGGCGGCCTTCAGGTTCAGGCGCTGGCTGTGCAGGAAGTAGAACAGCGGCCCGCCCACGATGACGACGATGACCATCGTCATCCACGGCGTGAAGACCTCGGCCCGCTTCAGGATCAGGATGTTGACGCAGTAGTCCGTCGTCACGGCCATCAACGCGGCCAGCACGACAGTCGCAACGGTTCTCAGGAACGTGGCTAGAAACATGGCCCCAGGGTCGACGTCACGCCGGATCGAACGGCTCGATCCCGCCCCTTGTCGCTCATCTATGAGGCGAAGGTGCTAAAATCGACGCGTCGCGCGCGTTTAATCTCGGCTCGCGACGCTAAGCCGCACCGTACGGGCGCCCAGCCAGGGCCTCCGGCGCGACCGGCCGGCCGTCGATCCGCACCGGCGAGCGGGCGTCGGCGTTTCCGTTCAGCGAAAGCCCCGTGACCTCCAGTCCCCTCACGTGCCGCGCCCACAGGCCCCAGGCCGGCGGATCGCCGAACATGCGAGGTTCGGGATAGGCGTCCTCCAGTTCCGGCGGCTCGACGCCCGCCTCCCCCGCCCCGCCCAGGAAAGACAGGTCCAGGTTCTCCAGCCGCACGTCCTCGATCGGATGGTCGGCCAGGCCCGCCAGGATCACCGGCAGGTCGGCGAAGGCGACCTCGCCGTCCAGGTTGCGCACGCTCACCCGGCGCAGAGCGCCCGGCCGGGTTCCCTCCGGCCCGCGCAGCCGCGCGCCCAGCCGCAGGAACAGCGGCGAACTGGTCATCTCGACCAGCCGCACGTTCTCGATCTCGACGTCCTCGATGGTTCCGCCGTCGACGGTCTCGAGCGCCAGCCCCCGCGAGCGCTCCAGCACGCAGTCGCGGATGCGGATGCGGCGGAAGTCGCCGTTGCTCTCGGTGCCGATCTTGATGCGGCCGGTGACCCGGTCCTGGTCGGGCGACAGCCGCTGCTCGCGCCCCAGGCTGCCGTCCAGCACCGTGCCCAGGTCGAAGCCCGAGACGTGGCAGCCGGTGATCTCGACGTCCTGCGTCGGCAGCGCCTCTCCAAGGGCCATCGAGGCCTTCAGCACGATGGCGTCGTCATTGGGCGTGTTGACCCGGCAGCCGCTGATGCGCACGCGCGTGCAGCCGTCGATGTCCAGCCCGTCGCGGTTGGTGTCGACCAGCAGGTTCTCGATCGTCAGGTCCTCGCAGCCCGTGGCCAGCACCGCGAAGTGTCCGCCCCTGACCAGCGTGAAGCCCGACAGCCGCACCTTGCGGCAGCGCTTCAGCCCGATCGCCTTGTTGCCCTGGCCGATCATCGCCGCGCGCTCGGGCACGAGCTCGGCCATGGCCTCGGCGGAAAGGCCGACCATGCTCAGCGGAAACTCGCCCGCCTGCTTGCGCCAGCGCGAACCCGGCCCCTCGCGGGTCAGGCCCTCGCCGTCGATGCGGCCGGGGCCCTCGATCGCCACGTCCTCCAGGTCCTCGCCCCAGATCAGGCTGTTGCGCCAGTGGCTGTGGCCGAAGTCCTGGTAGAGGTCGTGCGGGTTCTCCTCGGGCGGATCATAGCGTCCGCCGTGCCGCGCCGGATCGGCGGCGACCAGCACGCAGCCCTCCTCCAGCTTCAGCGTCACGCCGCTGGCCAGCCGGATCGAGAAGCAGAGATACCGTCCCGCCGGCAGCCGCACGGTCCCGCCGCCGGCCGCGCGGGCGGCCTGGATGGCGGCGTTGATCGCGTCGCTGTCCAGCGCCTGCCCGTCGCCCCTGGCGCCGAAGCCCGTGACGTCGAAAGTCACGTGTAGAGGCCGTGGCGGCGTAGGAACGGCGGCAGCAGCTGCGGCCAGCCCATGTCCATGCCCTGCGGACCGGTCACGCCGAAGCCGTGGCCGCCCTTCTCGAACATGTGCAGCTCGCTGGGCACGCCCGCGGCGCGAAGGGCCGAATAGAGCAGCAGGGAATTGTCGGCCGGCACCACCTTGTCGTCGGCGGCGGTGGCGATGAAGGTCGGCGGCGTATCGGCCGGCACGTCCAGCTCCAGCGAGGCGGCCTTGCGGCGAGCTTCGGAGGCGTCGCCGGCCAGCAGCTCCTTCATCGAGGCGCCGTGCGCGAACGGCGCCTGCATGGTCACCACCGGATAGAACAGGCCCGCCACCGACGGCCGGGTTGGCAGTTGGTCGATGGCGTCGGTCGGCGCGTAGGTCTCGCGCTTGAACTGGGTCGACAGGCGCCCGGCCAGGTGGCCGCCGGCAGAGAAGCCCATGACGCCGACGCGCGCCGGGTCCAGGCCCAGCTCGCCGGCCCGCGAGCGGATGATGCGAATGGCCCGCTGGGCGTCCTGCAAGGCGACGTCCGGCCCCGCCGCCCAGCCGTCGGCCGGCAGGCGGTAGGTCATGACGAAGGCGGTCACGCCCTGGTCGGCGATCCACTTGTCGATCGCTCCGCCGGCCTTGCTGACCGCCACGCGCTTGTAGCCGCCGCCGGGGATCATCAGGATCGCCGCGCCGTTGGGCTTTTCCGGGCGGCGCATCATCAGCACCGGGTCGGTGATGTTGAGGAAGGCCGTGTCGTTGGGATCGCCGCCCGGCGTGCGCAGGATGACCTGCTCCTTGACGGTGACCTTCTCGCCGCCCGGGGCCTTGCCCGGCCAGATCGGCTGGATCTCCAGGCTCGGCTTCACGGCCGGGGTCGCCTGGGTGGTTTGGGCCAGGGCCGGGCTGGCGGCGGTCGCGCCGGCCAGGGCCAGCAGGGAGCGACGGTCGATCATCGGAAAACCTCGCGAGAAGTCAGTTGCCGCGCAGGGCCGCGTTGCTGCGGGCCGCGCTGGGAGCCATGACGAAGCTGTCGGGCGGCGTGGGCCTGGCCGGATCGAACGACCCGACGTCGGCGGCAAGATGGCCCGCCAGCTGCGGAACGCCGGCCTTGATCCCCTCCACGATGCAGCGCGCCAGCGCGTAGGCGCCGTAGTTGTCATGGTGGGTGATGTCCTTGCCGCCGTCGGCGAAGGCCTTGGGCGACTGCACGGGCCCCAGCGCCTCGTAGAAGACCTTGCTCATGGCCGCCAGGTCGATGACCGGCACGCCCAGCTCGGCGCCCACCGCCAGCACCGCGGCCGGATAGTCGCCGTGGGTGTTGATGATCCTGCCCTCGCCGTCGAACCGGCGGCGATGCATCGAGGTCACCAGCACGGGCGTGGCCTTCCTGCGCCGGAACTCGCCGGCATAGGCCCGCAGGTAGTCGCGATAGGTGCTGTCGGCGGCCACGTACGTCTGCGGCCAGTTTTCCTTCTGGTCGTTGTGGCCGAACTGGATCAGCGCGAAATCGCCGGCCCGCGTCTGGCTCAGCACCTTGTCCAGCCGGTGCTCCATCAGGAACGACTTCATCGTCTCGCCGGACTCGGCGTGGCTGGCCACCGACACGGTCGGGGCGAAGAACCTCGGCAGCATCTGGCCCCAGCCCGCGGCCGGCTCGAAGGGCTGGTCGGTGACCGTGGAGTCGCCCAGCAGGAAGACGCGCGGCACGCTGGCGGCCTCGACGGTCATCCGCGCCACCTTCGGGGCCGGGCCGCAGAACTCGACGGTCAGCCTGTCGTCCCAGTTGGGCGTGCCCTTCTCGCGCGGATTGAGGATCACGCCGGTCCCGCCCGGGGCGTTCTTCGGCGGCGGCGGCAGCGAGGCGTCGCGGGTGTTGACCACGAACGTCACCTCTCGGCGTTCCTTGGCCTTGGTGCGGATCTGCTCGGCCATCAGCCGGCGGGACTCGGCCTTGACGGTCAGGTCGGCGCCGCCTTCAACCTCCAGGGTCACGCGCCAGTCGCCCTCCGGAACAGCGACCGAGAACGACCGTCCCTCGCCCGGCTCGAAGCCATAGCCGGTGGCGGCGTCATACAGGCGATCGGCGGCGACGGGCGTAAAGCCCTCGCGCGGCTTGGCGGTGAAGTCGAACCTGCGGGCCGTCATCTGCGCCTCCAGCGCCGCGGCGGCGGTCGCGGGGGCCAGCAGCAAGCCGGCCAGAACACTGCGTCGCGCGAGCTGCATCCTGGATTCGCCTCCCCCTTCGTACCGCGACCCGCGGCCGTCATTCTGAGCCGGACCATCCCGAAGAACGGGCGCGGACGCAAGATATTTCACATATCGCCACACGAACCCATCATATGGGATTTAATCGCCATCCCATCCACAGCCACGGACGAAACCCGGCTTGCGACGCAGCCGAGGCCCGACTATGTTCCGCGCCGCTTCTCACGGCCTTCCGTGTCGACAGCGGGCCGGTAGCTCAGTGGTAGAGCATTCGACTTTTAATCGAATGGTCCTGGGTTCGAATCCCAGCCGGCCCACCAAACTCTTCTCGAAAACCTGAACGAATTCAGCCCCGAACTGGACATCCAGCGGGGACCGGCGTCGCCGCGTTCATCCTGCCGCCCAATCTAGGCCGTAGTCGGCCCGCAACTTCCGCGACCTCTTCGGGGGGCTGTTCGATTCGCACGCGACACGGCGGATGACGACACGGCTTCTCGCGCGTTAGGGTCAAGTCATGCGAAGCCTGCTCCTCCTCGCCGCCGCGCTGCCCCTGCTGGTCGCCTGCGCCAGCACGCGCGAACCTGTTCCCCAGGTCTCCACGCCTCCGGCCGAGGTCGACAACCCCGACAAGATCCAGACCACCTCCGAGGCCAACAAGGACGGCCTTTCCGGCGCCGTCACCGCGCCGCTGCGCGACGTCAACCTGATGCGCACCAAGATCCCGGCCGTGCTGCTGGAGGCCATGCAGGACCCCTACGCCCGCCCCCAGCCCTCAAGCTGCGGCCAGCTGACCGCCCTGGTGAAGCCCCTCGACGCGGCGCTGGGGATCGACCTCGACCAGGTGCCGCCGGGCGAGGACGAGGACCTGATGGACCGCGGCCGCAGGGCCGCCGGCGACGCGGCCCTGGGGGCCATGGCCAGCGCGGCGCAAGACCTGATCCCGATGCGCGGCTGGGTCCGCAAGCTGTCGGGCGCCGAGAAGCACGACCGCATGGTCCAGTCGGCCATGGCCGCCGGCGCCGTGCGCCGCGCCTATCTCAAGGGCCTGGGCGAGGCGCGCGGCTGCATGCCGCCGGCCACGCCCCAGCACCGCGGCGAGGCCCTGCCCGAACCGGCCAAGAAGCGCCGCTTCCCGTTCATGGGCGGCAAGGATGAGCCGCCGCCCCCGCCGCCCAAGCCCAAGCCCTCGGTGGTCGGCCCCACCGTCGAGCCGATCCCTGACGTCCACGCCCCGCCGGCCGCGGAAGCCCCGCCCGAGGCCGCCAGGGGCAAGCGCAAGCCCGCCTACCCCATCACCCCCGTCCCCGCCCCGCCGCAACCGGTCCAGCCCGCGACGCCGCAAGGCCCGACGAGCGATTGAAACGCCCCAAGCGACCCTCTCCCGGAAGGGAGAGGGAGATGTGATGGGTTACGCGGCCAGCCCCGCCCGCCAATAGATCCTTCCCCTCTGGGGGAGGTGGCCCGGAGGGCCGGAGGGGCGGTTTCAGCTTTCCACGCGATCGCCTGCCCAAAGGGGAAGGCTCGCGGCGACGCCTAGTGCGAAATGCTCTTCCACACTGCCTTCGCCGCATCGACGAACGCCTTGGCCGCCGCGCTGTCGGGAGCCGCCAGGACCACCGGCCGGCCCGCGTCGCCCGCCTCGCGAACCGACATCTCGATCGGCACCTGGGCCAGCACCGGCGTGCCCAGAGCCTGCGCCTCGGCCACGCCGCCGCCCGAGCCGAAGATCGGGATCGGGGCGCCGGTCGCCGGGTCGGAGAAGAAGGCCATGTTCTCGATGAGGCCCAGGATCGGCGTCGCGGTCTTGGCGAACATCGCCGCCGCGCGGCGCGCGTCGATCAGGGCGATCTCCTGCGGCGTGGTGACCAGCACCACCCCGTCGATGCGCAGCTTCTGGACCAGGGTCAGGTGGATGTCGCCGGTGCCCGGCGGCAGGTCGACGACCAGCACGTCCAGCGGCTCGGCCTCGCTGCCCCAGGCCACGTCGTGGATCAGCTGGCGCACGGCCGACGAGGCCATCGGCCCGCGCCAGATCATCGCCCTGCCCTCGTCGACCATGAAGCCGATCGACATCAGCTTCACGCCGTGCGCCTGCATCGGCAGCAGCTTCTTGTCCTCGAAGGTCGGCTCGCCGTCGACGCCCATCATGCGCGGGGCCGAGGGGCCGTAGATGTCGGCGTCCAGCAGGCCCACCTTCAGGCCAAGCCCCGCCAGGGCGCAGGCCAGGTTGGTCGAGACCGTCGACTTGCCCACCCCGCCCTTGCCCGAGGCCACGGCGATGACATGGCGCACGTGAGCGGGCTTTTCCGAGGCCGGCGGCGGGCCGACCTGGGCCTGCGGGTCGTCGGCGACGCGGGCGCCCTTGCGCACCCGCGTGGTCTCGGCCGGGGCCTGAGCGGTCAGCACCACCTGGGCGCGGGTGATCCCCGGCAGCCCCGCCAGGGCCTTTTCAGCCGCCTCGCGCACCGCGGCATAGCCGCCGACGCGCGCGGCGGGAACCTCCAGCACGAACCCGGCCTTGCCCTCGCGCACCACCAGACCCTGCACCAGACCGGCCTTCACCAGACCAAGGCCGGTGGCCGGATCCTCGATCAGATCGAGGGCCGCGCGGGCGTCTTCGGGGGTCGTCGGGGAACTTGCGGTCACGTCTTTGTCTTGCCTTGTCGTGCGGGGGTCCTCATATCCGCGTACGGGGGGGCTTTTACAACCCCGCCATCCGCAAGAACGAGCGACGGGAAGATAGCGCCGCCCATGCCCTGGAACGACAACGCCGGACCCGGCCCCTGGGGTTCTCCCCCGCCGGGCGACGACAAGAACGACGGTGGGCGGAACAAGTCCGACCCCGGCCGCCGCCCCGCCTCCGGCCCGCCTGGCGTTCCACCGCCCCCGATCGACGTCAGCGAGCTGGTCGAGCGGGTCACCGAGCGCCTGCGCGCCACCTTCGGCGGCCCCGGCCGCGGCAAGGCGATCCTGCTGGGCGCCGGCGCCGTGATCGGCCTGTGGCTGCTGACGGGGACCTATGTCGTCCAGCCCAATCAGCAGGGCGTGGTCACCACCTTCGGCGCCTACAGCCGCACCAGCAATCCTGGCCTGCGCTATCACCTGCCCTGGCCGTTCGAGGCCGTGCAGCGCGTGCCCGTCACCTCGATCCAGACCCTCGACATCGGCGGCGTGCCCGGCGCCGAGGTGCCGGCCGAGCGCCTGATGCTGACCGGCGACGAGAACATCGTCGACCTGTCGTTCACCGTGCAGTGGCGCGTGTCCGACGCCGGCAAGTACGTGTTCAACGTCCGCGAGCCGAACGTCGTGCTCAAGGACGTGGCTGAAAGCGCCATGCGCGAGGTGGTCGGCAAGACCGCCCTCACCCCGATCCTCACCAACGGCCGCGGCGAGGTCGAGGCCCAGACCCGCCTGCTGATGCAGCGGGTGCTCGATCGCTACGATATCGGCGTCTATGTCGAGGGCGTTCGCATCCAGGTGGCCAACGCCCCCGAGCCGGTCGTCGACGCCTTCCGCGACGTGCAGCGCGCGGCCCAGAACGCCCAGTCGGCCGCCAACGTCGCCCGCGGCGAGGCCGCCCAGGTGATCCAGCAGGCCAAGGGTTACCGCGAGCAGGTGGTGCGCGAGGCCTCGGGCGACGCGGCCCGCTTCAACCAGGTCTACGACCAGTACAAGCTGGCCCCGGCCGTCACCCGCGAGCGCCTCTATATCGAGACCATGCAGCGCGTGCTGGCCAACTCCAACAAGGTGATCGTCGACAACAAGGGCGCCAACGCCCCGGTGATCCTGCCTTCGGACACCTTCCGCGCCAGGCCCGTCGCCCCGGCCGCCGCCGCCCCTGCCGCCACCGACGGAGTCGCCCGATGAGCCGCCCCGCCAGCAACACGCCCCTGATCGCCGCCGGCGTCGCCGCGGTCGGCGCGCTGATCCTCGTCAGCACGACGGTCTACAAGGTCGACCAGCGCCAGCAAGCCCTGGTGGTGCGCTTCGGCGACCCTGTCGCCGTGGTCACCGCGCCCGGCCTGCACCTGAAGTCGCCGATCGACAACGTGATGCGCTTCGACAAGCGCAACATCGACCTGTCGGCCAACCAGGAGGAAGTCACCGCCGCCGACCAGCAGAAGCTGGTGGTCGACGCCTTCGTCCGCTACCGGATCTCCGACACCCGCCAGTTCTTCCGGGCCCTGGGCAGCGAGACCGTGGCCCGCGACCGCCTGGACCGGATCGTCAACGCCGCCCTGCGCGAGCAGATCGGCCGCGCCGACTCCGGCGACGTGATCGCCGGCAAGCGCGCCGAGATCATGACCGCGATCCGCGACGAGGTGGCTCGCCAGGTCAAGGCCTCGGACCTCGGGATCCAGATCATCGACGTGCGCATCAAGCGCGCCGACCTGCCCGAGCCCAACCAGCAGGCCGTCTACGAGCGGATGCAGACGGCCCGCAAGCAGGAGGCCGCCGAACTGCGCGCCATCGGCGAGCAGCAGCGCCGCGAGATCGTCGCCACCGCCTACGAGGAAGCCGAGAAGATTCGAGGCGAGGCCGACGCCCAGCGCGCCCAGCTGTTCGCCTCCAGCTTCGGCCGCGACCCGTCCTTCGCCGCCTTCTACCGCTCGATGCAGGCCTACGAGCAGTCGATGGGCAAGGGCGACACCACCTTCGTCCTGTCGCCCGACAGCGCCTACTTCAAGTACTTCGAGAAGGGTCCGGGGGGCTGAGATCCTCCCCCTCTGAGGGAGATGGCCCGAAGGGCCGGAGGGGGCCGTTTTCAGCTCCCTCTGAGCCAGCCGACTTCCCCCTCAGTCGCTCCGCGACAGCTCCCCCTTCAGGGGGAGCGTCTTGTTCACCCCGCCCGCTTCAGCAGGTCCAGCACCACGTGCAGGCTGTCGGCGATGTGGACGCACTTCTCGTGCATCTCCTCGGTCGGATCGAGGATGTCGGGCACCATGATGGTCATCATCCCCGCCCCGTGCGCCGCGCGGACGCCGGGGTGGGAGTCCTCCAGCGCCAGGCAGGCCAGCGGATCGACGCCCAGCCGCTGGGCGGCCAGCAGGTAGGGATCCGGGTGCGGCTTGTGGCGCGTCACGTCGTGGTGGGCGACCACCGCGTGGAACCGGGGAAGGAGATCGAAGCGGCCCAGATACCGCTCCACCGCCGGCAGGCCGTTCGAGGTGGCGATGGCGCGGGGCAGGCCCAGCTCGTCCAGGTGGTCGAGGATTTCCTGCACGCCGTCCTTCAGCCGGATCTCGGCCTCGAGCAGCAGCTCGACGTCGGCCCACAGCCGCTCGAAGAACGGCTTGACGGGAAAGGTCTCGCCATAGAGGTCGCGCAGCATCACCGCGCATTCGGGATTGGTCTTGCCGACCATTGAGGCGTAGGTCGCCGCCGTGACCGGAACCCCGAACGCCTGGCCCGCGTCGATCATCGCGGCGCGATAGACGGTCTCGGTGTCGAGCAGCAGGCCGTCCATGTCGAAGACCACCGCCTCGACACGCCGCGGGAAGCTCACTGCGCGAACTCCTCGGCGCGATAGCCCTGGAAGTAGAGCAGCGCCGTCAGGTCGGCGTGGTCGACCTTCGCATGAGCACGGGCCGCGACGATCGGCTTGGCGCGGTAGGCCACGCCCAGGCCGGCGGCCTCGATCATCGCCAGGTCGTTGGCGCCGTCGCCCACGGCCAGGGCGTCGGCCGGCGTCAGGCCCAGCGCGGCGGTCTCTTCCTCGAGAGCGGCGAGCTTGGCCTCCTTGCCGAGGATCGGATCGCCGACCTCGCCGGTCAGGGCCGCATCGAGCTCGATCAGGGTGTTGGCGCGGTTCAGGTGGAAGCCGGCGGCCTGCGCCACCCGGCTGGTGAAGAAGGTGAAACCGCCCGAGACCAGGGCGCAGCGGGCGCCGTGGGCGGCCATGGTGCGCACCAGGATCTCGGCGCCGGGATTGAGCCGCACCCGCTCGTCGAAACAGGTCTGAAGGGCCGTGGTCGCCAGGCCCTTCAGCATGCCGACCCGCTCGCGCAGGGCGCCCTCGAAGGCCAGTTCGCCACGCATGGCGCGCTCGGTGATCTCGGAGACCTTGTCCTTGACGCCGGCGAAGTCGGCCAGCTCGTCCAGGCATTCGACGTTGATGATCGTCGAGTCCATGTCGGCGATCAGCAGGCGCTTCCTGCGGTTCAGGGCGGGCTGGATCGCGAAGTCGACCGGCTTGTCGCCGATGGCGGCGATCACCCGGTCTCGGACCGGGGCGGCCTCGCCCTCGAAGGTCACGTCCACGGCGTCCGGGCCGAGCGGAACGATCTGGCCCAGCGCAAGAGCGGCGGCGAAAGTTTCGGCCTCCGGGCCGACGAGGGTCAGGACGTGCATGGCGGGGCGGCTAAGCCAGTCGCCCCCCGCCGTCAACCCGGATTAGTTCGTGCTGATGCCCGTGCAACGCTGCAAGAGCGCCATGGCGGCCCGCTTGCCGGCGGTCTCGCTGCTCTCGCCAGGCTCGGGCTTGACGCTTTCGAACAGGAAACCCAGGCCGTCCTCATAGACCTTGGTCGGCTTGACCCCCTGCTCGGCGCCGTCCTCGAAGGCCTCGTCCATCATCATGCGCCCCTTGGCGCCGAAGGCCTCGAGCATGAACTGCGCGCCGCGACCGTCATTGCCCTTCTGGGCGAAGAGCTGCGGATAGCTGGTCGCCACCTTGCCCAGGATCACCAGCACCGCGCCGCAGCCGGCCTTCTCCCGCGAGGTCAGCTCGGCAGGCGGCGGCGCGGCCTGGGCGGCGGCCGGCGGCGGGGCCTTGGGCTTGGCCGCCTCGGTGGTGGCGGCCTGAACGGATCCGGCCGTCAGGAGGGCGACCATCGCGGCCGCGATCATGTATGTACGCTTCATGGACCGTGACGCCCCCCATGCAACCGTCGAAACGCCCTTTGCTCCCGACTCGCGCGTCTGGATGATCGCTGGCCCCACCGCCAGCGGCAAGTCGGCCTACGCCCTCGAGCTGGCCCAGCGCACGGGCGCCGAGATCATCAACGCCGACTCGATGCAGATCTATGCCGGCCTGCGCGTGCTGACGGCCGCTCCGGCTCCCGAGGAAGAAGCCCGCGCCCCGCACCACCTGTTCGGGGTCGCCGACGCGGCCGAGGGCTGGTCGGTCGGCCGCTGGCAGGCGGCGGCCGTCAGGACCCTGCACGACATCGCCGCTCGCGGCCGTCCCGCCATCGTCGTCGGCGGCACCGGCCTCTACTTCCGCGCCCTGACCCACGGCCTGGCCGACGTGCCGCCGGTGCCCGAAAGCCAGCGCGAGATCTCCGGCCTTCTCTACGCGGCCCAGGGCGAGGCCGCCTTTCGGGACCTGCTGCGCCCCCTGGACCCCGCCGCCGAGACCCGGATCGAGAGCGGCGACCGCCAGCGCCTGGTCCGCGCCCATGCCGTCGCCGTGGCCACGGGCCGCGCCCTGTCGGACTGGCAGGCCGACACCCGGCCCGCCTTGCAGCCCGGCGAATGGAGCGGCGTGGTCCTGGATCCGCCCCGCGCCGAGCTCTACGCCCGCTGCGACGCGCGCCTGAGCGTCATGATCGAGACCGGCGCGCTGGAAGAGGTTGCGGCGATGGAGGCGCGAGGCCTCGACCCGGCCCTGCCCGCCCTCAAGGCCGTCGGCTATCGCGAACTGGCCGCCCACCTGCGCGGCGAGACCAGCCTGGACCAGGCCCTCGACGCCGCCCGCCAGGAGACCCGTCGCTACGCCAAGCGCCAGCTCACCTGGTTCAGGAACCAGACGGCGGACTGGTTGCGACACTCGCCAACGCCCACGCCGTCCTGAAGCTTTGGCGCTCGCCGCCTGGACCGGCTTGGCATAGACGACACCGGCCTAACTGCAGGACTCGCCGTGACCGAACTCGCCCGCCTAGCCGCCGCCGTCGCCGAACGCCTCATCGAGCGGGGTGAAACCGTCGCCGTGGCGGAGTCCTCGGCGGGCGGCCTGATATCCTCGGCGCTTCTCGCCATGCCCGGCGCCTCGAAGTTCTACGCCGGCGGCGCGGTCGTCTACACCGCTCGTGCGCGGCTGACCCTGCTGGACATCCCCCAGAAGGCGATGGACGGCCTGCGCTCGGCGAGCGAGCCCTATGCCCTGCTGCTGGCCCGCGTCGTCGGAAAGAACCTCAAGGCGACCTGGGGGCTCTCGGAAACCGGCGCCGCCGGTCCCGAGGGCAACCGCCATGGCGACGCGGCCGGTCATGTTTGCCTCGCCGTGGTCGGCGCCGGCCAGGAGGTCAGTCTTACCGTCGAGACCGGCGTCGAAGACCGCGAGAGCAACATGCGCAGCTTTGCGGAGCAAGCTCTTGCCCTGCTGCTGCGAACCTTGAGCTGAAATTCGCGCCAGCATTTCGGCAAGGCGGCGCCATCGGGTCTTTTATTGCGTCAAAGCGCGCCTTGACGCCCCTTTACGAGCATGGCATTCCCCGATCATCCATTTGGAGCAACACTCGTGCGCACCACCATGATCGTACTTATGGAGCGGCCGTTCACGGCGTGACCTCGAAGTCACGTTGATAGATCGGTCGCGCGCACAAAGGTCCTTCGGGGCCTTTTTTCTTTTCCGCCGCCGCCAAAGCCCAGTTTCACGTCCATCCGGGACTTCCGCCATGACCGCCCACCAGACCATCGAGAGCAACGCTCCCGCAGACTCCGCGAACCGCGCCATGACCGGCGCCGAGATCGTGGTCCGCGGCCTCGTGGACCAGGGCGTCGAAGTCCTGTTCGGCTATCCTGGCGGCGCGGTCCTGCCGATCTACGACGCGCTGTTCCACGAGCCGCGCCTGCAGCACATCCTGGTCCGCCACGAGCAGGGCGCGACCCACGCCGCCGAAGGCTACGCGCGCTCGTCGGGCAAGCCGGGCGTCGTCCTGGTCACCTCGGGCCCGGGCGCGACCAACGCCATCACCGGCATCATGGACGCCCTGATGGACTCGATCCCGATGGTCGTCATCACCGGCCAGGTCCCCACCCACCTGATCGGCACCGACGCCTTCCAGGAAGCCGACACGGTCGGCATGACCCGCTCGTGCACCAAGCACAACTACCTGGTCAAAGACGTCCGCGACCTGCCCCAGATCATCCACGAGGCCTTCAAGATCGCCACCACCGGCCGTCCGGGCCCGGTGCTGATCGACATCCCCAAGGACGTCCAGTTCGCCAAGGGCGAATACTACGGCCCGACCGAGGTCGCCTCGAGCCACGCCTATTCGCCGCGCATCAAGGGCGACGCCAGCCGCATCGCCGAAGCCGCCAGGATGATCGCCCAGGCGCGCCGGCCGATCTTCTACACCGGCGGCGGCGTCATCAACGCCGGGCCCAAGGCCAGCCAGGCCCTGCGCGAGTTCGCCGCCCTGACCGGCGCGCCGGTCACCTCGACCCTGATGGGCCTGGGCGCGTTCCCGGCGGCTGATCCGGCCTGGCTGGGCATGCTGGGCATGCACGGCACGTTCGAAGCCAACAACGCCATGCACGACTGCGACGTGATGATCTGCGTCGGCGCCCGCTTCGACGACCGCGTCACGGGCCGCCTCGACGCCTTCTCGCCGGGCAGCAAGAAGATCCACATCGACATCGACGCCTCGTCGATCAACAAGAACGTCCGCGTCGACCTGCCGATCGTCGGCGACGCAGGCAGCATCCTGGAAGACCTGATCGAGGCCTGGAAAGCCGCCGGCCACCAGCCCAACAAGGCCGCCCTGACCGACTGGTGGGCCCAGATCGACGCCTGGCGCGCTCGCCAGTGCCTCGCCTACAAGCGCTCGGACACGGTCATCAAGCCGCAGTACGCCATCCAGCGCCTGTACGAACTGTCCAAGGACAAGGACGTCTACATCACCACCGAAGTCGGCCAGCACCAGATGTGGGCCGCGCAGTTCTTCCGCTTCGAGGAGCCGAACCGCTGGATGACCTCGGGCGGCCTGGGCACCATGGGCTACGGCCTGCCCGCCGCCCTGGGCGTGCAACTGGCGCACCCCAAGAGCCTGGTCGTCGACATCGCCGGCGAAGCCTCGATCCAGATGTGCATCCAGGAACTGTCGACGGCGATCCAGTTCGACCTGCCGGTCAAGATCTTCATCCTCAACAACGAATGGATGGGCATGGTCCGCCAGTGGCAGCAGTTGCTGCACGGCGAGCGCTATAGCCATTCCTATTCCGACAGCCTGCCCGACTTCGTGAAGCTGGCCGAAGCCTATGGCGCGGTCGGCATCCGCTGCTCGGATCCGGCCGAGCTCGACGCCAAGATCCTGGAGATGATCAACAGCGACAAGCCGGTGATCTTCGACTGCCGCGTCGAGAAGCACGAGAACTGCCTGCCGATGATCCCCTCGGGCAAGGCCCACAACGAGATGATCATGGGCGAGGTCGAAGACATCGGCAGCGTCATCGGCGAAGAGGGCGCGGGTCTGGTCTAGACGCCGGGCGCCATCCAAGGCCTGCTCTTCAGACTCGTCCGGAGTCGTCCATGCGCGCCACGCTTGTCATCGCCGCCCTGCCCCTGATGGCCGCCTCGGCGGCCTTCGCCCAGCCGCGCGTCGAGGTTCCGATCCAGCAGAGCGTGCTCGCCAATGGCGCGCCGCGCTATTGGGTCGAGCTGTCGATCGCCGGCGGCGCGCCGATCCGGGCCATGCTCGACACCGGCTCGACGGGCCTTCGCGTCCTGGCCGCCGATCCATCGGCCAAGGCCCTGCCCGCGGCCGGACCCGAACAGAACTACGGCTATACGTCCGGGGCGCGCTTCACCGGCCCGCCGGTCAGGGCCGCGATCGCCCTGGGCGAAGCCCGCACGCCCGACGACTTCGTCTTCCAGCGGATCGACAAGGCCGCCTGCGCCGAGGAACGCCCCGACTGTCCGGTCAGCGAGGTCGCGGCCGACAGGTACCGGATCGGCGGACGCGGCGAGAACGGCTTCGTCGCCATACTGGGGACCAACATGGGCGACGCCGACGCAGCCAATCCGCTGAAGGCGATGGCCCGTTCGTGGATCATCGAACTGCCCAAGACCGGATCCGACCGGCCGGGCCGCCTGATCCTCAACCCGACCAACGACGAAACCGCCGGCTTCACGGCCCTGCCGCTGGATCCCGTCTTCGCCAACCTGCGCGGCGGCTTCCACGACGCCGTGCCTGGCTGCGTGATCAAGGCCGGCGGCGAGACTTCGCTTTGCGGCCCGATGCTGCTCGACAGCGGCGCGCCGGTGGTCGAGGTGGCGCTCGGCGGCGACGCCAGGCCCGTGGCCTGGCCGGGCGGAACGAAGGCGAGGCTGACCATGGGGCGTCCGGGCGCGGCGGTGGCCATGCCCTTCGTCACCGACCAGGACCAGGCCTCGCGAGTAACCATCCGGGCCGGCAAGGGCCAGCCGCGCAACAGAATCTCCGCCGGCTCCCTGCCCTTCCAGGCCTTCGCCGTGCTTTATGATCCCCAGGCTCGAATCCTGGGGCTGAAACCCAGAACTCCGACGGAAACGCCATGACCGCAAACGTCCAACCCGCCCCCGCCTCGGCCTACGACCTCAGCCCCAACGAACAGGCCGAGCAGACCGCGACCTTCGCCCTGCTGGTCGACAACGAGCCGGGCGTGCTGCACCGCGTGGTCGGCCTGTTCGCCGCTCGCGGCTACAATATCGAGAGCCTCACGGTGGCCGAGACCGACCGCAAGGCCCACACCAGCCGCATCACCGTGGTCACCCGCGGCACGCGCCAGGTGCTCGACCAGATCGAGGCCCAGTTGAACAAGGTGGTCAATGTCCGTCGCGTGCACGACGTCACCCGCGACCCCAATGGCGTCGAGCGCGAGCTGGCCCTGGTCAAGGTGCGCGGTTCGGGCCCCGAACGGGTGGAAGCCCTGCGCATCGCCGACATCTTCCGCGCCAAGCCCGTGGACACCACGCTGGAAAGCTTCGTGTTCGAGATCTCGGGCGCACCGTCGAAGATCGACAAGTTCCTCGACCTGATGCGCCCGCTGGGCCTGGTGGAACTTTCCCGCACCGGGGTCCTTTCCATCGAACGGGGCTTCGAAGGGATGTAAGCCGCATGGGCGTCATCGGACCGGCCGTCATCGCGGGAGCCCTGGCGCTCGCGGCCCAGGCCCAGCCCGTCGCGCCCGTGGTTCCGGCCGCGCCCGCCCCGCCGCCCGATCCGGCGGTGTGGTGGTCGAACGAGATTCCGCGCCCTTCGTCGGAGGTCGACCCGCTGGCCGGCCGCCGGCTGGGGCGCAAGGAACAGCCCGTCCCGATCGATAACGGCGTCGATCCCCTGCTCTATCGCCTGTGGGGCCTGCAACCGCTGCAGACCCAGCTGGTGCGCGGCGGCGAGCTCGTGCTCGAGGCCTGGGCCCGTCCCGCGCGCGGCGTCCGCCAGGCGGTGGTGCGCGTCACGGTGCGCCGCGACGGCCGCGCCTTCGTCCAGGCCCGCGCGGGCCTGGGCTGCTGCAGCCCCGAGATCGGCCGACGTGTCGACATCAACGCCGAGCTGCCAGACGACCGCATCGCCGCGCTCAAGGCCCTGGCCGGCGATCCGGCCTGGGGCCAGCCCCGCAGCGTGATCGTCGACTACGGCGGCGGCGCGGTCGAAGGCGTCTGCGTCGACGGCGTCTCGTGGGACGTGACCCTGCTCGTTCCCGGCCAGGCCCGCCATCTGCGCCGCGCCTGCGACGACGCCGAGGTCGGCTCGATCGCCGGCGTCCTCTCGGCCGTGGTCAGCGCGGCGGCCGGTCGCGATCCGCTGTTCGACGCGGTGCTGCCGCGCGGCGGCGACTTCTCACGCCAGGCCCGGGCCTATGCCGACCTCAAGGCCCAGGGCGGCCAGTTGAAGGCTGGAACCTCCAGCCGCCCGCAGCCGCCGGCCGTGCCGGTCGCCGAAGACGAGCCCGACTCGGTCGAGCCGCCCGCTCCCGCCACGCCCGAGCCCCGCTGACCGCAGATCCGTAGGATCGTGCAATCAACCCGGAGCATCGCTCTACCGGCTGGACAGCCGGCCGGGTCATAGTGGCCTCGTTCCGCCGTAGCTCCCCTGCGGCGCTCCCCCAAAACCAAACCCCAAATCAAAGCTTGGCCATGACCCGCCACATGCCCCGTCGCGCGACGGCGGCGCCGCGCTGGTTCGCCGTCGCCCTCTGGGCCGGCGCCTGTGCGATGGCCGCCCTGCCCGCTCTGCTCTCGTCCGCTTCCACCTGGAGGATCCTGCCATGATGATCGATCACCTCCCCGTCTCCGGCGTCTGGTCCTCGCCCGATGGCCGCTTCAGCCTGGAACTGCACCCCGACGGCCGCTTCGTCGAAGTCCACGCCAACCCTGACGGCGTCTTCACGGGCGCATATGTCCTGGTCGGCGAAACCCTGAAGCTGTTCGAGGATCACGGCGCCGTGGTCACCGGTCGCCTGTCCGACGGCCGCCTCAGCCTGGGGACGGTTTAGCCGCGCCCCTTCCATCCGCGGGCCCGAAGGCCTATATTCAGTTTGTCCGGCTTCGGCCGAACTATGGGGATAAACGCGCACGTAATAAGCGGACTGGACCCGGGTGCGATTCCCGGCGGCTCCACCAAATCTCTCCCGAGTTATCACGGGACTGCATGGGGCCGATCAGCATCGACAGACGTGTAAAGGTGTTTGCTTTCTCTCGGCTTGGCCCACCGTTTCGGGCCTTTAAACTAAATGCGAACGATAACTTCGCTGAAGAGTTCGCTGTCGCCGCGTAATGCGGCGCCGGTGAATTCGCCTCTTAAGTCCTAGGGGTTCAGATCCCTAGGCGGGGCCCGGAGGGAGCCTGGCAACAGAATCCCTTCACTTCCCCAGAATGTGGACGGCTCCCTCCTCTTGTTCAAAAGTGGAACGGGGGAGCCTGGCAACAGAATCCCTTCACTTCCCCCAGAATGTGGACGGCTCGCTTTCTTCCGTATCCAACGGATGCAGGGACGCTGGTGGCGGAAATCCGCCACTTTTCGAGCCCGCCGGCCGTCCTCGAAAATTTGTACGCCGCTACCGTATACGGGCGCCTTTGCCGCAGCCCCGCGACGGGTTACGCTGGCGGCTGGATTTGTCGTTTTTGCTTTATCGAAGACCCATGGCCCGCACTCCTCCGACCGAAGACCTGATGCAGTACGAGGCCATGGCCCAGGACGCCCTGCGCGGCGTCGTGAAGGCCGCGCTGAAGAAGGCCGCCGCGCCCGGCGGCCTGCCCGAGCCGCACCATCTCTACATCACCTTCAAGACCCAGGCCGCCGGCGTCTCCGCGCCGCAGGACCTGCTCGGCAAGTATCCCGACGAGATGACGATCATCCTGCAGCACCAGTACTGGGACCTGGCGCCGGGCGAGACCTTCTTCTCGGTGACGCTGAAGTTCGGCGGCCAGCCCAAGCGGCTGTCGATCCCGTACGCCGCCGTGACCCGCTTCTACGATCCGTCCGTGCAGTTCGCCCTGCAGTTCGAGGCGCCCGAGATCGAGCCCGCGCCGGTCGAGCCGGAGCCCGAGCCGACCCCGCCCCCCGCCGACGGCGACGAGGCCCCCAAGATCATCTCCCTCGATCAGTTCCGGAAGAAGTAGGCCTTGAACGACGTCGTCTCGGAGGAGAAGAGCGCTCTTACCGACGAGGCGATCCTCGCCCGCTTCACGGCTTCCAAGAACGCGCCGCCCAGCGCCCTGACGCTGGGCTTCAAGCTCATCGCCGTCAGCCAGGCCGATCGGCGCGTCGAGATCGCCTTCGACGCCCGCGCCGGCCGGCTGGCCAATCCGATGGGCCAGGTCCAGGGCGGTTTCGTCTGCGCCATGCTGGACGAGTGCATGTCGGTGGCCGGACTGATCACCTCGGGCATGACCCACGTGGTTCCCACGCTCGAAATGAAGACCAGCTTCCTGCGGCCGGCCATGCCCGGCCCGCTGCGCGGCGTCGGCCGCGTGGTGAAGTGGGGACGCACGGTCTGCTTCATGGAAGGCGAGCTTTACGACGCCGAGGGCCGGTTGCTGGCCACGTCGACGGGCACGGCCCTGCCGACGCCCTTCGCCAAGTTCAAGAAATAGGCGCGCCATGGCCCGGACGGCGAACCTCCTCATTGGCCTGCTGCTAACCTGCCTGGCCATCGCGCCCGCCCATGCCGAAGGGCCGTTCGACCGTTGGGCCGCCGTCGTGGTGGCCGGCGACTTCCGCGCCCATTCCGGCGGCTCGACCGAGGCCTTCGACAATGCCCGTCGCGACGTCTCTCAAAGCCTGACCGCCCTAGGCTTCCCCGCCCCGGCCCAATTCTCGACGCGTCCGAAGCGCTACCCGTCCCAAGGCGTCGCGTCGTCAGATCCCAAGTCGATCCAGGCCGGCCTGGCCTCGGCCGCTGAGGCCTCTCCCGCCGGCTGCTTCGTCTACATCACCTCGCACGGCGCCCCCGAGGGCGTGGTGATGGGCGACAAGGTCCTGCGCCCCCAGCGCCTGGCGGCGATGGTCGACGGCGCCTGCCCGGGCCGCCCCTCGATCGTGGTCGTCTCGGCCTGCTTCTCGGGCGTGTTCGTGCCCGCGCTGGAACGCGACGACCGCATGATCCTGACCGCCGCGCGCCCTGACCGCACCTCGTTCGGCTGCGGCGAGAGCGATCGCTACCCCTATTTCGACGACTGCTTCCTGGCTGAGATCGGCAAGGCCCGCGACTTCGTCGCCCTAGGCCGGGCGGTGCAGGCCTGCGTTGCCCGCAAGGAAGTCGACACCGGCATGACCCCGCCGTCGGAACCGCAGATGTGGATCGGCCCGGAACTACGCCCATTGCTGCCGCTCTACACCTTCGCCAAGGCGCGAAAGCCGGCGCCGACGCCGGCTGCTTCGTCGCCGCCGGCTGGAAACTGAACAGCCCGACTGACGCAGCGGCAGTTTTCTTCCCGGCGCCGGTGTCCCTCGCCGCGCGAATTGGCCTAAGAAGGCCCTGAGGGGCTCTATCGGCGAGGTGGGATACGTGACGTTGCGTTTGTCGTCCAAGGTCGCGCGGTGCGCGGCGGTCGTGGGAATCTGGCTGGGTGGCGCGAGCAGCGCCACGAGCCAAGGCACGGCGCCGACAGCCCCCATATCGACCGCGCCGCGCGCTTCTGCGCCCGCTCCGGCGACGACCACGCCGAGGACCGCGCCGCCCGTTCGCGCGACGCGTCCGCTCGCGCCGGCCGCCGCGCCCGCCGCGCCCGCCGCGACCCTTTCCGTCGCTCCCGCACTCCCCGGCGTCATGCCCCTGCCCGCGCCTGAACTGGAGGCCTTCGTCGACGGCTTCGTCCGCCGCTCGATGAACCAGGATCACATCGCCGGCGTCACCGTTTCGGTGGTGCAGAACGGACAGGTCGTGCTGAAGAAGGGCTACGGCGTCGCCAGCCTGTCGGGCGGTCGCCGGGTCGACCCGGACCGCACGCTGTTCCGCATCGGCTCGATCTCCAAGACCTTCACCTGGATCGCCCTGCAGAACGAGATCGACGCCGGCCGCATCCGCCCCGACACGCCGATCAACGTCTACCTGCCCGAGAAGCTGCAGGTGCGCGACCAGGGCAAGAAGAACCCGGTGCGTGTGCGCGACCTCTACAACCACACGCCCGGCTTCGAGGACCGCGCCCTGGGCCAGTTGTTCGAGCGCGACGAGCGTCGCATCCGGCCCCTGGACGTCTATCTGC
The DNA here is from genome assembly GCF_036889365.1 of Caulobacter sp. CCNWLW153. Lineage (NCBI taxonomy): Bacteria > Pseudomonadati > Pseudomonadota > Alphaproteobacteria > Caulobacterales > Caulobacteraceae > Caulobacter > Caulobacter sp. CCNWLW153. The sequence goes on from NZ_JBAKFV010000004.1 coordinate 336,661, forward strand.
GCCAGGAACGCCCCAACCGGGTGCGCGAGCCCGGCGTGCTGCCGGCCTATTCGAACTATGGCGTCGCCCTGGTCGGCGCGGCCCTGGCCAACACCGGCGCCAAGCCGTTCGAAGACCTGATCGCCGAGCGCGTGATCGTTCCCGCGGGCCTGACCCGCACCACTTTCCGCGAGCCGCGCGCCTGGCGCGACGACCTGCCCGCGCCGATGGCCCCCGCTTTGGCCGCCGACATGGCCGAAGGCTATCGCTGGACTCCGCTGGGCCTGCAGGCCCAGCCGGTGGAGTTCATCGGCCAGATCGCGCCGGCCGGCTCGGCCTCGAGCACCGCCGCCGACATGGCCCGCTACATGACCCTGCTGCTGAACGGCGGGACGATCGACGGCCGCACCGTGTTTTCGGCCCGCGCCGCCCAGGCCTTCCGCACGCCCAGCTATCGGCCCGCGGCCGGCGCCGCCGGCCTGAACAGCGGCTTCCAGGACATCGCCCTGCCCGGCAATCGCCGCGGCTTCGGCCATGCCGGCGCCACCCTGTGGTTCCACTCCAACATGGTCATCGCGCCCGACCTGGGCCTGGGCGTCTTCGTCTCGGTCAACACCGACACCGGCCAGAGCCTGCCGGCCACCCTGCCGTCGGCGATCGTCGAGCGCTTCTACGCTCCGGCCAAGGCCGTGCCGGCCTTCACGCCGCTCTCGGCCGAGGCGGCGGCCGTCTACGAGGGCGACTACCTGACCGACCGCCGCGCCTATGGCGGTCTGGAGGGCTTCGTGAACCGCCTGATCGGCGTGGCCAAGGTCCGCGCCAGCGCCCAAGGGGGCCTGGCCATCACCACCGACGGCCAGACCCGCCTGTGGCTTCCCACCGACCGCGAGGACGTCTTCAAGGCCGCCGACAGCGCCGACATGCTGGTCTTCCAGCGCCAGGACGGCGCGGCCGCGCGGTTCTTCGCGCCCTCCGGCGTCGCCGCCTACGAGCGGGTCGGCCCGCTGTTCAAGCAGGGCGTCCTGGCCGGCATGACCCTGCTGGCCGCCCTGGCCTCGATCGCCACCCTGGCCGGCGTGTTCGTGCGCAGCCGCCGCGACACCCGCCAGACCACCAGCCAGGCCCGCGCCAGCCTGCTGCAGACCACCCAGGCGGTGCTGTGGCTGACGGCGATCGCCTGCGTGGGCGCCTTCGCGCTGGGCTCGGGCGACGTGGCCGCCGTGGTCTTCGGCTGGCCCAGCGGCTGGCTGCTGACGGCCTCGGCCTGCGCCTTCATCGCCACCCTGCTGACCCTGCTGACCCTGGCCATGGTGCCAGTCGTCTGGCGCGGCGGCCGTCGCGTCGACAGCTGGAACGACCTGCGCAAGCTGTGCTTCACGGTCACGGCGCTGATCTTCATCGGCTTCTCCGTGGTGCTGGCCGCCTGGGGCTTCCTCGAGTTCTGGAACACCTGATCCGGCACGCCGCATGCAGGCTCCCCCGTCGTGGCGACGATGGGGGAGTTCGCGCGTGTCGAAACGGAACGTCTGTATCCTGGCCGGGGCAGGCCTCGGCGTCTGGCTGGCCGCGACGCTGTTCTACGGGGCCTTCGGGACCGAACTGATCGAACGGGCCTTCTGGTTCTACGCCCTCAACGCCTTCCTGGCCGCGACGCTGGGCGCCTTCGCCTTCCAGGCCGTCGCGCGCCTGCTGCGCATTCCCCGCGCGAGACGCCTGTATCCGGCGATGGCTTTCGCCCTGCCCGGCTTGGCTGCGGCGAACCTGATCCTGCTGGGCCTCGTGCCCCTGGCGCCCGGCGCTGAACCCTCCAGCCTGGGGCGCTATCTCGCCTTCCTGATCGTGCTCTATATCTCGATCGGCGCGTCAGTCTTCGAGCGTGCCCCGCAGAAAGCGCGACTCTAGCTTTCGCACCACGATCACGATCCGCTCGCGCTCGCCCGGGCGCCGCTCCACCAGCAGCCGGGCGACCTGGGCGTCGTCATGGAAGGCGTAGCCCTTGATGGCGTCGAGCAGGGCCTTGGCCAGGTTGTCGAGGTCCAGCCACGGCGGCTCGCCGACGAACTCCATGCCGATCTCGACCGAAAACTCGCCCCAGGCGGGCCGCGAACCGCGCCAGCTCTTGCGGAAAAACTCGTAGATCAAGGGCTTGTAGTATTTGGCCTGCGTGGTCAGGCCGTCGACCACGATGGTCAGCTCGCCCCCGGCCTCGCGGGCGCGAACCTTGCCGTGATGCGTCCAGTCGTCTTGCAAGCGCGAGGCCTCCAGGCCCGCCGTCGCGGCGGGCGTCGAAGCGCTGTCTACGCGGCCCGGGCCTAGAGGCGCAAATGGATCCCGCGCCGATGCAGCGGGATCAGGATCGCCAGGATGAAGGCCAGCACCGCCAGGGCGCAGGCCAGGGACGCGGCCTTCGGATCAGGGATGACCCGCAAGGCCAGGTCATAAACAAGCCCTTGGGCCGAGTTCCCGCCCGGCAGCACGGGCATGGAGCCGAAGATCCCCAGCAGTTGCGAGAGGATGAAGGCCAGGATGGCGTTGCCGCCGAAGATGGTCAGCGGCGCGGCCAGTTTCAGCGCCGGCTTCAGTCCCGCCAGCAGGTCGAGCACGAACAGGGCCGCCATCGACAGGCCGCTGCTCAACAGGGCGAAGCTGGGCGTCCAGATCGACTTGTTGATCGGCATGATGTCGTCTAGCAGCAGGCCGCCGGCGATCAGCCCGGCGGACAGCAGGGCCAGGCCGATGCGGCTGGCGCCGCCCCGCGCCAGCAGGGCGGCGGCGATCGCGCCAATCAGCACGTTGACGGCGGCCGGCAGGGTCGAGAGCAAGCCTTCGGGATCGTAGGTGACGCCGACGCCTGCCGTCGTGCCGTGCTTCCAGAGGTGCGGGATGGTGATCACCGCCCGATCGATGAAGGCCGGCAGCGAGCCATGGGAGTCGAGCCTTCCCGCGCCGAAACCCGGTACCGGAACGAAGGCCAGCAGCGCCCAGTAGGCGGCCAGCAGCGCGAGGGCGGCCACGGTGACGGCGATGAAACTGAACTTCAGGCGGCTTCCGGCGCGCGGCGCGGCCAGCATGCAGATCACCACGCCCAGCGCGTAGCAGAGGCCGATACGCTGCAGGATGCCCGGCAGGCGAAGATGGGCCAGATCGAACTTCGGCAGGGCGTTGAGCAACAGGCCCAGCAGGATCAGCATCGCCGTGCGCCGCGCGACCTTGATCCAGAAGCCCGCCGAGGCGCGGTCGCCGGGCGTCAGGCGCGGGACGGACAAGCCGATGGCCATGCCGACGCAGAACAGGAAGGTCGGGAAGACGAGATCGGCCGGCGTCCAGCCATGCCACGGCGCGTGAGCCAGCGGCGCGTAGACCTGGCTCCATGATCCCGGGCTGACCACGATGATCATCCCGGCCACGGCCAGACCACGCAGAAGATCCAGCGCGACGATCCGACCGCCGCCCTTGCCCGACGCCATGTACGCTTCCCCCGAACACTTTTTCTGGGCGCGGAGGGTTCGCATGCTCGCGCCTGGTGTCAACCGGCGTCGGGAGCGTTGCCCTGGCGGCCCTCAGGGTCTAGACCCCCCGTCGACCGTTTTCCGGGAGACCCGCATGACCGCCACGCGCACCGAGACCGACACCTTCGGCCCCATCGAAGTCGCCGCCGACCGCTACTGGGGCGCGCAAGCCCAGCGCAGCCTCGGCAACTTCAAGATCGGCTGGGAAAAGCAGCCGCTGCCGGTCGTTCGGGCCCTGGGCATCGTCAAGCGCGCCGCCGCCGAGACCAACCACAAGCTCGACAAGCTGGACGCGGCCATCAAGGACGCCATCGTCCAGGCCGCCAACGAGGTGATCGAAGGCAAGCTGAACGACCACTTCCCGCTGGTCGTCTGGCAGACCGGTTCGGGCACCCAGTCGAACATGAACGCCAACGAGGTGATCTCGAACCGCGCGATCGAGATCCTGGGCGGCGAGATGGGCTCCAAGAAGCCCGTCCACCCGAACGACCACGTCAACATGAGCCAGTCGTCGAACGACACCTATCCGACGGCGATGCACGTGGCCTGCGCCGAGCAGATCGTCTCGGACCTGCTGCCGGCCCTCAAGCATCTGCACGCGGCCCTGAAGGCCAAGTCGGAAGCCTGGGCGGAAATCATCAAGATCGGCCGCACCCACACCCAGGACGCCACCCCGCTGACGCTGGGCCAGGAATTCGGCGGCTACACCCAGCAGGTCGAAAACGGCATCGAGCGCATCGAGAGCACCCTGCCCAAGCTGATGCAGCTGGCCCAGGGCGGCACCGCCGTCGGCACCGGCCTGAACGCGCCGATCGGCTTCGCCGAGGGCGTGGCCGAGGCCATCGCCGCCATCACCGGCCTGCCCTTCACGACCGCTCCGAACAAGTTCGAAGCCCTGGCCGCCCACGACGCCATGGTGTTCAGCCACGGCGCCATCAACACGGTCGCCGCCTCGCTGTTCAAGATCGCCAACGACATCCGCTTCCTGGGCTCGGGCCCCCGCGCGGGCCTGGGCGAACTGGCCCTGCCGGAAAACGAGCCCGGCTCGTCGATCATGCCGGGCAAGGTCAACCCGACCCAGTGCGAAGCCCTGACCCAGGTCTGCGTGCAGGTGTTCGGCAACCACGCCGCCCTGACCTTCGCCGGCAGCCAAGGTCACTTCGAGCTGAACGTCTTCAACCCGGTGATGGCCTACAACTTCCTGCAGTCGGTGCGCCTGCTGGCCGACGCGGCGATCAGCTTCACCGACAACTGCGTGGTCGGCATCGAGCCGCGTATCGACAACATCCAGAAGGGTGTCGAGAACTCGCTGATGCTGGTCACGGCCCTGAACGGCCGCCTGGGCTACGACATCTGCGCCAAGATCGCCAAGACCGCGCACAAGAACGGCACGACCCTGCGCGAAGAAGCCGTCGGCGGCGGCTACCTGACGAACGAAGAGTTCGACCAGTACGTCCGGCCGGAAAAGATGGTCTCGCCGGGCTGAGGCCCGTCCGACCTAGAGACTGACACGACGGGGCGGCGCATTCGCGTCCGCCCCGTTTTCGTATCCCGGCCGTGGCGAACCGATGCTATGCGGGAGATCGCATGACCGGTCTTGTCCGTCCCTACTGGATCGAAGCCCGCTTCGAGCGCGGCGAAGGCTGGAACCCCTCCGCCTATCCGTTCGACCTGCCGATTGTCCGTGGGCTCGACAGCCTAGCCTTCCATCCACGCGTGACGTTCCTGGTCGGCGAGAACGGCTCGGGCAAGTCGACCTTGATCGAGGCCCTGGCCGTGGCCTGGGGCTTCAACGCCGAGGGCGGATCGACCGGCGTCAACTTCTCCACCCGCGCCTCGCACTCACCGCTCAGCCAGCACATCCGCAAGGTCCAAGGACATCTGCGGCCCATCGACGGCTACTTCCTGCGGGCCGAGAGCTTCTTCAACGTGGCCAGCTACATCGAGGAGGTCGGCGTCTCGGGCTACGGTCAGGTTCCGCTGCACGAGCAGTCGCATGGCGAAGCCTTCTTCGCCCTGTTCGACAACCGCTTCCGAGGCGACGGCCTCTATATACTCGACGAGCCGGAAGCAGCCCTGTCGCCGAGCCGCCAGCTGTCGTTCCTGGCGCGCCTGCACGAGCTGGTGCTTGCGAGGTCGCAGTTCATCATCGCCACCCACTCGCCGATCCTGCTGGGCTACCCGGACGCCTGGATCTACCAGGCCTCGGAGCGCGGCCTGGAGCGGGTGGACTACGAGGACACCGAGCACTTCCAGGTGACCCGCAACTTCCTCAATAGACGCCAGACCTTCCTGGACGTGCTGCTGTCTGCCGACGACGAGGCGTGATAGCCTTTCGTCCATGGGCAAGCCCGAACTCGACATCGGTATCGATCCAGAGCTCCTGGCGCAGGCCAAGCGGCTGGGAATTTCGATCGCCGGCATGAGCGAGACCCAACTGCGGCTGCACCTCCAGAAGGTCGACCCGGCCGGCGCGGAGCAACGCGCCAGGCGCTGGGCCGAGGAGAACGCCGAGGCGCTGCGCCACTATCGCGAACGGGTCGAGGCCGAAGGCGCATTCGGCGACGACCTGCGGGCATGGTGATCAGGCAGTTCGACGTCTTCCCCAATCCCTCGTCGCGGACACGGGCCGCTGCGCCGTACGTAGTTGTACTCCAGTCGCATCACGCCGGCGACCTGCCCACCGTGGTCGTAGCGCCGCTCTATCTGCCCCACGCCGCCTTGCCGCTTAGCGAACTTTCCGCCGCGGTCGAGGTTCAAGGTCAGGCCCTGTTGGCTTTCGTTCCCGAACTGGTCGGCGCGCCCGTCACCCTGCTCCGCCAGCGCATCACCTCCCTCGCCGCCCACGAGGACGCCATCCGCCGCGCCCTCGACCGACTGTTCACCGGCTTCTAGCGGCGCACCACCGTGCGGCCGATCGGCGCCAGGGCGATGTAGGCCAGTTGCAGGTCCTTGATGGCGAACGGGATGCCGATGATGCTGATGGCCTCGGCCACGGCGATCAGCAGGTGGGTGAGCGCGATGTACCAGCCGCCCAGCACGAACCAGATCAGGTTCAGCAGGAAGCCCATCGGACCGGTGCCGATGTCGCTTCTACCGGTGACGATCTCGCGGCTGACGATCTCCTTGCCGAACGGCCAGAAGGCGAAGCCGGCGATGCGCCAGGCCGCGCCGGCATAGGGCAGGCCGACGATGGTGATCGCCAGCAGCAGGCCGCCCAGCAGCCACAAGAGGCCCGACAGCCAGCCGCCGAGGAAGAACCAGAGCAGGTTGAGGATGAAGCGGATCATCACGGTCCTTTCGTCTGGGTGAAGACTTGGGATGTGGTCGCGGCGTTGTCGAGCTTGGCGGGGCGACCTTACGGCGAATTCACCGCAGCAGCTGCCAGCGCCTGGCCCAGCGCCCCTTCCCGAACCGTGACAGCGCCAGGAGGTAGAGGCCGGCATAGACGACGACGCCCAGGCCGATCAACGCCCAGCTCCACGGACCGGGCGCATGCCATGTCGGGGCCGTGGTCAGCCAGTCGTGCGGCGGCGAGGTCAGCTCCAGCCAGAGGCCGCCGACCCAGGCGATCGAGAACAGGGCCACGGCCGGATAGCGCAGGATCGGGCTCTTCTGCACCAGCAGCAGGAACTGGATGAAGATCGCGGCCAGGGCGGCGGCGAAACCAGCCAGCCAGGGCTGCCAGGTTCCCGGCGCCAGGCGCGCCGCACCGAGGCCCGCGAACAACGGCGCCCACAGCAGCGGGCCGAAGAAGAGAAGAATGAGGGCCAGGCCGACCAGGACCCCGACCCCGCCGCCGATCACCTTGCCGGCCGCCTCACCCGCGGCGTGCGCGCCGTGGTGGCGGTCAACGCCGTGGGGATCGCCGGACGGGTTGTAGCCCTTCGCCATCAGGCCCGGCGGCTGACCGCGAAGTCGGCGAGGCTCTCGAGGCTTTCGCGCCAGTCATTGGCCGGGAAGACCGCCAGGGCCGCCTTGGCCTTGTCGGCGTACTCGGCGGCCAGGTCCAGCGTAGCGTCCAGGGCGCCCGTGCCGATGATCAGCTCGCGAGCGCGACGGAAGTCGGCCTCGGTCTGCTCGCGGCGGCCGATGGCGCGCTCCCAGAACTCGGCCTCGCGCGGACCCGAGCGGGCGATGGCCAAGAGCAGCGGCAGCGTCGCCTTGCCTTCGCGGAAGTCGTCGCCGGCGTTCTTGCCCAGGGTCTCGGTGGCGCCGCCGTAGTCGAGGGCGTCGTCGGCCAGCTGGAAGGCCAAGCCGAGGCTCATGCCGTAGTCGCGCAGGGCCTTGGACTTTTCGGCGTCGACCCCGGCCGACACCGCGCCGGCCTCGGCGGCGGCGGCGAACAGTTCGGCGGTCTTGGCCGCGATGATCTCGAGATAGACCGCCTGCGACAGGTTGAGGTCGTGGCTGCGCATCAGCTGCAGCACTTCGCCCTCGGCGATGACGCGGCTGGCCTGGGCCAGGATCTGCAGGGCGCGCATCGAGTCGGTCTCGACCATCAGCTCGAAGGCGCGGGCGAACAGGAAGTCGCCGACCAGGACGCTCTGGGCCGCGCCCCAGATCAGGTGCGCGGCGACCTTGCCGCGACGCAGCTGGCTGCCGTCGACCACGTCGTCGTGCAACAGGGTCGCGGTGTGGATGAACTCGACGGCGGCGGCCAGCTTCAGGCAGTGCTCGTTGTCCGAACCGGCCAGGCGCGCGGCGGCCACGGTCAGCAGCGGGCGCAGGCGCTTGCCGCCGGCGGCGATCAGGTGCTCGGCCAGGGCCGGGATCACCGGAACGTCGCTTTGCATGCGATCGGTGATCAGGCGGTCCACGCCGCCCATGTCGGCGGCGGCCAGGCGCACGAGACGATCCACCGATCCCGGCTGACGGGCGAGGGTCGCTGCAGCTGCGTCCAAGACCATGTACTCCTCAGGCGACGCCGCTTGTAGCGCCATGGGCGTTGCGAGCGACAATGGTGGCGGGATAGGTCAGGGTCAAGGCGAGCACAAGGCCCGAAACGTTGTCCGACCCCACCTCTGTTCCTTCCGTCACCGAAGACCGTGTCCTCGACGGACGCGTGAAGCTTCGCCAATCGGCCGCCGGATACCGGGCCGGGCTGGATGCGGCCCTGCTGGCGGCCGCCTGCGACGCCGGCGACGGCGAACGCGTCGTCGAGGCCGGATGCGGCGTCGGCGCGGCTTTGCTGGCCGCGGCGACCCGTCGCCCGGGCGCGCGATTCGTCGGGCTGGAGCGCGATCCGGCCGCCGCCGCCCTGGCGCGCGAGAACGCCGCGCTGAACGGCCTGGCCGAGCGGGTGGAGGTCGTCGAGGGCGACGTGGCGGCCGGCTTCCGGGCGCTGGCCCTGCCCGTCTTCGACGCGATGATGAGCAATCCCCCGTTCTTCGACGACCCCAAGACCCTGCGCGCCCCGGCGCCGGAGAAGACCGGCGCCTGGATGGCCGATGCGGGGCTGGCCGCCTGGACCGCCTTCGCGCTGAAGGCGGTGCGAGAGGGCGGGACCATCACCCTGATCCACCGCGCCGACCGCCTGGCCGATATCCTGGCCCTGCTGGCCCCCAAGGCCGGCTCGTTCCGCATCCGCCCGATCCAGCCCTTCGCCGACACGCCGGCCAAGCGCGTGCTGGTGCGGGCGGTGAAGACCGGCAAGGCGCCGCTGGTGCTGCTGCCGGCCCTGGTGCTGCACGAGCGCGGCGGGAGCAAGCACTCGACGCAGGCCGAGGCGATCCTGCGAGGTGAAGCGGCGCTGGACTGGTGAGGTGACGAACCTCCCCCGGTTGGGGGAGTTGGTGTGGGATCGGCCGGCGCATCGAAAGCTGAAACCTTCCCCCCTTCCGGCCCTTTGGGCCACCTCCCCCAGAGGGGGAGGATCTGGGGAACCGGCCCCAGGATATCCCTCTCCCTATGGGGGAGGGTTTGGGGCGGAGCGCTTTTTACGCGTCCCCTAACGTTCTGCTAACGCAACGCGTGCATAGCTGGGCCTTGGGTGCAAAACGCGCCCTTGGCCAGAAGGCCGCACCGGGAACAACGGGTCGATGCCGCAGAACAGCATCAACACGAACGTCGGGGCGATGATCGCCCTGCAGTCGCTGAACACGATCAATCGTGATCTGGCGACGACGCTGCGCCGTATCGCCACCGGCCTGAAGATCTCATCCCCCAAGGACAATCCCGCCGTCTGGGCGACCGCCAAGATGCAAGCCTCCGAGGCCAAGTCGCTGGACGCCGTGCGCGCCTCGCTGCAGCGCGGCCAGTCGACGGTGGACGTGGCCCTGGCGGCCGGCGACACGGTCACCGACCTGCTCGACCAGATGAAGCAGAAGATGCTGGCCGCGTCGGACCCCAGCCTGACCACCGCCAGCCGCAAGCTGCTGAACGACGACTACGTCTCGCTGCGCAAGCAGATCGACCGCGCCGTCGAGAACGCCAGCTTCAATGGCGTCAACCTGATCTCGGCCGGGAACACCGGCAATATCCGCGCCCTGGCCAACGCCAAGGCCGACCAGACCATCGATGTCGACCACGTGGACCTGTCGACCGGCGGCGCGGCCCTGGCCGGCATGCGCGCCGACCTGCTGACCGCACCCTCCTCGACCGATATCAAGGCCATGGACACGGCCATGCAGAACGTCACCTCGGCCTTGTCGCGGCTGGGCACCCAGGCCAACGGCCTCGACACCCACCTGACCTTCATCGACAAGCTGCAGGACACGCTGGAGGCCTCGGTCGGCCGCCTGATCGACGCCGACATGGCCCAGGAGGCGACCCGCCTGCAGGCCCTGCAGATCAAGCAGCAACTGGCCATCAAGTCGCTGTCGATCGCCAACGCCGCGCCGAGCTATATCCTCAAGCTGTTCGGGGGCTGAGCCCTGCGACCTGGCGGGAGGACAGCATGGACCTGGACGAACGGGAGCGGATCCATTTCGGCGCGATCAACGCGGCCGAGGAATTCGCGGCGACCTGCGCGCGCTATCACGCCGATCCCTATCCCGGCGAAGCCGCCCCGCTGGACCTGGCGATCAACATCCTGATGACCGGCCTTTGGGATCAGGGGTTCAGCCAGACCCAGATTCGCGCGGCTTTCGAGGCGGCCCTGGCCGACATGAACCGCTACGCCGCGGGCGAGGAACGGCGATGACAACGGCCGGGGCGCGGTCATTATCCCACGCGCCCCCTTTTCGATCCGCAGCGTGAGTCGCCATGGCCCAGCATCTCGCACTCCTGTCCCTGCTCGTGCGCGACTATGACGAGGCCCTGGCCTTCTATGTCGGCAAGATGGGCTTTGACCTGGTCGAGGACAGCGAACTGGGCGCGGGCAAGCGCTGGGTGGTGGTCTCGCCCGGTCCGGGCGGCTCGCGCTTCCTGCTGGCCAAGGCGGCCGACGAGCGCCAGGCCGCGATGATCGGCGGCCAGGGCGGCGGCCGTGTCTGGCTGTTCCTGCACACCGACGACTTCGACGGCGACCACGCGCGCCTCAGCGCGGCCGGCGTGACGTTCCTCGAGGAACCGCGCCACGAGGCCTATGGCAGCGTGGCGGTGTTCGAAGACATCTACGGCAATCGCTGGGACCTGCTGCAGCCGCGCGGCAAGGCCTGAGGTCATGCGCATCCTGCTGGCCCTGGTCGCGATCGCCTTTTCATTGGCGACGGGCGCGGCCGGCGCAGCGGAGACGCCGATCCGCGTGCTTTATCTCGACCAGTCGGTCGGCTGGCGCCATCGCCCGGTGACCCGGCCCGCCGAAGGCCTCGCGCCTTCGGAAGCGGCGATGATCGCCATCGGCAAGGCCAGCGGCGCCTTCGAGGCGCAGGTGACGCAGGACGCGCGCGAGATCACGCCCGAACGGCTGAAGGACGTGGACGTGCTGGTGTTCTACACCACCGGCGCGCTGCCGATTTCGCCGCAGGCCTGGGCGGTCGTGCAGCAGCGGTTCGAGGCCGGCAAGCTGGGGTTCGTGGGCCTGCACAGCGCCGCCGACACGGCCTGGGACTATGCCGGGCCAGGGCTCGACTACACGACGATGCTCAACGGCCAGTTCGCCGGCCATCCGTGGACGGAAGACCAGAGGGTCCGGGTCAGGGCGCTCGACAACCATCCCCTGGCCACGCCGTGGGGCCGCAGCGTCGACCTGGTCGAGGAGATCTATCAGTACAAGCGCTTCGACCCGGCCGCCGTGCGGGTGATCCAGAGCCTGGATTTCTCCGGCACGCCGCTGAAGCGGCCCTACGCCGTGCCGGTCAGCTGGGTGCGGAGCGTGGGGAGCGGCCGCCTGTTCTTCACCAATCTCGGCCACAACGAAACGACCTGGGCCGACCCGCGCTTCGCCGAGCAGATCGTGCGGGCGGTGCGCTGGACGGCGTGGCAGGCGCGCGGCGACGATACGCCCAACCCGCGCGAACAGGCGCTCGATCAGGTACGGGCGCTGTTGACCTATGCCGGCGAAACCGATGTCGAGGCGCGGCTGGCGCGGGTAAAGGACCAGGCCTGGCTGCTGGCGGTCGCCAGCCGGATCGCGGCGCTGCGGGAGGTCTATCCCGGCAAGCCGGAGGCGGACCGGACGAGGTTCGAGGCGGCGTATGGAGTGGTGTTGGACGAGGTGATGGGGAAGACCCGTTAGGAACCTCACCCTCTGAGGGAGGCGATCGCGCAGCGATCGGTGGGGGGCGTGGCAGGGAAACAGGCCGCCTTCTCGAAAGCTGAAAACGCCCCCCCTCCGGCCCTCCGGGCCACCTCCCCCAGAGGGGGAGGATCTCTTAGAGCTCAGCCAACTCTCTCGCATGCGCCGCCACGTCCGCCGGCCATTGCGCCAGGCCGGCCTCGAAGCCCTTGCGATCGCCCGCATAGAGCGCCCGCATGGCGGCCTCGAAGCCCGGGGCGTCGCCGGCGGCGGCGCTGGCGAAGCGGTAGGCGGCGTCGCGGGCGCGGCGCTGGCGGTCGGGGGCCTCGGCCTCGCGACGGGCGGCCTCGACCAGCTTGCGCAGGGCCACCGACGCGCCGCCGGGCTGGCCGGCCAGCCAGTCCCAGTGGCGAGGCAGCAGCGTGACCTCGCGGGCGACAACGCCGAGCTTGGGGCGGCCGCGGCCGCGCGGGACTTCCGGTTCCTCGGCCGGCGCCAGGCGGGCGGCGAGGTCCTCGGGGCTTCCGCGCAGGTCGAAGTCCACCTGCCGGCCGTCGGGATCGAAGATCAGGATCGGGGCGTCGGGACGCTGCCCCGCCACCGCCTGGGCGGCCAGAGCGACGGCCAGCTTGTCGCCGACGGCGAGGCGGGCGCCGGATTCGAACAGGGCGTAGGTCATCGGACGAGGTCTACCGCGTTCAGGGTTTCGCACCAGCGCCGGCGACGGTCGGCGAGGCGCAGCGCCCTGCCCTTCGGCTCCAGGCCGTCGTCGTCGATCGTCTCCAGCACCTCGAAGACGAAGCTCGCCTCGCCATGGGCGTTCCAGGCGCCTTGCAGCCGGGCGTTGGGATGCGAGCCGAGCTTCAGGCTGAACCAGACGCCGTTCTTGCGCGTGGCGAGGTTCTCGGTCGCGCCGACGAAGGCCTGGCCGGTGCGCCCGCAGCGCACGGCGTAGACCCCGGGCGAGGGCTTTTCTTCCTTGTAGGCGCGCAGCAGCGCCTTGCGCGGGTTCATGGCCGCCTCCTTGTTGGCGACCTTTTTACCCGGGCAAATTATAGAGTCAATATTACCCGGGTATTTTTCCACGCATCAGCAGGCCGTACAGCGTTCCCGCCAGGACGGCGCCGACGAACCAGGCGTACTGGTAGATGGTGGTCCAGGGCTGGCCGATCCCGGCGAAGGCATGCGGGGCCGCCGCGTGCAGGAAGCCCGGCAGGTTGGGCGCGACCCCGACCGCGAAGGCGATCAGCGCGGCTGGGTTCCAGCCAGACCGGTAGGTATAGGCGCCGGCGCGGTCGTAGAGGGCCGGCACGTCCAGGGCCGTGCGGCGCAGGATCCAGTAGTCGACGATCAGGATCCCGGCGATCGGCCCCAGCAAGGCGCCGTAGCCGGTCAGCCAGACGAAGATGTAGCCGGCGGTGCTCTCCAGCAGCTTCCAGGGCATGATCAGCACGCCGATCCCGGCCGTGATCCAGCCGCCGATGCGGTAGGTGATCCGGCGTGGCCAGAGGGCGGCGAAGTCGTAGGCGGGGCCCACCAGGTTGGCGGCGATGTTGCACGAGACGGTGTCGAGGCTGATGATGACGAGGCCCACCAGCACGGCGACGCCGCCGATGTCGCCCGACAGGGCCACCGGGTCCCAGATCGCCTTGCCGAAGATCAGCACCGTGGCCGAGGTGACCACCACGCTCATCGCCGCAAGCAGGGCCATGGGTCCCGGCAGGCCCAGGGCCTGGCCGAGGATCTGGTCCTTCTGGGTGCGGGCGAAGCGGGTGAAGTCGGGGATGTTCAGCGCCAGCGTGGCCCAGTAGCCGGTCATGGCCGTCACCGCCGGGCCGAAGTCGGCCCAGAAGCGGCCGGCCTTGGCGCCGCCCGGATCATAGGCCGAGGGCTCGTGCAGGATGGGGCCAAGCCCGCCGGCCTTGGACAGCGCCCACCAGACCAGGGCCACGCAGACCACGACCTTGATCGGCGCGGTCCAGGTCTCGAGCTTGCGGACGGTCTCCAGGCCCTTGGTGACGAAGGCCAGCTGGATCAGCCAGAAGGCCAGGAAGGCCAGCAACTGGCCCACCCCGATGCCCAGCAGCGGGATCGGCGGGCCGTCCAGCTTCGCCCCGACCATGACGCCCAGCAGGGTCAGCAGCGCGCCGCCGCCGATCCAGGTCTGGATGCCGTACCAGCCGCAGGCGACGATGGCGCGAGCCAGCGCCGGCAGCCGCGCGCCGCGCCAGCCGAACGAGGCCCGCGCCAGCACCGCATAGGGCACGCCGTGCCGCGCGCCGGCATGGCCGATCAGCAGCATCGGCGCGAGCACGATCAGGTTGCCCAGCAGCACGGCCCAGACGGCCTGGCCCGCCGACATGCCCTGCTCCACCAGGCCCGCGGCCAGCATGTAGGCGGGCACGGCGATGACCATGCCCAGCCACAGGGCGGCGAAATGGCGGGCGCGCCAGGTGCGCTGGGCCGCCGTGGTCGGCGCTAGGTCCTCGTTCCAGAGGTTTCCGCCTTCGTCGCTCATGCGCTCCCCCGAGTTCGCACTCAAGACGCGAGCATGCGCGGCGGCGATCAGGCCGTCACCTTGGAAAACGCCGGTCGCGGAGGGTTTCTAGAAGCTTGCGTAGGCGAAGGTCGCCAGGCCCGCGCCGAACAGCAGCACCAGGGCGACGATGCCCACGCGGTCCCACTGGATGCAGGGGCCGGCGTGGCGCAGCTCGGAGCCTTCAGGCTTGTCGACGTCGCACTTGCGGAAGAACACGGGACGCGCGGAAACACGCATGGCGTGGGCCATGGCTGAACCTCCCTGACGATCATGCGCCTCTGGCGGGCGCGTGGCGGAAGGTTAACACGAACTCGCCCAAAAGGCGAAAAGCTCACTCAGTAAGCGAAGCGGATGCTGAGCCCCACGCGGCGCGGCTGGGGCGAGAAAGACTGCGGCAGCCGGCCGGCGGTGATGAACAGCGGCGCGTCGGAGTCGAGCAGGTTCTCGACGAACACCCCGACCGAGCGCCGACCGACCTCGATCGCCATGCGGCCGTCGATCAGGGTCACGCCGCCGAGATCCCGGCCAGCGCCAGGGCTGACGGACTCGAAGGTCGAGCGGGACTCGCCGACATAGGCGGCCGAACCGTTGAGGACCAGGGAGGCCCCGCCGGCCAACTCGCGGCGGGTCTCGCCCCACAGGGTGAAGGCGACGCGCGGCACGGCCGGCAGGTGGTCGCCCTCGCGCCCCAGGCCCGCCATGGCGCCGGTGGTCTGGTCCTGGGTCAGCACCGCCTCGGTGGCGGCGAAGTTGAACCCGACCTTCGAGCCGCCCCGGCTCCAGGTGGCGTCGAACTCGACCCCGTCGATGCGCGCGCGGCCCAGGTTGGTGACGAAGGCGAAGGCGCCGTTCTCGCTGGTCGCCGAATACTGCATGTCGCGCCAGTCGATGCTGTAGACCGCCAGGTTCGCCGACAGCCGTCCCTCCAGCCAGCGGGACTTCAGGCCCAGCTCACGGTTCCACAGCGTGTCGGAGCCGTAGCCCTGCAGGGCCGCCGGCAAGCCGGGCGCGGTGTTGATGCCGCCGGGCCGAAAGCCCTGCGAGACCTGCATGTAGCCCATCAGGCGCGGGGTGAAGCGGCGCGAGGCCAGGCCCTTGACGCTCCAGCCGTCCTCCTCGACCCGGTTGCGGAAATTGCCGCCGGAGGTGTCGGAGATGACGTTGACCACCAGCACCTCGCCGACGGTCTTCTTGTCGTAGGAGAAGCGGCGGGCGCCGATGGTGATGTCGGAGCGGTCGTCGACCGCCAGCGTCGCCTCGCCATAGACCGCCACCTGGTCGAGGCGGGTGTCGACGATGCGCCGGCCGGTGAAGCCCGCCGCGTCGATCGGCAGGCCAGTGACGGGGTCGGCCACGCGCACCTGGCTGTCGATGGTGTCGCTGCGGGTCTCGGAAAAGACGCCGACCGTCCATTGCAGCGGACCGTCGCGGTCGGAGGTCAGGCGCGCCTCGCGCACGTCGGCGGTCAGGTCGATGGGCTGGTACAGCAGGCCCGGCGTGCGGCTGTCGACGTAGGACGCGTAGGCCCCCATCTGGCCGGCGTCGCAGGCCAGGCTCGCCCCCAGGGCCAGCCAGCGGGCGCAGCCGGCGGCGCTGCCGCGCTCGGCCTGCAAGGTGCCGGTGTAGTCGATCTGGCGGGTGTTGTTCCACTGGTAGTGGGCCAACGAAGCCGAGAAGCGCGCGCCCGGCAGGCGGCTTTCCATCGACAGCGCGCCGAACCAGACCTCGCTGTCGAAGGGCGTACGGACGAAGTTGCGCGAGACGTGCGAGGGCTCGCCTGGCGCCCCGGCGCCGGTGTCGTTCAGGCGCGAGTCCTGGCCGGCCAGCAGCAGGTCGAAACGTATCGCCTCGCTGGGCCGCCAGACCGCCGCCAAGCGCCCGCCGACCGTGCGGCCCGCGTTGACGCCTTGCAGGCCAAGGCGGGCGTTGTCGGAGAAGGCCGCCTCGTCGCGGCGATAGGCGGTCAGGCGCACGGCCGCGCGATCGTCGGCGAAGGCCTTGTTGGCGACGGCGGTGACCGCGCCGCCGGCCCGGCCGCCGACCACCCCGCCCTCGACCTCCAGCCCCATCTGGTCGCGCGACGGGTCGGCGCGGTTGAAGGCCACCTTCATGGCCCCGCCCATGGCGCTGGATCCGTAGAGCGTGCCCTGCGGCCCGCGCAGAACCTCCAGCCGGTCGATATCGACCAGCAGCAGGTCGGGGAACGAGCCGCCCGGATCGGCCGTGGTGCCGCTGGGCCCCGAGACCGGAATGTCGTTGTAGTAGAGGGCCGTCGTCGCCTCGCCCGAGCCGTAGACGCCGCGCAGGGTCATGCGCATGCGGCCCACGCCCGTGCTGGTCAGGGTCAGGCCCGGCAGGCGCTGGGCGGCGCGCTCGAAGGTGACGGCGCCGGTGGCCCGCAGCGCCTCGCCGCTGACCACCCGTATCGACAGCGGCGTGTTCTGCTCGGCGGTAGCGCGGCGAAGGGCGGTGACCATCACCGCGTCGACCTCGGCCGAAACCATGGGCGCGATGGGCAGGGCCGCCGGCGGCGGACGCTCGGACGCGCCGCGCTCGATCAGCAGCCGGCCGCCGTGACGGCGCGCGACCAGGCCCGAGCCGGCCAGAAGGCGCTGCAAAGCCTCGTCGGCCTCCATTCGGCCCCGCACCCGCGGCGCGCGCAGGCCCGTCACCAGGGCCGGATTGAACAGGATCTCGATGTCGGTCTGGGCGGAGAAGGCGGTCAGGGCGCGGGCCATCGGCGTGCCGGCGGCGATGTCGACGCGACGCGGCGCGGCCGCCGCGACCACGGGGGTCGCGAACGCGGCGAGCGCCAGCCAACCGGCGAGCGCGCAGCGGCGATGACGTGTGTGCAATACCCCCGGGGCTCCAGTACGCGGCAGCGCCCCTTCCTT
This sequence comes from Caulobacter sp. CCNWLW153, assembly GCF_036889365.1. Classification (NCBI taxonomy): domain Bacteria; kingdom Pseudomonadati; phylum Pseudomonadota; class Alphaproteobacteria; order Caulobacterales; family Caulobacteraceae; genus Caulobacter; species Caulobacter sp. CCNWLW153. The sequence continues at coordinate 354,202 of NZ_JBAKFV010000004.1, forward strand.
TACTGCTGCGTTCGCCAAAGCCAGTCCCCTCGTCGCCGTTGACCGGCGATCCGGCCCCCTCGCCCGGGCCAGGGGGACCGCGCGGAGGACTCTGCCTGATAATCTGGCAGGCGGGGCGCCCCGACGGCAAGTGCGAGAGTGTGGGTTGACCGCGCCGTCACGCTGCTGACGAATGATCGCAACAAAAAAGACTCGTTGTGTCGGGGACGACGAATGGCGCTGGCGAATCTTGCCGCTGGAGCGCGTGGAAGCGAGGGCCTGGCCCATGCTTCCCTGCCCTACCAGCAGGCCCTGAAGGCTTTCTTCCGCCGAAGAGTGGAAGGCGGCGAGGTCGACGACCTCGTGCAGGAAGTGCTTCTTCGACTGCACAACCGCCGTGACGGCGGCGAGGTGTCGAACCTCGGCAGCTTCATTTTCCAGACCGCCACCAACGTCCTGCTGGACCGTCGCCGCCGCGACACGGTGCGAAAACGCCAGGCGCACTGCGAGCTGGAGGAAATCCACCACCCCCTGGACGAGCTGTCGCCGGACCGTATCCTGCAAGCCAAGGAGCAGGCCGCCGTCGCCGCGGCCGCCCTCGGTGACCTTCCCTTAAGGACGCGCGCTGCATTCATGCTCGTCCGATTTGAAGGCATGAGTTACAAGGCGGCGGCCGCTCAACTGGGACTCTCCGTCAGCGCGGTCGAAAAACATGTCGCCAAGGCTCTCAAGCACCTGACGAGCCGCCTGCAGGAACACGATGCGCCACACCGTCCCAAACCTGGCTTCTTCCGGTGAACCGGACGCCGCGGAATGGGTCGCGCGCCTGCAGAACCGGCCGAACGACCTTGGCCTGCGGCGTGACTTCGATTCCTGGCTGAAGGCCGACCCGGCCAACAAGGACGCCTACGCCTCGGCCTCGGACGCCTGGGCCCGCCTGGGCGCCCTATCGGACGAACCCGAGATTCTCGCCGCCCGCGCCCGCCTGAAGGCCGAGCTGGCCGCCGACCAGAAGCGTCGCCACGCCCGCCCGCAGATGCGCTGGGCCGCGGCCGTCGCCGCCCTGGTCACCGCCGGCGGCTTCGGCACGGCCCTGTGGCTGGCCACCGCGCCGTCGGATCATGCGCCCGCCATCGCCCCCGCCCAGACGGCCCAGATCGTCTATCGCACCGGCGTCGGCGAACAGAAGGTCATCACCCTGGCCGACGGCTCGGTCGCCACCCTGTCGACCGACTCGGTGCTGCGCGTCACCGAGATGGGCGCCCGGCGTGCCCTGACCCTGGATCGCGGCGAAGCCTTCTTCCAGGTGGCCAAGAACCCGCAGCGTCCCTTCGTGGTCACCGCCGACGGCCGCACGGTCACCGCCCTGGGCACGGCGTTCAACGTGCGCATCGATCCGGGCAAGTGGTCGGTCAGCCTGCTGGAAGGCAAGATCCGCGTCGCCGACCCGGCCGCCCACAACAGCGTCGACCTGCTGCCGGGCTCGCGCCTGGAGCAGCAGGCCGGCTCGACCTGGGCCGTGGCCGCCGCCGACGTGGCCGCCCTGACCAGCTGGCGCGACGGCAGCGTCACCTTCGACAACCAGCCGCTGGCCGAGATCGTCGGCGAGCTGAACCGCTATTCGGTGCGCAAGATCCGCATCGACTCGCCGCGTGTGGCCGCCACCCCGATGAGCGGCCGCTTCAAGACCGGCGAAGTCTCCGGCTTCGTCGACGCGCTCAGCGCCTACGGCGCGGCGAAGGTGAAGACCGGCCAAGGCGGCGAGATCGTCCTGGTTTCGCCGTAAGCTAAATCCCTCTCTCTGAGAGAGAGGGAAATATCGTCTACGGTTGAGGAACCGCATCCGCCCTGCGTCATGACTAGGACAGCGGCGCCGTTCGCGCCGTTCGCAGGGAGGCTTTTCGTGACTTCGATCCTCAAGACCGCCGCCGCCGGGCTGGTTGGCGTTTCCATGCTGATGGCCTCAAGCGCCATCGCCGCGCCGCTGAACGCCGCGCAGAAGACCCAGCTGAAGGCGAACGTCGACGCCTACACCCCGCAGATGAACGAAGCGGCCCTGAAGATCTGGGACTACGCCGAGCTGGGCTACCTCGAGGCCAAGAGCACGGTGGTGCTGCAGGATCAGCTGAAGGCCGCCGGCTTCGAGGTGAAGGCGGGCGTCGCCGACGAGCCGACCGCCTTCGTCGCCAGCTTCAAGCAGGGCAAGGGCCCGGTGATCGCCATCCTGGCCGAGTTCGACGCCCTGCCGGGCCTGTCGCAGGCCGCCGCCCCGACCAAGACCCCGCGTCCGGAGACCGACAACGGCCACGGCTGCGGCCATAACCTGTTCGGCGCGGCCTCGGTGGCCGGCGCGGTCGCCCTCAAGGAATGGATGATCCAGAACAAGGTGCAGGGCGAGGTCCGCGTCTACGGCACCCCGGCCGAAGAAGGCGGCTCGGGCAAGGTCTACATGGTGCGCGAAGGCCTGTTCAACGACGTCGACGTGACCCTGCACTGGCACCCGGGCAACGAGAACTCGGCCCGCCAGGGCACCTCGATGGCCAACATCAGCGGCAAGTTCCGCTTCCGTGGCAAGTCCTCGCACGCCTCGGGCGCGCCGTGGGCCGGCCGCTCGGCGCTGGACGGGGTGGAGGTGCTGGACACCGCCGCCAACTTCATGCGCGAGCACATCCCCGACGGCACGCGGATCCACTACGTGATCACCAACGGCGGCAAGGCGCCGAACGTCGTGCCCGACTTCGCCGAGGTCTATTACTACGTCCGCAACAGCGACCCGAAGATCGTGGTCAGCGTCATGGACCGCATCAAGAAGGCGGCCGACGGCGCAGCCATGGCCACCGAGACCACGGTCGAGTTCGAGCAGACCGGCGGCGTCTACAACCTGCTGCCCAACGACGTGCTGGGCAAGGTGATGCATGACAGCCTGACCAGCGTGGGCGGCATAACCTGGACGCCGGAAGAGACCGAGTTCGCCAAGACCCTGGCCAAGAGCCTGAACGGAGGCGGCGGCGACCTGGCCTCGGTGGGCAAGGTGCAGTCCTACGCCCCGGCCGACACCAAGGGCGGCGTCGGCGGCTCGACCGACGTGTCGGACATCTCGTGGGTGACCCCGACCGTGGGCCTGTCGACGGCGACCTTCGTGCCGGGCTCGGCCGGCCACAGCTGGCAGAACGTGGCGGCGGCGGGCTCGTCGATCGGCCTCAAGGGCGCGGCCGTGGCGGCCAAGACCCTGTCGATCACCGGCGCCGAGCTGTTCATGAACCCCAAGCTGATCGCCGACGCCAAGGCCGAGCTGAACGCCCGCCGCGGCGACGGCTTCCAGTACAAGGCCATGGTCGGCGACCGGAAGCCGCCGCTCGACTACCGCAAGCCGGGCGGCGCGGAGTAAGGGCTTCTGGCTCGACGAATGATGTTGGGGCGGCAAGCTTGCTTGCCGCCCCTCTCTTTTGCGCGCCATCCCGGCCGCAGCGAAGCGGAGAGCCGGGGCCCAGGGGCCGCCGCATCGCATCGGCTAGCGTTGGCGGCGGTGAGTTCAAGCGCCGCGCCCAGTCCCCCTGGGTCGGATAAGCGCTGCGCGCTTTCCGGGATGACGACTGTTTTTTAGGGCTGGGTGGAGCAGTCTCTCCCCGCTCCGCCTACAGGAACTTCGGCGCCAGGAAGATGGCCAGGGCCGCGACCAGCCAGGCGACGAGGCCGCCGAGGATGGCCAGGCGATAGTCGACTCGGTCGACCAGCAGCCACGAGACGCCCAGGAAGACGAGATAGGCCGGAATGGTCTTGGCGCCGGCCAGGCACGCGGTGCGGAAGCCGCCGGCCTCGCCCTTGGAGCCGACGGCCAGCAGGGCGATGATCGCGAAGGTCGGGGCCAGCGGCAGGATGCCGGGCAGCACGTCGCCCTTCTTCGAGGCCAGCACGATCAGGGCGGTGACGAGACCGCCCAGCAGGCCCTTCCACAGTATTTCGACAAGCAGCGGCGGCATCAGGCCTGGACGCCCCGCGCCTTCAGCTTGGCCTTCAGCTCCCGCACCGGCCGGGCCAGCAGGAAGCCAAACGACACCGCCCCCTCCTTGGTGTGCACGGCGTGGTGGATGCGATGGGCCTGGATCAGGCGCTTCCAGTAGGCCGACTTGCCCAGCGGAACCTTGAAGCGCTGGTGCACCATGCCGTCGTGGAAGATGAAATAGACCGCGCCATAGGCGGTGATCCCCAGGCCGATCGGCAGCAGCCACGGATGACCGCTGGTCCCGAAATAGATGGCGACGATGGCCGGGGCCGCGAACACCACCGCGAACAGGTCGTTCAGCTCGAAGGCGCCGTGGCGCGGCTCGTGGTGCGAGCGGTGCCAGACCCACCCGAAGCCGTGCATGACGTACTTGTGGGTGAACCAGGCGAAGCCTTCCATGAAGGCGAAGGCCGCCAGGAACAGGGCGACCTTGAGACCGAAGGTGACCATCGCTTCTCTAACTCCAGAGCCGCCGACCTGACTGCAACAGGCCTTCGGCTCCCGTCTTTGTCCTGGCGCAAATGCCGCGCCCTATCGCTGCGGATCGCGCGACAGGAGCTGGGCCAGGACCAGGCCCGCCGCGCCGACGCCGGCCAGCACGATCCAGGCCTTATACACGGCCGCGACCCCGGCGTCGCGCCAGAGCACGGCCTGATAGGCGTCGATCACCCAGGCATGGGGCGTGAACCAGCCGAGGCTCTGAAGCCAGGCGGGCATCAGGAAGCGGGGCGCCATGCTGCCGCCGATCGCCGCCAGCACCAGGATCACGAAGGTCGACAGCATCTGGGCCTGGTCGCGCGTGCGGCACAGCGAGACGAGGCCCAGGGCCAGACCGGCCGAGCAGACGCCGGCCGCCAGCGTGGTGGGCAGCCACAGCGCGAAGTGTTGCAAGGCCTCGACGCCGTAGATGGCCTGCGCCACCACGAAGATCATCACCGCCTGCACGAAGGCCTGGGCGGTCAGGAACAGGAACTTGCCGGTGACCACCGGGCCCATGCCGGCCACGCCCGCCAGCAGGCGGTCGGCGACGCCGGCGCGGCGCTCCTCCATCAGCGACAGCGCCCCCTGCATGGCCGAGAACAGCGCGAACAGGATCATCACCGCGCCGGCGTAGTAGGCGATCACCGCCCCGCCCTTGCGGGCGCCGGCGATGTCCTCGCGGTCGAAGAGGTCGTCCTTCACGGGCTGGGGCTTGGCCCGCAGTTGCTCCGCCGCGGCCTCGATACGGGCCGACTGCACGGGCGTCAGCTCGCCCAGGGCCGGCGCGACGGAGTCGATCGACCGGCGCAGCGCCGCGTCCGGCGCGGCGGCGGCCAATGCCTGCTGGGTGCGGGCCTGGGCCAGGGGCGCGGCGACGGCTCGCGAGGGGTCGGCGACGATCAGGAACGGCTTGCCAGGCTGAGCGGGGTCGGCGCGGATCACGAGACCCGCGTCGACCTGGCCCGACTTGACGCGCGAGCGCACGGTCGCCGCGTCAGGGGCGGTCTCGGCCCGCAGGTCGGGGCTCTTGAGCAGGGCGGCGGCGACCCGGCGCGAGGCGTCGGTGCGGGCCAGATCCGCGACGGCCAACTTGGGTTGCAGGTTGTCGCCCGAGGTTCCGGCGAACACCGACGAGAAGATCAGGAACACCAGCGGCGGCAGCAGGAAGGTCATGACCAGGGCCGCGCGGTCGCGCCACAGCTCCAGCGCCATGACCCGCATCATCGCCAGGGACATGGCCAGCCGCCCGCTCATGCGGCCTTCCGCTCGGCGACGAGGCTGAACAGGTTGGCCAGCGACGGCTGGCGCACGCGGATCTCGCTCGGGGCCAGGCCCAGCTGGCGCAGGCGCGTATCCAGTCGCCCCGCCGCGCCGTAGCCGCCGCTGTCCAGGCGGGTCCAGACGCCAGGACGGCGGGTCGGCTCCAGGCCTTCGGCGGCGAGGTGGATCTCGCCGGCCATGTCGAGGCCTTCCGCCAGGTGGACCAGGATCTCCATCTGGTCGCCGAAGGCCTCGGCCACCAGGGCGCGGGGTTCCCCCTCCAGCACCATCGATCCGTCGCGCAGGAAGCCGACGCGATCGGCCAGGGCCCCCGCCTGGTCCAGGTCGTGGGTGACGATCAGCACGGCCACGCCCAGGTCGCGCAGGTCGCGGATCACCGCGTCGACGGCCTCGCGGGCGTCGATGTCGACGCCGACGGTGGGTTCGTCGAGGATCAGCAGGGTCGGCTGGTGGACGATGGCGGCGGCGATGTTGGCGCGACGCTGGAAGCCGCCCGACAACGTGCGCACCGGCGCATCGGCGCGATCCAGCGTGCGGGTCAGCTCCATGGCCCGGCGCACGGCCGCCGGCGCCTTGGCGCGCGGCACCCCGGCCAGGGTCGCGAAGGTCTCGATGTTCTCGCGCACCGAAAGGTTGGCGTAGAGGGCGATCTCCTGCGGCACGAGGCCCAGCCCCGCGCGGGCGGCGGGCGTGCGGGCCGGATCGGCGCCGTTCAGAAGCACGGTCCCCGCGTCAGGCCGCAGGCGGCCGCAGATGGCCCGCACCAGGGTGGTCTTGCCCGCCCCGTTGTGGCCCAGCAGGGCGTAGATCTCGCCCGGGTGCAGCGACAGGTCGACGCCCTTCAGGACGCGGCGATCGCCATAGGACCGCACCACGCCTTCAGCCACGAGAATGGGGGTCGCCGGAACAGGCTCTGGATTCACGCCGCCGCCTTGCGCCCGGCGAACAGCCGTCCGGCATAGGCCCCCAAGAGACCGCCGCCACCGGCCGCGGCCAGGGCGTTTTCGGCGGCCGCCAGGTGCTCTTCCATGGCCGCGCGGGCCCCGGAGACGCCCAGCCGCGAGACGGCGGTGGTCATGGACGCGTCCTTGCCGGTGTCCTTGCCGGCGGCCTCGACCGAGCCCTCGGCGTCGATCAGGTCGTCGCGGATCTGGAAGGCCAGGCCCACCCGGCGGGCGAACTCGCCCACCTGCTCGACGGCCGCCTCGTCGGCGCCGCCGATCAGCGCCCCGACCTGGGCGGCGGCGATGATCAGCACGCCAGTCTTCTCGTGGTTCAGGCGGTCGATCTGGCTCATGTCGCGCAACTGGTCGCGGTCGAGCAGGTCGCGGGCCTGGCCGGCGACCAGGCCCATGAAGCCCACGGCCTCGGCCGCGCGGGCGCAGACCTCGGCCCGCAGCTCGCCCGAAAGGCCCTTGTCGGCGGCGATCACGGCATAGGCCTGGTTCAGCAGGCCCACGCCCGCGAGGATCGCCGTGGCCTCGTCGAAGGCGCGGTGAATGGTCGGCAGGCCGCGACGCAGGCCCGCATCGTCCATGGCCGGCAGGTCGTCGAGGATCAGCGAGGCGGCGTGGATCATCTCGAAGGCGCAGGCCGCGTCCAGCGCCGCGCCGTCCGACGCGCCGAAGGCCTCGGCGGCCAACAGGGTCAGCATCGGACGAAAGCGCTTGCCCGGCGCCAGCAGCGAATAGCGCACGGCCTCGACCAGGCGGTCCGGCGCGGTGCCGGGCGCCGGGGCCAGTTCGGCCAGGCGGCGGTCGACGCGCGCCCGCAGGCTTTCCATCCGCGTCAGCAGTCCCTGTTGCAAGGCGACCTGATCGTCCATCTCGCGAGTCGAGCTCCCCGCCCCTCCAGGAGCCAGTCATTTGAAGGCGCCCTGTCGCGGCGTCAACCCGAACGGGTGGCGCTTGCCAGGATGTCGGGGAGGTCTTGACCCGGCGCGCGCGGGGCGCGTCCATGAGACATGTCCAAGCCCCTGCCCTCTCCCGCCGACCACGCCCGCGAGATCCTGGCCCGCCTGGGCGTCACCGGCCTTTCCGCCGACGGCGGGACCGCCGTGCGAACGCCGATCGACGGCTCGACGCTGGCCCATGTCGCCTTCGACGACGCCAAGGCCATCGAGGCCAAGGTCGCTGGCGCCGCCCGCGCCTTCCGAAGCTGGCGCTGCGTTCCGGCCCCTCGCCGTGGCGAGCTGGTCCGCCTGCTGGGCGAGGAACTGCGGTCCGCCAAGGCCGATCTTTCCGCCCTGGTGACGCTGGAGGCCGGCAAGATCGCTTCCGAGGGCGCCGGCGAGGTGCAGGAGATGATCGACATCTGCGACTTCGCCGTCGGCCTGTCGCGCCAACTTCATGGCCTCACGATCGCGTCCGAACGCCCCGGCCACGCCATGCGCGAGACCTGGCATCCGCTGGGCCCTGTCGCGGTGATCAGCGCCTTCAACTTCCCGGTCGCGGTGTGGGCGTGGAACGCATGCCTGGCCCTGGTCTGCGGCGATCCGGTGATCTGGAAGCCCTCGGAGAAGACGCCGCTGACGGCCCTGGCCACCCAGGCCCTGCTGGACCGCGCGCTGGCCCGCTTCGGCGACGAGGCTCCGGCGGGCCTGTCGAGCGTGGTGCTGGGCGGCCGCGACGCCGGCGAGCGCCTGGCCCGCGACCCGCGCATCCCGCTGGTCAGCGCCACCGGCTCGACTCGCATGGGCAAGGCCCTGGCCCCCGTCGTCGCCGAACGCTTCGGCCGCTCGATCCTGGAACTGGGCGGCAACAACGCCATGATCGTCACCCCCAGCGCCGACCTGTCGCTGGCCCTGCGCGCCATCGTCTTCTCGGCCGCCGGCACGGCCGGCCAGCGCTGCACGTCCCTGCGCCGGCTGATCGTGCACGAGAGCGTGGTCGAAAAGGTCGCCGACGCCGTCGAGGCCGCCTTCGCCCGCCTGCCTGCCGGGGATCCGCGCCAGGACGGCGTGTTGCTGGGACCGCTGGTCGACAGGGCGTCCTACGAGGCCTTCGTCCACGCCCTCGACCAGGCCCGGGCCGATGGCGCGGCGGTCACCGGCGGCGAGCGGCTGAACGAGACGGAGGCGCCCGAGGCGTTCTACGTCCGCCCCGCCCTGGCCCGCCTGCCAGCGCCGACCGCCGGCATGGCCCGCGAGACCTTCGCGCCCATCCTCTATGTCGTGCCCTATGCCGAGTTCGACGATGCGGTGGCGATGCAGAACGACGTCCCCCAGGGCCTGTCGTCCTGCGTGATGACCAACGACGTGCGCGAGGCTGAAGGCTTCCTGGGCCCCTGGGGCAGCGACTGCGGCATCGCCAACGTCAATATCGGCCCGTCGGGCGCCGAGATCGGAGGGGCGTTCGGCGGCGAGAAGGAGACCGGCGGTGGACGCGAAAGCGGCTCGGACGCCTGGAAGCAGTACATGCGCCGCCAGACCGCCACCGTGAACTATTCCGGCGCCCTGCCGCTTGCCCAGGGCGTGCGGTTCGACCTGTAGGACAAGCTGCGCCATATAAACTTTTTGCGAGAGTGAAGAAAATCACACCCTGGAATTGCATCCGCTCATAGCGTGCGCTCCGCTCATTCCCGAGCCGGAGGCAAACGTCATGTCGGCCTATCCCATCGCCATCTACGGCAACGGCCTGTTCCAGGACGGCTATCCCACCCCGCCCGTGCCCTACGCCACGCAGGCGCAGCAGCTGAACCAGGGGATCACCACCGTGATCCTGTGGTCGATCCATATCCATGACGGCGGCGACCTCTACCTGAACGACACGCTGTTCGTCAGCAAAGGCCAGATCAAGTACGCCACCGACGGCTCGAGCGGCGTCAATCCGGACTATCCAGCCCTGGTGAAGCAGTTGATGAGCGGCGGCAGCGTGCGCGACCTGCTGGTCTCGGTCGGCGCCTGGGGCACCACCAGCGACTTCACCGCCTGGCTGGGCTCGCGCGAACAGGTGAAGACGAACCTGGCCGTGCTGCAGTCGACGTTCGGGATCACCGGCGTCGATTTCGACTACGAGGGCGACTACACCTCCAGCGACCGCAAGATGATCGTCACCCTGACGCTCGACGTCGGCTCGCTGGGCCTCTACGCCACCTACTGCCCCTACACCGCCACCGACTTCTGGACCGGCTGCCTGGCCGACGTCTACGCCCAGAACAACAGCCAGCAGATCGTCAAGTGGATGAACCTGCAGTGCTACGCCGGCGGCGCGGGCAACGACCCGACCCAATGGGCGCAAGCCGTGCAGCAGACGCCCAACACCGGCGTCGCCAACCCCTACGCCTTCATCGTGCCCGGCTATGCCGTCGAAGGCGCGCAGGGCGAAGGCCCAGCCGCCATCCAGCAGGTGTTCTCGCAGTTGGCCGGCTCGGGCATCACCGGCGGCTTCCTGTGGAACAGCGGCGGCATCTTCTCGACCGAGCCCACCGGCGGTCCGACGCCGGCCGACTACGCCGCGGCGATCAACAACGGCCTGGGCGCCTCGACCTCGGCCCGCGAGGCGGTCGACGCCTGACATCACCTCGACGCCCTCCTGCCCCCGCTCCGGCCGGTCCGCGAGCGGGGGGCTTTATGGGTCGCATCGCCGGACGCATCACCCTAGGGTAACCGCGACTTCAATGGTCGTGAGGTGAGCGTGCAGACTGTCGAGATCGTCCTGGCCCTTCTGGCCGCTGTCGTCCTGAGCGGCGCGGCCGCCCGGTTCCTGCCTCTCGCCGTTCCCGCGCCCCTGGTGCAGATCGGCCTGGGCGCCCTGATCGCGATGGTCACCAAGACGCCGGTATCGCTCGACCCGCACCTCTTCTTCCTGCTGTTCCTGCCGCCGCTGCTGTTCCTCGACGGCTGGCGCATTCCCAAGGACGAGTTCTTCAAGGACTTGCCGATCATCCTCGAGCTGGCGCTGGGGCTGGTGGTGCTGACCGTGGTCGGGGTCGGCTTCCTGATCCACTGGATGATCCCGTCCATGCCGCTGGCCGTGGCCTTCGCCCTGGCAGCGGTGATCTCGCCCACCGACCCGATCGCGGTCTCGGCCATCGCCCAGCGGGTGCCGATCCCCAAGCGGCTGATGCACATCCTCGAGGGCGAGTCGCTGCTGAACGACGCCTCGGGCCTGGTCTGCCTGCGCTTCGCCATCGCCGCGGCCCTGACCGGGAGCTTCGTGCTGCACGAGGCGGTGCTGAACTTCGCCTGGGTGGCCCTGGCGGGTATCGCCATCGGCGTGGTCACCACCCTGGTCGTCACCACCCTCAACGCCTGGCTGACCCGCGCCGGCGCCGAGGACGCCGGCCCCCAGACCCTGGTCAGCCTGCTGATCCCGTTCGCCGCCTACCTGCTGGCCGAGCGGGTGCACGCCTCGGGCATCCTGGCCGCCGTCGCCGCCGGCGTGGCCATGAGCTTCTCGGAAGTCGCCCGCCAGACCGTCGCCGCCACGCGCGTCCGTCGCAACATGGTCTGGGACACCCTGCAGTTCACCGCCAACGGCGTGATCTTCGTGCTGCTGGGCGAGCAGTTGCCCTCGATCCTGGCCGGGGCGGTCGAGACCGTCCGCTCCACCGGCCATCACGAGCCCTGGTGGCTGGCGATCTATGTCGTGGCCATCACGCTGAGCCTGGGGGTGCTGCGCTTCGCCTGGGTGTGGGGCTCGCTGAAGCTGACCCTGCTGCGGGCGCGCCGGCGCGGCGACCATCCGGTCAGCCCGGACTGGAAGATCATCACCGCCACGGCCTGCGCCGGCGCGCGGGGCGCCATCACCCTGGCCGGCGTACTCACATTGCCGCTGGTCACCGCCACGGGCGAGGCCTTCCCGGCCCGGGACCTGGCCATCTTCCTGGCGGCCGGCGTGATCGTGCTGTCGCTGCTGATCTCCAGCATCGCCCTGCCTCTGCTGATGAAGAACCTGCAACTGCCGCCCGAGACGACGGGCCTTGAAGCGGCCGAACAGGCCCGGGCGACCCTGGCCATCGCCGCCGTCCATGCCATCGAGCACATGCAGTCGTCCTCGCCCCACGCCGCCGACGCCGACTTCCAGACGGCCTCGGCCCGGGTGGTCGACGTCTATCGCGACCGCCTGGACGGCCTGACCCAAACCGGCGAGGTGGCGCTGGCCGCCCGTCGCGGCCGGGGCTTCGAGAAGGAGGTTCGCCTGGTCGCCGTGCAGGCCGAACGCCAGGCGCTGCACAAGCTCCTGCGCCAGCGGGCCGTGGACGGCGCCATCCAGGCCAAGCTGACGCGCGAACTCGACCTGGCCGAGGCGCGTCTGCGGATCTGACGCTCAGAGCGTCAGCGACACGTCGATGATCGCCCCGGCGCCGGGGGTGAACGGGCCCCAGTCCTTGTGGATCGGAGCGCCGGCCTTGTCGGCGCCGGCCAGGCTCAGGGTGTAGGTGGTTCCGGGCGCCAGCACGTGGCCGGCCACCGGCGGAAAGCGCATCTGGTTGGAGACGAAATCGCTCGCCCAGGGCGGCGGGGCCGTCTTGCCGCTGATCATGCCGACCAGCACGGCCGGGCCGGCGTCGCTCAGCAGCAGCACCTGCACGGGGCCGACGGCGTCCTTGCGCTGCAAGGTGACGCTGAACCAGGCCTCGGTGGCCGCCGGGCGCGGCGTCGCGCCTTCGGCGGGGCCGATGCGCCGGAAGCCCAGGGCCTTGAGGATGTTGTTCACCCCGGCGCTGCCGCCGGCCAGGACGAGGCCGGTGATGAAGACGCCCAGCCCCCCGAGCGGCGACACCTCGCCCTGCCCGCCATAAAGGGCCTGGTACAGCGAGGCGACGACGTCGAACTTCAGCCCGTGGGCCACCAGCCAGCCGACGATCACGGCGACGGGGGTGCGCAGGCCCCGGCTGCTGAAATGGTTCTGGAAGACGCGCCAGCCGAACAGCACCGCCAGGGCCGACTCCAGCACCACGGCGATGGCCAGCACGCCGAACAGGATGCGGAAGATGGTCTCGTATTCCAGCGCCGAAAGGTCGGCGGCCTCGGCGCGATCCTGGGCCTCGCCCGTGAGGGCTCCATCGGGCGACGGGACCGGCGTGGCGGCGGGCGTCGAGAAGGTCACCGTCCCGTCCTGGAGCGGCGGAGCCTGGGCCGGCGTCTGGGCGTGCGCGGCGCCGAGCCCCAGCGCGGCGGCCAGGCAGAGCGCGGCCATCCCGCGCGCCCAATGGTTCGTCTTCATGGTCCCCCCCCGAATTGTCGAGGCCCTACACAACCACGAAGCGATGATGCGGATCAATGTTATCGGAGGGCGTATAGTCTCCCCCTGAATGGGGAGGTGGCCCAGAGGGGGAGTTGTTCCTGAGGCCGAACACCTCTCCCGTAAAATCCCCGCGAAAGCGGGGACCCAGGCTTTTTCTGAAACCCACGGCGCTCGACGATAAAACACCTGGGTCCCCGCTTTCGCGGGGATTTTACGGATTAGGGATGGCGGGAGCCTCTTCCCCCTCAGTCGCCCAGCATCGTCAAAGCGGAATGTTGTCGTGCTTCTTGGCGGGGTTGGTGAGGACCTTGCCCTTCAGCGAGTGCAGGGCC
>NZ_JBAKFV010000005.1:0-42702 GCF_036889365.1 Caulobacter sp. CCNWLW153
GCTGGCCAGGAACTACCTCTCCGGCGTCCTCATCGCCGCCCTCTGCGCCTACTGGCTCAATTGAGTCCAGACCCTAGTCCGGTTTTCCTGGCTCCGGGCCTCGCCGACGGCCAAAATCGGGGCCTGACGAATCCGAGTTGGGAGCCTTCATGCCGGCACGCGCCGTATCCGCCCTGCGCGACTTCCTGCGCAGCGAATCCGCCGGCGGCGTGCTGCTGATGATCTCGGCCGCGGTCGCGCTGGTCGTGGCCAACTCGCCGCTGGGCGCGGGCTATTTCCACGCCCTGCACGCCTATCTGGGCCCGCTGTCGGTCGAGCATTGGGTCAATGACGGCCTGATGGCGGTGTTCTTCCTGCTGGTCGGGCTGGAGATCAAGCGCGAGGTGGTCGACGGCGAACTGTCGACCTGGCCGCGCCGCGCCCTGCCCGGCTTCGCGGCCCTGGGCGGCATGATCGCGCCGGCGCTCGTCTATCTCTTCATCGCCCGCGACGCGCCGGACGTGCGCGCGGGCTGGGCCATTCCGGCCGCCACCGACATCGCCTTCGCCCTGGGCGTCCTTTCGCTGCTGGGACCGCGCGTGCCGGGCGCGCTGAAGATCTTCCTGGCCGCCCTGGCGATCATCGACGACCTGGGCGCGATCCTGATCATCGCTTTCTTCTACACCGACCAGCTGACGCTGTGGGCGCTGGGCGGCGCCGCCGTCGTGCTGGCCGCGCTGATCGCGCTGAACCGCCTGAAGGTCGTCGTCCTCTGGCCCTACCTGCTGCTGGGGGCCTTGCTTTGGTTCCTGTTCCTGAAGTCGGGCGTCCACGCCACCCTGGCCGGCGTGCTGCTGGCCATGACCATCCCGCTGACGTCGCGTCGAGGCGAGCACTCGCCGCTGCACCGGCTGGAGCACGGGCTCAATCGGTGGGTCGCCTACCTGATCGTCCCGGTGTTCGGCTTCGCCAACGCCGGCGTGGCCCTGGGCGGGCTCGACGGCTCGGCCCTGACGGCGCCGGCCACGCTGGGCGCGGCGCTGGGCCTCTTCCTCGGCAAGCAGGCCGGCGTCATGGCGTTCAGCGCCACGGCCATCGCCCTTGGCCTGGCCCGCCGGCCCAGCGGCGTGACCTGGAGCCAGCTCTACGGCGTGGCCGTACTGTGCGGGGTCGGCTTCACCATGAGCCTGTTCATCAACAACCTGGCCTTCCAGGACGCCCTGCTGCGCGAGGAGACCAAGATCGGCGTGCTGGCCGGGTCGGTGGTCTCGGCCCTGCTGGCCTGGCTGATCTTCGCCCTGCCGCGTCGTCGCACTGGCGCGATCGCCGGCGCGGGTCCAAACTAGAGCGAACAGTTCAACGAGGAGCGTCGGCCATGCTGCGTTTCGTCCTCTTCGCCGCCGCCGCAGCGTCCCTCCTGCAGGCCAGCGCCGCCCTCGCCGACACGCCGGCCGTCTCGCGGGTGGAGGTGGTGATCGGTCCCGACCTCGCCGCCAAGGCCGACAAGCTGGGCCAGCGCGAGTTCGACTACCTGGCGCGCGACCTCAAGCGCGCCGTGGAGCGTCGCCTGGAACGCGCCGGCGGCATGACCGCCTCGGGCGGCCGCCTGCGCCTGGTGATCGACGACGCCGTGCCCAACCGCCCCACGCCCTTGCAGCTGACCAGCAAGCCCGGCCTTTCCATGGAGAGCTTCGGCAACGGCGGGGCTCGGGTGTCGGGCGAGTACGTCTCGGCCGACGGCGTCAGCACGCCGATCCGCTATCGCTGGTACGAGACCGACGTCTGGCAGGCCCAGTACGCGGCCACCTGGAGCGACGCCAGCCTCGCCTTCGATCGCCTCGCGCGCCGGATCGAGGACGGGCAGTTCGTGAAGGACTGATCGCCGTCGCTTGCCAGAACCCTCGACGCAGAGTCTGATCGCCGTTCAGTAAGAAGGGGCGTCAGAGGCTCCCCGGGGAGGAAGCATGACCGCTGCGCCGCGACGATCGACCGCCGCCCTGGCCGCCTACGCCTCGCCGACCCTGCCGCTGGCGGGTCTTGGCCTGCCGCTCGTGGTCTACCTGCCCGAATACTATGTCAGCGAGCTTGGCCTTTCTCTGTCGGTGGTCGGCACGGCCTTCCTGCTCGTGCGGCTGGCCGACATCATCCTGGACCCCATCCTGGGCGGCCTGATGGACCGCACGCGCACCCGCTGGGGCCGCTTCCGCCCCTGGCTCGTGGCCAGCGTGCCGCTGCTGATGGCCGCCTCCTACGCGCTGTTCATGGCCAAGCCCGGGATCGGGCCGATCTTCCTGTGGGCATGGCTGATCGTGGTCTACATCGGCTTCTCGATGGCCGTGCTGGCCCAGACGGCCTGGGGCGCGGTGCTGTCGTCCGACTACCAGCAGCGATCGCGGATCTACGGCTTCTGGAGCGCGGGCAACGTGGTCGGCATGATCCTGGTGCTGCTGCTGCCGCCCTTGGTGGCATTCACCCTCAAGGGCGACCACGCCGCCGGCGTCCAGGCCATGGGCTGGTTCATCATCGTGCTGATGCCGCTGACGGCGCTTCTGGCCGGCGCAGTCGTCGGCGAGCCGCCCGCTCCGTCTCAACGGCACGAAGCGGGCCTGAAGCAGTATTTCGACCTGCTCAAGCGCCCGACGGTGCAGAAGCTGCTGATCGCCGACCTGCTGATGGGCCTGGCGCCCGGCATCGGCGGCGCGCTGTTCTTCTTCTTCTTCGAGCGCATCAAGGGCATCCCGAAGGACCAGGCGGGCATCCTGCTGCTGGTCTATTTCGTCGCCGCCCTGGCTGGCGCGCCGCTGTGGCCGTGGATCGCCAAGGTCACGGGCAAGCACACCTCCCTGGCGATCGCCGGGATCATGTACGCCGTGTTCCAGGTCGCAGCGGTGATCACGCCGAACGGCGTCAACGCCTTCGCGATCACGGTGCTGGTGCTGGCCGGCCTGCCCTACTCGGCCGCGCCGCTGCTGGTGCGCTCGATGATGGCCGACATCGGCGACGAGGAGCGGCTGAGCAGCGGTGTCGACCGCACGGGCCTGCTGTACGCCATCGTCAACGGCACGGTGAAGCTGGGCTTCGCCTTGGCCATCGGCGTCTTCCTGGTGCTCGAGAAGCTGGGCTTCGACCCCAAGATCCCCAGCGCCGAGGGCGACACCGCCCTGATCGTGCTCTACACGGCGGTGCCGGCGGCGCTGGGCGTGCTGGTCTCGGTCATCATCGTGCGCTATCCGCTGGACGCCAGACGCCACGCCGAGATCCTCGCCCAACTGGAGGCGCGCGACGCGGCGCAAGCCAACGCCCAAGCGAGCTCGCATGACCTCTCCGACCCCAGCCCCGCGCCCTCTGCAGTCCAGTGAGGAGCATCCGCTCTTCACCCTGGTGGAGATCATGGCCCGCCTGCGCGACCCGCGGGACGGCTGCCCGTGGGACATCGAGCAGACCTTCGCGACGATCGCGCCCTACACGATCGAGGAGGCCTACGAGGTCGCCGACGCCATCGAGCGCAACGATCTTTCCGACCTGAAGGAAGAGCTGGGCGACCTCCTGCTCCAGGTGGTGTTCCATTCCCGGATGGCCGAGGAGCAAGGCGCCTTCAGCCTCCAGGACGTCGCCCAGTCGATCTCCGACAAGATGATCCGCCGCCATCCCCACGTGTTCGGCGACCATGCCTATGACGACCTGGCCGACCAGAAGGCCGGCTGGGAAGAGCTCAAGGCCCAGGAGCGCAAGGCCAAGCAGAAGGGCGGCGTGCTCGACGACGTGCCGGCCGGCCTGCCCGCCCTGACCCGCGCCGTGAAGCTGACCAAGCGCGCCGCGCGCGTCGGCTTCGACTGGCCCTCGACCGACAAGGTGCTGGAAAAGCTGGCCGAGGAAGTCGCCGAACTACAGGTCGAGATCGACGCCGGCGACCAGGCCAAGGCCCGCGAGGAACTGGGCGACATCCTGTTCGTCTGCGCCAACCTCGCGCGCAAGCTCGACGTCGAGCCCGAGGACGCCCTGCGCGCCACCAACGCCAAGTTCGCCCGCCGCTTCGCCTTCATCGAGGCCGAACTGGCCAAGGACGGCCGCACGCCGGACCAGTCCGACCTGGCCGAGATGGACGCCCTGTGGGACGCCGCCAAGGCGGCGGAACGCAAGTAGCCCCGATCCCCGGGATCAGGGCCGCGCGATGCGCCCACCGGTCATCGGCGACGCCACCCCCGTCGTGCCCGGAAAGCTGATCGGCAGCCCCCGCGCCGTCCGGGCGGCCAGATAGGCGAAGGCCTCGGCCTCGATGGCGTCGCCCCGCCAGCCGTAGTCTTCGGCCGCCTTTACCGGCACGGGAACCCGCTCGGCCAGCGCCGCCATGATCCGGGGGTTGTGGCGGCCGCCGCCGCAGACGATCAGGGCGCTGGGCGGGGCGTCGTTCTTGTCGAAGGCCTTGAGCACGGCGGCGGCGGTGAAGGCCACCAGGGTCGCGGCCGCGTCCTGCGCCGACAGGTGCGCCACCGCGTCCAGCGAGAAGTCGTAGCGGTCCAGCGACTTGGGCGCGGGAGCGGCGAAATAGGCGCTGGCCAGAAGCCTGCTGAGCGCCGCCTCGTCCACCGCGCCCGCCGCCGCCAGCCGCCCGCCCTCGTCGAAACGGCCAAGGCCGCGTTCCTGCAGCATCAGGTCGATCATGCCGTTGCCTGGGCCGGTGTCGAAGGCCAGCAGGGTTCCGTCCGCGCCGATCAGGGTGATGTTGGCCACCCCGCCGATGTTCAGCGCCGCCACCGGCGCGGCCAGGCCAGAGGCCCGGGCCCGGGCCTCGTGATAGATCGGCGCCAGCGGCGCGCCCTCCCCGCCGGCCGACACGTCGGCGGTGCGGAAATCGAACGCCACCGGCCGCCCGGTCAGGGCCGCCAGCCGCTCGGCGTCGAGCAGTTGCACCGTCCGCCCCACGCGCTCGGCGGTCGGCCGCTCGTGCAGCACCGTCTGGCCGTGCACGCCCAACAGGTCGAAGTCGCTCCAGGAAAGCCCATGCTCGGCCAGGAAGCTCTCGGCGGCGTGGAAGTGCTCCTCGGCCACCGCCAGGCGGGCCTCGGCGAAGATGGCCGGTTCGGCCTGTCCGCGCTTCCAGGCCAGGGCCTGGCGCGTGGTTTCCAGCAGCAACGCGCGGGTGTCCTCGCGCAGCTTGCGTTCGCCCGAGGGGCCAAAGCCCTGGATCGCCTCGCCGTCGGTGTCGAGCACCGCCATGTCGACCGCGTCGAGCGAGGTTCCGGTCATGAATCCGAGAATGCGCATGGCGACGTTGACTGCCACGCCCCGCGTCGGGTAGCTAGGCCCCATGACCGCCAAGGCCCTCCAGACCCGAGCCTATTACCGCCCGCTGATCTAGCGGGCGAACGACCGGTCATGTCGACGCACCGCCACCTGGCCGGCGATGCGTCCCTCCCCCTACCGACGACGTCTCCGGCGCATCTTGCAAGGAGACTATCGATGAAACCCTCGCCACAGACCGCCCCGCCCGTGCTAGACGCGCGGACCAGCGATACAGAGAGTCGAGCCATGTCCGCGCCGCAGAGCTTCAAGTCCGAATTCCTCAAGACCCTGCAGGCGCGCGGCTACATCCACCAGATCACCCACCCGGAAGAGCTGGACACCGCCGCCGCCTCGGGCGTCGTCACCGCCTACATCGGCTTTGACGCAACGGCCCCGTCGCTGCACGTGGGCAGCCTGATCCAGATCATGATGCTGCGCCGCCTCCAGCAGGCCGGCCACAAGCCGATCGTCCTGATGGGCGGCGGCACGACCAAGGTCGGGGATCCGACGGGCAAGGACGAGAGCCGCAAGCTGCTGAGCGACGCCGACATCCAGGCCAATATCGCCGGCATCAAGCAGGTCTTCGCCAGGTTCCTGACCTTCGGCGACGGCCCGACCGACGCCATCATGGTCGACAACGACGAGTGGCTGAGCAAGTTCGGCTACGTGCAGTTCCTGCGCGACTACGGCGTGCACTTCACGGTCAACCGGATGCTGGCCTTCGACTCCGTCAAGCTGCGGCTCGAGCGCGAGCAGCCGATGACTTTCCTCGAATTCAACTACATGCTGATGCAGGCCACCGACTTCCTGGAGCTGAACCGCAAGTACGGCTGCGTGCTGCAGATGGGCGGCTCGGACCAGTGGGGCAACATCCTCAACGGCGTCGAACTGACCCGCCGCGTCGACCAGAAGGCCGCCTTCGGTCTGACGACACCGCTGCTGGCCACGGCCTCGGGCGCCAAGATGGGCAAGACCATGTCGGGCGCCGTCTGGCTCAACGCCGAGCAGTTGAGCCCGTACGACTACTGGCAGTTCTGGCGCAACACCGAGGACGCCGACGTGGGCCGCTTCCTGAAGCTGTTCACCGACCTGCCTCTGGAGAAGATCGCCGAGCTGGAAGCCCTGCCCGGCGCCCAGATCAACGAGGCCAAGAAGGTGCTGGCCGACGAGGCCACCCGCATGGCTCACGGCGAGGACGCCGCCAAGGCCGCTCGCGACGCCGCCGAGAAGGCCTTCGAGCAGGGCGCGCTGTCGGCCGACCTGCCGACGGTCGAGGTCGCCGCCTCGGTCCTGGCCGAAGGCGTGGCGCTCGCCGTGCTGGCGACCGACATCGGCCTTACCGCCTCGCGCGGCGAGGCCCGACGCCTCGCCCAGGGCGGCGGCCTGCGCCTGAACGACGCCCAGGAAAAGGACGGCGACCGCCTGGTGACCAACGCCGACCTGATCGACGGCGTGGTCAAGCTGAGCCAAGGCAAGAAGAAGATCGTGCTGGTGAAGCCGGTCTGAGATGTTGCGTTTCCGGGAGCGGCCCCGCCGCTCCCGGAACCTCTATGATGTTGGCCTCCGTGATCTTGGAGAGAGTGCGATGCTGAGCCCCGGCGACAAGGCCCCCGACTTCGACCTGCCCACCGACACCGGCCGCGTCAGCCTGGCCGGCCTGAAGGGCAAGAACGTCGTGCTCTACTTCTATCCGAAGGACGACACGACCGGCTGCACGTCGCAGGCCCTGCAGTTCTCGGCCGAGGTCGAGGAGTTCGCCAAGGCTGGCGCGGTGGTGATCGGCGTCTCCAAGGACAGCGCCGCCAGCCACGGCAAGTTTCGCAAGAAGCACGACCTGACCGTCGAGCTCGGCTCCGACACCCTGGGCGAAACCGTCGAGGCCTACGGCTCGTGGGTCGAGAAGAGCATGTACGGCCGCAAGTACATGGGCATCGACCGCTCGACCTTCCTGATCGACCGCGAAGGCGTGGTCCGCGAGATCTGGCGTAAGGTAAAGGTCCCCGGCCACGTCAAGGCCGTGCTGAAGGCGGCCCAGGCGCTCAAGGGCTAGCAATCGCGCTCTGCTGGATTACCATTGCTGCCTTGGCTCGGAGGCGCTCGTGCGCACCAAGGTGTTGACCGTTGAAGTTCCCGCCCCGCTGGCCGAGCAGATCGGTCGGCTGGCCGTTCGTCAGGACCGGTCGCAGGACGCGGTCGTTCGCGAAGCCCTGGCCGCCTGGACAGCTCGCGAGGAGCGCCTGCGCATCCTGACGCTCGAAGGCCTGGCCGATGTCGACGCCGGCCGCCTGGTGGAGCAAACGGCCATGGAAGCCTGGGCCGATAGCCTCGACAGCGACGCCTCCCCGCGCTGATGCGTCTGGTCTGGACCGGCAAGGCCGCGTCCGACCTCGCACGGCTCCATGCCTTTCTCGCCGAGGTGAACCCTCGCGCGGCGGCGCGGACAGCCCGCGAACTGGTTGCTGCGCCGAATCGGCTGCTGGATACGCCGAGGCTCGGCGAGCGCCTGGAGGAGTTCACGCCCCGCGAGGTTCGTCGGCTCGTGGTTGGCGGTTATGAGCTTCGATACGAACTGATCGAGAGCACGGTGTTCGTATTGCGCCTCTGGCATACGCTGGAGGACCGTTAGCCAAGCCGCACTGTGGCGCCGGCGCCGCAAAGCCTCGCTTTTCGGCCACTTCTCCCGTGTCGCGTGTAGCCAGCCCGTTCATGTCGGGTTAATCGACGCAGGTTCATGGTCGAAACTTGGCCATCCGCGCCTTCGCAGGTGCGAAGAGTCTTGCGCATTCCCGCTTTCTCGTTGCATATCCCCCAGACCTTGAAAACTGGGGGGGTTTCCTGGGCATGGCGATCGCGCATTTTCAACGCCTGCGTAAGACCCTCGAAGGTCTGTTTCCGGAACGTCATCTCTATGTCCGCTCGGGCGGCGAGATGCGCGGCTACGTGCTTTCCACGGGCAAGCAGATGGCCTGCGCCGCCGGTGTCGGCGCCGCGGCGCTGTGGATGGGCGTCTGCACCGCGGCCATGCTGGTCAACACCGTGGCCGTCAGCAACACCGACCAGGTCGTCCTCAAGCAGAAGGCCTATTACGAGCGCCTCAACGCCGACCGCCAGGCGCGCCTGAACAGCGCCGTCGCCCAGCTGTCGGCCACCAGCGGCTCGCTCGACGACCTGGCCATGTCGGTCGAGAAGCGCCACGCGGCCCTGGCCATGCTGGTCAGCGACTTCAAGGGCGCGCCCGGCGCCGCCCAGGCCCTGGCCATCAACAAGCCCGCCATCGGCGACGCCTCGCCGGTCGAACGCATCCAGGCCACCCGCATGGACCAGGAGCGCCTGATCGACGCCGCCGAGGGCTTCGCCAAGAGCCGGGCCGAGCGCCTGCGCCTGGCCATGCGCATGGCCGGCCTCGACGCCGGCAGCTTCACCGGCCGCGGCGCCTCGCTGGGCGGCCCGCTGATCGAGGCCAAGGACCCGCGCGCCCTGGCCGCCGTGCTGGACGTCGACGAGGAATTCGCCGCCCGCATCCACCGCGCCGCCAGCGACATGTCGGACATGCGCAGCCTCGGCGCGGCGGCCCAGCGCCTGCCGTTCAACCGCCCGACCGCCAATCCGGCCCTGTCGAGCAGCTACGGCGTGCGCTTCGACCCGTTCACGCACCGCCCGGCCTTCCATTCGGGCCTCGACTTCCCCGGCGCCTTCTACACGCCGATCATGGCCACCGCCCCGGGCGTCATCTCGTTCACCGGCGTGCGCTCGGGCTACGGCAACACCGTCGAGATCGACCACGGCGGCGGCTTCAAGACCCGCTACGCGCACCTGCAGGGCATCGCCGTCCGCGTGGGCCAGCGCGTCGTCATCGGCCAGCGCGTCGGCGCCATGGGCTCCACCGGCCGCTCCACCGGCCCGCACCTCCACTACGAGGTCTGGGTCAACGGCCGCGCCCAGAACCCCAACCGCTTCCTCAAGGCAGGCGAGTATGTTCAGCAAGCCGGCTAAGGGGTCCAAGACCCCGGTCCAGATCGAGCCCCTGCCCCTTCCGGCCGCGGCGCCCGCCGACCAGGTCCGCAAGGCCCCGCCGCGCGTGGCCTCGCTGATCTCGGCCGACATCACCATCGAGGGCGGCGTCAGCGGCGACGGCGAGCTTCAGATCGACGGCGTGGTGCGCGGCGACGTCCGCGTCGGCCGCCTGACCGTCGGCGAGACCGGCCATGTCGAGGGCGGCGTCTACGCCGAGGCCGTCGAGATCCGCGGCCGCGTGGTGGGCGCGATCACCGCCAAGCAGGTCCGCCTCTACGGCACGGCCTATGTCGACGGCGACATCACCCACGAGCAGCTGGCCATGGAAACCGGCGCCTTCTTCCAGGGCCGCAGTCTGAAGTTCCAGCGCCAGGCCCCGCCGCAGGCCGCGCCCGTGGCGGTCCCGACGGCTCCGGCCGCCGACCTGACCCTGACGGCCAAGCCGGTCGGGTAAAGGCCCCCGATCCTCCCGTCATTCCCGCCCTTGTGGCGGGAATCCCTCTTCCAACCGCAAGGACAGATGGGGCGGCATGCCAGGCATGCCGCTTGCGCCTCACATGCGAGCGGCACCAGAGGTTCCCGCCACAAGGGCGGGAATGACGGGATCAAGTGGATAGGCATCCCCCAAACGAAAACGCCCCGGATCGCTCCGGGGCGTTCGTCGTTCCAGCGTCAACCGAAGCCCTAAGCCTCGGAAGCGTCCCGGGTCGCGCCGACCCGCTGGGCCAGCGAGGCGCCCATGAAGGCGTCCAGGTCGCCGTCCAGCACGCCGGCGGTGTCGGAGGTCTCGACGTTGGTCCGCAGGTCCTTGACCATCTGGTACGGCTGCAGGACGTACGATCGGATCTGGTGACCCCAGCCGATATCGGTCTTCTGGTCGTGCAGCGCCTGCTGGGCGGCTTCCCGCTTCTGCAGTTCGGCCTCGTAGAGGCGCGCGCGCAGCATCTTCCACGCTTCGTCGCGGTTCTGGTGCTGCGAGCGGCCCGACTGGCAGGCCACGACGATCCCGGTCGGGGCGTGCGTCAGGCGCACGGCCGAGTCGGTCTTGTTGATATGCTGCCCGCCGGCCCCGGAGGCCCGATAGGTGTCGGTGCGCACGTCGGCCGGGTTGATCTCGATCTCGATCGTGTCGTCGATCACGGGATAGATCCAGGCCGAGGCGAACGAGGTGTGGCGACGGGCGCTGCTGTCGTAGGGGCTGATGCGCACCAGGCGGTGCACGCCGGCCTCGGTCTTCAGCCAGCCATAGGCGTTGGGCCCCTTGACCAGCAGCGTGGCCGACTTGATCCCGGCCTGGTCGCCGTCGGTCTCTTCGATCAGCTCGGTGGTCATGCCGTGGGCGTTGGCCCAGCGAGTGTACATCCGCAGCAGGATCCCAGCCCAGTCGCACGACTCGGTGCCGCCGGCGCCCGAGTTGATTTCGACATAGGCGTCGTTGCCGTCGGCCTCGCCCGACAGCAGGGCTTCGAGTTCGGCGCGGGCGGCGCGTTCCTTGATGGCCTTCAGCTGGGCGCGGGCGTCGTTCAGCGAGTCCTCGTCGGACTCCATGTCGGCCAGCTCGGCATATTCCAGCGCGTCCTTGACGTCGCGCTCGATGCTTTGCACGGCCTCGACCTTGGCGGCCAGGTTGGCGCGCTCGCGCGACACGGCCTGGGCCTCGGTCGGACGGTCCCACAGCGTCGGGTCTTCGACCCGCGCGTTCAGTTCATCCAGTTTTCTAAGGGCGACATCCCAGTCAAAGACGCCTCCTGAGCAGTCCAACGGACTGCTCGATGTCGGCCGCGGCGGCCTCGACATCCGGTCTCATCACGTAACTCCGTGACTAAAAGTAAGGCCGCGGGAGATAGCCCGCGTCCAGAGTCGGCGCAACCGCGCCGGTTCGTCCAAGCCTAATAAAGCCCGCTGATGTCGGGTTGTTTCGGCTGTTGCTTGGGCTGCGGATCGGACGGCGAAGGCTGGCCGGTCGGCACGCCGTTGGGCCAGGCGTCGCCGTAGGAGATCGGCCCGCCGGTCGGAGTCGGCGCGGCCACCTTGGGCTCGGTGCCCGGACGGAAGGCCTCGCGGATGCCGCGCACCATGGCGAACTTGGCCGTCTTCGGCGGCTTGAAGTCGGTCTTGGGCTTGTCCTTCAGCGCCACCTTCATGAAGTCGATGAACACCGGCACGGCGTCCTGCGAACCGGTCTCCCCGGCGCCCAGCGAGCGGTTGTCGTCGAAGCCGACGAACACGCCGACGATCAGGTCGGGCGAATAGCCGATGAACCAGGCGCTGCGGTACTCGTTGGTGGTTCCGGTCTTGCCGGCCAGAGGATAGCCCAGCTGGCTGACCGAGGCGGCCGTGCCGCGCTGGACCACGCCCTGCAGCATCGAGGTGATCTGGTAGGCCGTGACCGGGTCCATAACCTGCTCGCCCGGGGCGGTGACGCGCGGGCTCTCGTCGCCGTTGAAGCCGGCGGTGCAGCGCGGGCAATCGCGCTTGTCGGCGCGGAAGATCACCTTGCCCTCGCGGTCCTGCACCAGCTCGATCAGGTGCGGCTCGATGCGGCGGCCGCCGTTGGCGAACGGCGCGTAGGCCGCCGTGATCTTGAACGGCGTGGTCTCGCCGGCCCCGAGCGCCATGGCCAGCACGGGCGCCATGTCGCGCGTCACGCCGGTCTTCTTGGACATCTCGATGATCTTCTTCATGCCCACGCCCTGGGCCAGGCGCACGGTCATGGCGTTGACCGAGCGCTCCAGGCCCTTGCGCAGCGGCAGGGCGCCGTAGAACTTCTTCTCGTAGTTCTCCGGGCTCCAGTCCTGGCCGTTGGCGCCCTTGAAGGTGATGGCGCTGTCCAGGATGACGCTGGCGGGCGTGTAGCCGTTCTCCAGCGCGGTGGCGTAGACGAACGGCTTGAACGACGAGCCGGGCTGGCGCATCGCCTGGGTCGCCCGGTTGAAGTTCGACAGCGAGAACGAATAGCCGCCCACCAGGGCCACCACGCGGCCGGTATAGGGCTCGATGGCCACCAGGGCGCCGTTCACGGCCGGCACCTGCTTGAGGCGGTAGGACGAGGTTCCAGCAACCTGCTCGACGAACACCAGGTCGCCGACCTTCAGGCCCTTGCCGGCCTTGGCCCAGGCGACGTCTTCGCCGGTGAGGCTCCCCTGCCCTTCGTCCTTGACCAGGCGCACACCGCCGCCGGCCGAGGTGACGACGGCCGCGCGCCAGCCACGGCGCTCCGACGGCGGGCGCTTGGCCTGGGCGGCCTTCTCCCAGCCCTCGTCCAGGCTCTCGACATGGCCCCAGGCCCCGCGCCAGCCGTGGCGGCGATCGTACTTCTCCAGGCCGTCCATCAGCGAGGCCCGCGCCGCCGTCTGCAGCGTCGGGTCCAGCGTGGTGCGCATGTAGTAGCCGCCCTCGCTGATCCGGTCGCCCAGGGTGGCCATGCCGCGCTGGCGCACTTCCTCGACGAAGTAGTCGGCGTCGGCATAGGCCGCGCGCTTGGGCGCCGGCTGCACCACCAGGTCCTCGGCCTTGGCCTTCTCGGCCTCGGCGCGGCTGACCCAGCCCAGGTCGGCCATCTGGTCGAGGATCCAGTTGCGGCGGGCGATGGCTTTGCCCTTGTTGCGGATCGGGTGGTAGTTGTCGGGCCCCTTGGGCAGGGCCGCCAGATAGGCGGCTTCCGACAGCGAAAGTTCGGGCAGCGACTTGCCGAAATAGTTGTAGGCGGCCGAGCCGACGCCGAACGAGCGGTAACCCAGCCAGATTTCGTTGAGGTACAGCTCGAGGATCTGCTGCTTGTCGAGCGACTGCTCCAGGCGGCGGGCCAGGATCGCTTCCTTGAACTTGCGGCCCACCGTGGCGTCGCTGGTCAGCAGGACGTTCTTGGCCACCTGCTGGGTGATCGTCGAGCCGCCTTCCAGGCGGCGGCCGCGCATGGCGTTGCCGACGTTCTTGAGCATGGCGCGCGAGAAGCCGCCCACGTCGACGCCGCCGTGCTTGAAGAAGTTGCGGTCCTCGGCGGCCATGAAGGCCTGGGCCAGCTGCGGCGGGATCTGGTCGTAGGGCACGAAGATCCGGCGCTCTTTCGAATATTCGCCGATCAGGGTGCCGTCCCAGGCGTAGACGCGCGTCGCCGTCGGCGGACGATAGTCCTGCAGCTCGCCCGCGTCGGGCATGTCGTGGAACAGCCACGCGGCATAGATGGCGATGGCGAACCCCGCCACCGCGATCGTCGACAGCACCGCGACGCCGGCTATGGCGATCCATCTTTCGGCGGGCTTCAAGTCCACACGGCCTCCGTCGAGCGGCGCAACGCGCGCACGCTCAAATCATCCAGAGGATGGCTGTAACCCGCATCGGGCGAGGCGCCAACGCCCCTGCCTCCTGCTATGCCCCACCCGGACGGGACCGGCCGCACACAACAACGAACACCAAACATCGTCATCCCGGCCGAAGCGTAGCGCAGAGCCGGGCCCCAGGGGCCGCCGCATCGCATCGGCGACCGCGAGGGCGACCGGATCGAACGCTGCGCCCAGCGCCCTGGGTCCCGGATAGCCTCTGCGAGGCTTCCGGGTGACGAAAGACGTTATGGCATTGATAAGGTTTGACTTCCACAGAAGCCCAATGGCGTCCCAACGAGAAGTCGCCTCAGCGAGCGCTGATCCGGGTCTGGGCCGCGAAGTAGGTTTCGATGGAGCTGGCCACGGCGTTCATCAGCCGCTCGCGGCCTTGCGAGCTCTTCAGCAGCTTCTCGTCCTCGGCATTGGTCATGAAGCCCATTTCGAGCAGAACGGCCGGCACGTCCGGCGCCAGAAGCACGATGAAGCCGGCGTCGCGGTGGCTGCGGCGCAGCAGCACGGTCTCGTCGCCCACCTTTTCCAGCAGGGTCTCGGCGAAGGCGGCCGAGCGGTTCTTGGTGGCGCGCTGCGACAGGTCCAGCAGGATCTGGCCGACGGCGCGGTCGCGTCCCGGCAGGCTGGCCTTCATCAGCCAGTCGTCCTTCTCCAGCACCCGTGCGGCGCGCTCGGCGCCCTTTTCCGACAGGGTGTAGACGCTGGCGCCGCGGGTGCCGACGTCTGGCCCTGAGTCGGCGTGCAGCGAGATGAACAGGTCCGCGTCGGCGCGACGGGCGATCTGCACGCGCGATTCCAGCGGAATGAAGGTGTCGGTGTCGCGGGTCAGCACGACGATGAAGCGGCCGGACTTCTCCAGCTTGGCCTTCAGCGCCTTGGCCGCGGCCAGGGTGACGTCCTTCTCGTTGGTGTTGGCGCCGGCCGAGCCCGGGTCCTTGCCGCCATGGCCGGCGTCGATGACGATCGTCTTCTTCAGCTTCAGCGTCGCGGGCTTGGCCGGGGTCGAGACGGTGGTCGGGCGCATGACGGACGCGCCGGCCGAGGCCGGGTCGGCGGCGGCTAGGTCGATCACATAGCGGAAGGCGGTCGCGCCGTCGGCCGGCGGCAGCAGGAAGCGGCGCTTGACCACGGCCTTGGACGAAAGATCCAGCGACAGGCGCGCGCCGCCGGCGGCCTCGTCGATGACCCAGCGGTCGACCAGGCCATGGCCCGCGCCCTGCAGGTCGCCGGAGACTGTGACGTTGGGCAGGCCCACCACGACCCGGCTGGCCGCGGCGCCGTCGCCGATCAGCTTGCCCACGGCCGCGCGGTCCAGGTCGATGACGACTCGGGTCTCGGCGCGGTCGCCGCCGAAGCGGACCTTCTGGACGCCGGCGGCCGGCGCGGGGCCTTGAACGGTCGCGACGGCCACACCGGCGAGCGCCAGGGCGCCGACGATCAAGGCCGCCTTCGCCCAACCCGTTCTCGCTGCTCCGATGACGACCTTACGCATTACCGCCCAGCCAATGGCGTTACCTGAAAAACCAATGACGGATATCGCCCGGGGCCGGTAGAGAAACCGTTAAGGAAACCGTCGACTTCATCAATTTCATCGGTTGCTCCACGGCGCTTTTCATTTGTCTTCCGATGTTGCTAAAGTGGCGCCGTGCGCGGAGCGACGTCGTCAGACATGGCGCCCTGCGTGAGTGGTTCCCAAATGACGGACGCGTCCATAGCGCCCTCATGCCGGAACCGCCGGACTTTGGAGTTTGCGGGCGATGGTCGGCGCGGGGCGGATGTCTCGACGGCCAAAGCCCGAAAGGGCCCGCGTCGGGCCCTGGCCGTTCTCGGCGACGACGCGTCATCCGATCCGCGCCACCCGGCGCGTCAAAGGAAACAAACGAAACCCCATGGGCTGCGCCGCACCCGATCGCCTCTGGCAACCGCCCTTCGAACTTCGCTTCGGCGAAGTCGCGGTCTGCGATGCGCGCGCCCTCCTTTCATATCGGCGCCCGGGCCTCGCGCCCGCCGCGCGCCGTGGAGATTCCCTGTATGTCGAAGAAGATGTTGATCGACGCCGCCCACGCCGAAGAGACGCGTGTGGTGGTGGTGGACGGTTCGCGGGTTGAAGAATTCGATTTCGAAAGCCAGACCCGCAAACAGCTTCGTGGAAATATCTATCTCGCCAAGGTGACCCGCGTTGAGCCCAGCCTCCAGGCTGCGTTCATCGAATACGGCGGCAACCGCCACGGTTTCCTCGCCTTCAACGAGATCCACCCCGACTATTACCAGATCCCGGTCGCCGACCGCGAAGCGCTGATGCGCGATGATTCGCACGACGACGAGGACGACACCCCCGTTTCGCGCCGCGCCACCGGCGGCGAGGACGAGGACGACGCCAACGATCACGCCATCGACGACGACGAAGACGACGTCGAAGAGGAACTGGCGCGCCGCAAGCGCCGCCTGATGCGCAAGTACAAGATCCAGGAAGTGATCCGCCGCCGGCAGATCATGCTGGTCCAGGTCGTCAAGGAAGAGCGCGGCAACAAGGGCGCGGCCCTGACCACCTACCTGTCGCTGGCCGGCCGCTACGGCGTCCTGATGCCCAACACCGCCCGCGGCGGCGGCATCAGCCGCAAGATCACGGCCGTGACCGACCGCAAGCGCCTCAAGAGCGTGGTGCAGAGCCTGGACGTGCCGCAGGGCATGGGCCTGATCGTCCGTACGGCCGGCGCCAAGCGCACCAAGGCCGAGGTCAAGCGCGACTACGAATACCTGCTGCGCCTGTGGGAGAACATCCGCGACAACACGCTGCACTCGGTGGCGCCGGCGCTGATCTACGAGGAAGAAGACCTCGTCAAGCGCGCCATCCGCGACATGTACGACAAGGACCTCGACGGCATCTGGGTCGAGGGCGAGGCCGGCTACCGCGAAGCGCGCGACTTCATGCGCATGCTGATGCCCAGCCAGGCCAAGAAGGTCTTCCCGTACCGCGAGGCCACGCCGCTGTTCGTCAAGAACCGCATCGAGGACCACCTGGCGCAGATCTACTCGCCGGTCGTGCCGCTGCGTTCGGGCGGCTACCTGGTCATCAACCAGACCGAGGCCCTCGTCGCCATCGACGTCAACTCGGGCAAGGCCACGCGCGAGCGCAACATCGAGGCCACGGCCCTCAAGACCAACATCGAGGCGGCCGAGGAAGCCGCCCGCCAGCTGCGCCTGCGCGACCTGGCCGGCCTGATCGTCATCGACTTCATCGACATGGATGAAGCCAAGAACAATCGCACGGTCGAGAAGGTCCTCAAGGACGCCCTCAAGGACGACCGCGCCCGCATCCAGATGGGCAAGATCTCGGGCTTTGGCCTGATGGAGATCAGCCGCCAGCGTCGCCGCACCGGCGTGCTGGAAGGCACCACCCACGTCTGTGAGCACTGCGAAGGCACCGGCCGCGTCCGCTCGGTCGAATCCAGCGCCCTGGCCGCCCTGCGCGGCGTCGAGGTCGAGGCCCTTAAGGGCAGCGGCGCCGTCACGCTCAAGGTCAGCCGCGCCGTCGGCATCTACATCCTCAACGAAAAGCGCGCCTACCTGCAGCGCCTGCAACTGAACCACGGCGTGTTCGTCACCGTGCTGGTCGACGACGGCCTGCGCCAGGCCGAGCACGAGATCGAGCGCACCGAGCTGGGCGACCGCATCGCCCCGCCGGCCATCGCCTACGAGCCCGATCCGGTGTTCGACGAGGTCTTCGACGACGAGGACGAAGACGAGGAAGAAGAAATCGTCGCCGACGACGGCGACGAGGACGAAGACGAGGACGAAGCGCCCCGCAAGTCGGCCCGCTCGGACGAGGATCGCGGCGGTCGCCGCAACAAGCGCCGCCGTCGCGGCCGTCGCGACGAGGAGCCCTCTGAAGAGGCTTCGGAAGAGGGTGAAGGCGCCGAGTTCGACGCCGAGGCCGACGCCGACGCCGACGACGAGGATTCGCGTCGCCGCCGCCGCCGCCGTGGCCGTCGCGGCGGTCGCCGCGGGGGTCGCGAGGACGGCGATCGCGCCGCCGACGTCTATGTCTGGAACCGTCCGCGCGTTCCGTTCGGCGACAACCCCTATGTCTGGCACGATCCGGAAGCGCTGGAAGCCCGTGGCGGCGAAGGCCGTCGCGATCGCGGCGAGCGCCCGGACCGCGCCGAGCGCCAAGACCGCGCCGAGCGTCCCGAACGCCAGGAGCGCGCCGAGGCCGCCGAGCGTCCCGAACGCGCCGAGCGTTCGGAGCGTCGCGAGCGCCGTCGCGGCGGTCGTGACCGCCAGCCGGCCGCCGAGGCCCCGATCGCTCCGGTCGAGGTCGAGGACGTCGCGCCGCTGGTGCTCGAGCCGCCGGTGATCGAAGGCCCGCCCGCCGACGTGTGGGTCGAGCTGCCGACGCCGGAAGAAACCACCCAGGCCAAGAAGCCGCGCCGCTCGCGCAGCCGTGGCCGCAAGGCCGCCGCCGAGACCGAGGTCGAGACGACCGAGGCCGTCGAAGCTGTCGCGGAACAGGTCGCCGAGCCAATCGCCGAGACCGTCGCTGACGCCACCCCGATCGTCGCCGCCGACGTCGAGATCGCTCCGGAACCGGCCCCCGAGCCGGTCGCCGAAGTCGCCGTCGAAGCCGCCCAGGCGCCCGTCGAAACGGTCGTCGAGACGCCGGTCGAGCCCGAGCCCGAGCCCGCGCCTGTCGCGGCCGAGCCCGATCCGAACGAGATCAGCGCCCCTCCCGCCCAGCCCAAGCGCGGCTGGTGGCGTCGCGGGTGATCCGACAGCAAAGGACCGCGGCGGCGCCATGGCGTCGCCGCGGTTCGCGCCTATATCCCTCCTAGACAAGCCTCGCCCTTGCGATTTCCAGCCGCGCCCGCTGCGCGCTAGACTGCCGGACGACGCGGGGGCGCGACCAGGAGACCATCGATGACGTCCCGCAAGAGGACCGTCGGCAAGACGTTCGGCGCCGGCCTTTCCGCCCTCGCCCTGCTGGCCTCCGTGGCGGCCCCGATCGCGGCCCAGGCCCAAGGCCTGTCGCTGATCCGCGACACAGAGATCGAAGAGATCCTGCACCGCGATTCCGACCCGATCTACGCGGCGGCGGGCCTGGATCCCAAGACGGTCCGTATCCTGCTGGTCGGCGACAAGGAACTGAACGCCTTCGCGACCCAGGGCCTGATGATGGGCCTCAACACCGGCCTGATCCTGCAGACCGAGACCCCCAACCAGCTCAAGGGCGTCATCGCCCACGAAACCGGCCACCTCGCCGGCGCCCACCCGCTGCGCTCGGACGAGATGATGAAGGCCGGCCTTCGGCCGATGATCCTGACCATGGGCCTGGGCGTCCTGGCGGCTCTCGCCGGCGCGCCCGACGCCGGCGCGGTGCTGCTGGGCAACGCCAGCTATTTCGGCACGCTCGGCGCGCTGGGCTACAGCCGCGAGCAGGAGTCCCGCGCCGACCAGGCCGGGGCCAACTTCCTGGAAGCCACCGGCCAGTCGGGCCGCGGCCTCGTCGAATTCTTCGACAACTTCCGCTACCAGGAGGTCTTCGACCAGTCGCGACGCTTTGCGTACTTCCGCAGCCACCCGCTGTCGTCCGACCGCATCGAGGCCCTTCGGGCCAAGGTCGAGCGCCTGCCGCACTACGACGCCGTCGACACCCCCGACGAGCTGGCCGAGCACGAGATCATGAAGGCCAAGCTCGAGGGGTTCATCAATCCCCAGACGGCCCTGATCAAGTACCGCGAGACCGACCGCAGCTTCCCGGCCCGCTACGCCCGCTCGATCGCCTACTACCAGATGAAGGAGCCCGACCGGGCCCTGAAGATCCTCGACGACCTGATCGCCGAGAACGACAAGAACCCCTACCTCTGGGAGCTCAAGGGCCAGATCCTGTTCGAGTTCAACCGCGTCGCCCTGGCCGAGGAGCCCCAGCGCCGCTCGGTGGCGCTCAAGCCCGACGCGGCCCTGCTGCGCATCAATCTGGGCCAGACCCTGATCGGCCTCGACGACCCCAAGAAGATCGAGGAAGGCGTCGGCGAGCTGAAGCGCGCCCTGATCAACGAGGGCGACAACGCCGTCGCCTGGCGCCTGCTGGCCCAGGCCTACGACAAGCAGGGCAAGGACGGCGAGGCGCGCCTGGCCACCGCCGAGCAGTACTTCAACCTGGGCGCCGTCCAGGAAGCCCGGGTGTTCGCCATGCGCGCCCGCGAGCTCCTCAAGAAGGACACGCCCGACTGGCGGCGCGCCACCGACATCGTGCTGGCCTCCCGCCCCAGCGACCAGGACCTCAAGGCCCTGGCCAAGGAAGGCCTGACGGCGTCCAATCCCTGATCGCCGATTCCCCCCAAAGACCGAGCTGAGACCGAGATCCGAATGCCCTTTCGCCGTCCCCTCGCCCTGGCCGCCGCCACCCTCGTCCTGACGACCGGCATGGCCGCCTGCAGCCAGCCCAAAAGCGACGAGGAATTCGGCAAGAAGGTCCGGGCCTACCTGCTGGAAAATCCGGAGGTCCTGCTGGAGGTCAGCGCCAAGCTGCAAGAGAAGCAGATGGCGCAGGCCGCCTCCAAGTCGCAGGGGGCGATCGCCAAGCACCGCCAGGCCATCGAGCGTGATCCGCGCGACTTCGTGGCCAATCCCAATGGCGCGATCACGGTCACCGAGTTCTTCGACTACAAGTGCGGCTACTGCAAGATCGCCGCCCCGCAGGTGGTCGAGATCATCGAGAAGAACCCCGACGTCCGCTTCGTCTTCAAGGAGTTCGTGATCTTCGGCCGCGAATCCGAGCTGGCCGCCCGCATGGCCATCGGCGCCCAGGCCCAGGGCAAGACCCTGCCCGTCTACAAGGGCATGATGGCCGAGAAGAGCCTCGACGAAGCCGCCATCGCCCGCATCGCCAAGGCCGCCGGCGTCGACGTCGAGAAGGCCCGCGCGGACGGCGCCAACGCCGCCGTCACCCAGCAGCTCCAGGACGTCCAGGGCCTAGCCCAGGCGCTGCACATCGAGGGCACGCCGGCCTTCATCGTCGGCGACAAGATGATCCCCGGCGCCGACATGAAGGCTCTCAGCCTGGCCATCGAGGAAGCCCGCATCGCGGCCAAGAAGAAGGGCTGACGCTTTGGCTGACCGGGCGGCAAGGATCGCCCGGCGGTTGAAACGGCGCGGCAAGCTTTGCCGGGAACGCCGAGCCCCTCCGCGACACGCTGTCGCAACCTTTTGAAATCTTTGGAAACGCCGTGCGAGCCCAGCTTGCACGGCGTTTGCTTTGCACCTCCCGCCAGATCAGCGGCGGGAGTTCTCATGCTTGTCTCCGGTTCCAATCCCTGGGCGACGATGTCGACCTCGGCGATCGATCGCGTCAACGGCGCGGCCTCGACCTTCGCCCCGGCCTCATCCGGCGTCGGCGGCGCCTCGGCCCGCCAGGAACTCTACGACTACGCCGCCAAGTCGCCGGCCGAGAAGATGCGGGCGGCCATCCTCGGCAAGCTGGGGCTCACCGAGGAAGACGTCGCGGCGATGGATTCCAAGGAACGCGAAAAGCTCGAAGCCAAGATCAAGCAGATGATCAAGGACGAGGTCACCCAGCAGGCCGAGGAGAAGAAGGGCGTACTGGTCGACTTCAAGGCCTAGAACAAAGATCCTCCCCCTCTGGGGGAGTGGCGCGAAGCGCCGGAGCGGGGACGTTTTCAGCTTCCGCTGAAACAACGGCCTACACCCCTGCCCGCCCCACCAGCCGTCATCCCGGCCGCAGCGAAGCGAAGAGCCCGGATCCAGGGGGCGGCCGCAACGCGCCGGCCGCCGCCCGGAAGAGAACCTCGCCGCCAAGCCCAGTCCCCTGGGTCCCGGGTCTGCGGCGCTTCGCGCCTTCGCCCGGGATGACGAGTATAGGTGCTAGATCAGCCCCGCCAGCGGCGAGCTGGGATCGGCGTACAGGCGCTTCTGCATGCGACCAGCCAGATAGGCCTCGCGACCGGCGATGACCGCGTGCTTCATGGCCTTGGCCATGCGGATCGGGTCCTTGGCCTCGGCGATGGCGGTGTTCATCAGGATGGCGTCGCAGCCCAGTTCCATGCCGATGGCCGCGTCCGAGGCCGTGCCGACGCCGGCGTCGACCAGAACCGGCACCTTGGCGTTCTCGACGATGATCCGCAGGTTGACGCGGTTCTGGATGCCCAGGCCCGAACCGATCGGCGCGCCCAGCGGCATGATCGCCACCGCGCCGGCCTCTTCCAGCTTCTTGGCGTAGACCGGGTCGTCCGAGCAGTAGACCATCACCTGGAAGCCGTCGGCGACCAGCAGCTTCAGCGAGCGCAGGGTCTCTTCCATGTCCGGGAACAGGGTCTTGGGGTCCGACAGCACCTCCAGCTTCACCAGGTCCCAGCCGCCGGCCTCGCGGGCCAGGCGCAGGGTCCGCACGGCGTCCTCGCCGGTGAAGCAGCCCGCCGTATTAGGAAGATACGTGAACTCGGTCGGCTTGATGTAGTCGACCAGCAGCGGCTGGCTGGGATCGGTCAGGTTCACGCGGCGCACGGCCACGGTGACGATCTCGGCCCCGGCCGCGCGGGCGGCGGCGGCGTTGGTCGCATAGTCCTTGTACTTGCCCGTGCCCACGATCAGGCGCGAGCTGAAGGTGCGACCGGCGACGGTCCAGGTTTCGTCGGCGGGGGCGGCCGGCGCGGCGGATTCGGGGGAAACGTGCGCGTTCATGCGGCCGGTTTACGCCTGGGCAGCCTGGGTTTCAAATCCGTAGAGGCGCGGAAGGTGGTGTTCACGCCCCTCCCCGTAAAATCCCCGCGAAAGCGGGGACCCAGGTGTTTTATCGTCGAGCGCTGCTGGCTTCAGAAAAGCCTGGGTCCCCGCGTTCGCGGGGATTGGACGGATTTGTGGGTCGGACGGGGACAGAGCAGCGTAAATCCCCGGCGTTCAGCAAAAACTCCTGAACCAATCCAATCACTTGCAACTTTCTCATGCGCCTCAATCAGACGCGCTCAAACCCGACGCATAATCATTGGGTCCCGTCGCGGGGAGAGGGCGCAAGGATCCGGCCCGAAGCGTGCGACGGCGATGCGATCGAGCGGGGCCGCCGGAGCTGCGTGAGCAGGGCCGGGCCAGGCTTGAATGAGGATGGGGGACGTAAACCCATCCATCGTGAGCTTGCCCAAATAGGCTCCCGCCCGCCCAAGGGTTCGCGCCGCCATGCACGCCTGGCCGCCAAGAAACGGGGCGCATTGCATGGGGAAGGGACACAGGGCGGAAGAGGCCCGCGCGTCCCGGCCTGAGGAACAACAATCGCGCGGGGCGTTCTGCTTCGTCGAAACGGTACTTAGAATTCACACATCCGGGCGAGGCCCGGACGCCCCGCGCCCTCTCCACAAGCTCAGCGGCAAGCCACGTGAGAGCGCAACCCCGTTCCCTCTCCCGCAAGGGGAGAAGGGCTCCGAAGTCACCCGCCGCCGATGAATGTCACGATCTCGATGCGGTCGCCGTCCGCCAGCGCCGTGTCCGCGTACAGCGAGCGCGGGGCGATCTCGAGGTTGCGCTCGACCGCCACCTTGCGGGCGTCCAGGCCCAGGGCGGCCACCAGGTCCGCGATGCTGGCGACGCCGTCGAATTGGCGGTCTTCGCCGTTCAGTAGAAGTCTCATCTCACCTCCGAAGCGAGCCCTGCTTGTGACGCGGCGGAACCGGCTATACAAGACCTCCGGAATCGACGGCGGAGCCGAATGGTCAAACCGATCCATGTGCTGAGCGGGCCCAATCTCAACCTGTTGGGAACGCGGGAGCCCGAGATCTACGGCAAGGACACCCTGGATGACGTGCGCGTGCGCTGCGAGGCGCGGGCCGCGGCCAGGGGGCTTTCCGTCGTGTTCCGGCAGAGCAATCACGAAGGCGTGCTGATCGACTGGGTGCAGGAAGCCCGCACCGAGGCCAGCGCGCTCGTGATCAATCCGGCGGGTTATGGACATACCTCCATCGCCCTCCTCGACGCCCTGAAGACCTTGAATATCCCGGTCATCGAGTGTCACCTGTCGAACCCTGCGGCGCGGGAGGAGTTCCGCCGCCACACCTTCGTTTCGCTCGCGGCGACCGGCCTGGTCTCCGGCTTCGGCGCTGCGAGTTATGAACTGGCCATCGAGGCCGCCGCCGGACTGATCAGCGTCGACTGACGTCCGCGCCCCGGCCCCAACTGATAAGGTAAGCTTCAATGTCTAATCCGAAGGCCCCCGCCGAGACGGCCGAAACCCCGTCGATCGACGCCCGCCTGGTCCGCAAGCTGGCCGATATCCTCAAGGACACCGGCCTGACCGAGATCGAGGTCGAGCACGGCGGCCTGAAGATCCGCGTCGCCCGTGAACTGACCGTCGCCCCGACCACCTACGTCGCCGCTCCGGCCCCGGTCGCCGCGCCGGTCGCCGCCCCGGCTCCGGCCGCGCCCGCCGCCGAAGCCGCCGCCGCTCCGGCCCCCGCCGCCGTTCGTGGCGACGCCGTGAAGTCGCCGATGGTCGGCACCGCCTATCTCTCGCCGCAGCCCGGCGCCGACGCCTTCATCAAGGTGGGCGACACCGTCTCGGCCGGCCAGACCCTGCTGATCGTCGAAGCCATGAAGACCATGAACCCGATCTCCGCCCCGAAGGCCGGCAAGATCGTCGAGATCCTGGTCGCCGACGCCCAGCCCGTCGAGTTCGGCGAGCCGCTCGTCGTCATCGAGTAATCGCCATGTTCGACAAGATCCTCATCGCGAACCGGGGCGAGATCGCGCTCCGGGTTCACCGCGCCTGCAAGGAAATGGGCATCGCCACCGTGGCGGTCCATTCCGAGGCCGACCGCAACTCGATGTGGGTGCGCCTGGCCGACGAGAGCGTGTGCATCGGCCCCGCCCCGGCGGCCAAGAGCTACCTCAACATCCCGTCGATCATCGCCGCCGCCGAGATCACTGGCGCCCAGGGCATCCACCCGGGCTACGGCTTCCTGTCGGAGAACGCCCGCTTCGCCGAGATCGTCGGCGCGCACGGCTTCACCTTCATCGGTCCGAAGCCCGAGCACATCCGGATGATGGGCGACAAGATCACCGCCAAGCAGGCCGTGAAGGACGCCGGCATCCCGGTCGTTCCCGGCTCTGACGGCGGCGTCTCGACCGAGGAAGAGGCCTTCGCGGCCGCCGACAAGATCGGCTTCCCGGTGCTGATCAAGGCCGCCGCCGGCGGCGGTGGTCGCGGCATGAAGGTCGCCCAGACCCGTGAAGACCTCGCCGAGGCGGTCGCGACCGCGCGCGCCGAGGCCCGCGCCGCCTTCGGCGACGACACGGTCTACATGGAGCGCTACCTCCAGAAGCCGCGCCACATCGAGCTGCAGGTCATCGCCGACAGCCACGGCAACGTGGTGCACCTGGGCGAACGCGACTGCTCGCTGCAACGCCGCCACCAGAAGGTGCTGGAAGAAGCCCCCTCGCCCGCCCTGTCGGCCGAGGGTCGCGCCAAGATCGGCAAGGTCGTGGTCGATGCGGTCAAGGCCATCGGCTATCTCGGCGTCGGCACCATCGAGTTCCTTTGGGAGAACGACGAGTTCTTCTTCATCGAGATGAACACCCGCCTGCAGGTGGAGCACCCGGTCACCGAAGCCATCACCGGCATCGACCTGGTGCGCGAGCAGATCCGCATCGCCGCGGGCCTGCCGCTGTCGTTCACCCAGGAAGACGTCGTGTTCGAGGGCCACGCCATCGAATGCCGCATCAACGCCGAGAACGCCCGCACCTTCACGCCCTCGCCGGGCACGGTGACGGACTTCCACGCGCCGGGCGGCCTGGGCGTGCGCCTGGATTCGGCGATCTACACCGGCTACGCGATCCCGCCGTACTACGACAGCCTGATCGGCAAGCTGATCGTCCACGGCCGCGACCGCGCCGAGTGCATCGCGCGCCTCAAGCGCTGCCTGGGCGAAATGGTCGTCGGCGGCGTCGAGACCACGATCCCGCTGTTCCAGGACCTGCTGGTTCAGCCCGACATCCTGGCCGGCGACTACGACATCCACTGGCTGGAACGCTGGATCAAGTCGCAGGGCTAAGGCCTTATCTTGGTCGGCCCCGGAGCGATCCGGGGCCGATCGGGACGATCGGAACCCACTGACGCGCATGGACGACGCCTTCGGCCTCGACGATCTCGTCGCCTGCTACGAACGCGGCGTCTTCCCCATGGCCGACGCGCGCCATGACGAACGCCTCTTCCTCATCGATCCGCAATGGCGCGGCGTGCTGCCGCTCGACGCCATGCACATTCCCCGTCGCCTGGCGCGCACCGTGCGGTCCGAGCCCTTCGAGGTGCGCGTCGACACCGCCTTCGACACCGTGGTCGAGGCCTGCGCCTCGTCCCGTCCGGGACGCTTGGAGACCTGGATCAACGCCCCGATCCAGAAGATGTACGGCATGCTCTACGCCGCCGGCCGCGCCCACAGCGTCGAGTGCTGGCAAGGTGGCGAGCTGGTCGGCGGGCTCTACGGCGTCTCGCTGGGCGCGGCCTTCTTCGGCGAAAGCATGTTCTCGACTGCCCGCGACGCCAGCAAGGTGGCGCTGGTGCATCTGGTCGGCCGCCTGAACGTCGGCGGCTACAAGCTGCTCGACACCCAGTTCATCACCGATCACCTGGCGCAGTTCGGCACGGTCGAGATTTCGCGCGCCGACTACAAGCGCCGACTCGCCAAGGCCCTGACGGCCGAATCCGATTTCTACTTGCTGGGGCCGGCCGCGACCGGGGCCGACGTCTTGCAGGCGATCAGCCAAGCGTCATAGACCGGGTGCTCCAGCGGGTTCAGGCCCGGCGAGCTGGCGTACATCCACCCCTTGAACACCTGCCGACCGGCCGGAGCGGCGCGGCCCGGCAAGGCCTTGGGCTGGGTGTCGATGGTCAGGTAGGCGATCTGGTCGGGCGCCAGCTCGTCGGCGGCCGTGACCTCGCAGGCGCGCGCCGTGAAGACCAGGGTCTTGTAGCGGATCGGCTGCCCCACCGGGACCTCGAAGCGCATGGTCTCGGTCGTGACCTTGTCCAGCGCCTGGATGATGGCCACGCCGTAGCGGCCGCGCTTGGCGGGTTCGGCGGGCTTGGCCGGAGCGGTGGCGACCGGCTTGGCGGGAACGGGGTCGGCCGCGGGCGGCGGGGCCGGCTCGGGCGGCGGCGCGCCGTTGGACGGCGCCGGCTGCTGCACGGGCTTGGGCGCCGGGGCTACCGGCGCGGGCTGGGCCGTAGGCGGCGTCGCGGCCGCTGGCGGCTGCTGCACGGGCCGCGCCTGTTGCGGAGCGGCCTGCAGCGCCCAGGCGGCGCCGACGGCGAACGGAACCGCGGCGACCAGGATCGCCGCGCCCTGCAGGCTGCGCCGCTTGAGGCTCATCTTATTCCGGCGACCAGGACTGATAGTCGCTGGTGGCGACGGCGCGCTCGCCGCCACGACCGATGGCGCCTTTCGGACGCCAGGCATGAACGGTGCCCGTCAGGTTCGGCAGGTGGTCCTTTTCCCACGCGCGACGCGGCAGCGGCGCCTGGGTCGGCGGCTCGTCGAAGGTGTAGTGCAGCCAGCCGCTCCAGTCCGGCGGAACCTTGGAGGCCTCGGCGTAGCCGTCATAGATCACCCAGCGACGCTTGCGGTCGTCGTAGCTGTCCTTGTTGTCGCGGGCTTCGAAGTAGCGGTTGCCGTACTCGTCCTTACCCACGAACACGCCCCGGCGGGAAATGTGGAAGCGCTGACCCAGGGTCGCTCCGTTCCACCACGTGAAGATCGCTTTCAGCACTGCGCGGCACCCAATCTAGCAAAGGCCTTCGCGACCGAAAAAGCGCGGCGCGAAGCGGGCGGACTATAGGTCGCCGAGCCCTCAGCGTCCAGCCGAGCCGTCACGGAAGCGCGCTTCAAGATGTTGTGGACAGCATCAGCTACAGACCCAACATCTATTGATGGTTACCGACCTCCGGTTTAGGGTTGACACCATGACGAAGCACCCGCCGCGGAATCGGCCCATGCGCTTTGAACGACTCTTCGCCGGACGAGCGCCGGAATCCGACCTGCGCGAGGTCGAACGGCCCGACCGCTTCATCGAAACCCTTGCGCCCCTGGGCTGGCCCGACGCCCGCGTCGAAGCCTGGCTGGACCGGGCGCCGCCGGGCGCATCCGATCCTGAGAGCCCCCTCGACGGCGCGCTGGAGCGCCACGCCGCCCGCCTGACCAAGAACGGTCGCGAGGCGGGGCTCTTCGCCTCGGAAGCCGACGCTCGCGCCTTCGCCGCCGACCTCGTCGACAGCATGCTCGCTGGCTATGCAGCGCCCGCCGGCCCGGCGGCCGCCCTGCCCGCGCCGCTGCACGTTTCCGCCATCGAGTTCCGCGCCGCCGCCGCCGAGCACGTGGGTCTCGCCCGCGCCGATCGCCTGGCTCGCGAGGCCGCCTCCCGGCTGGACGCCGCCCTGACCGCCGTCGCCGACTCGGTCTTGCGCTGCGAGGGCGACGCGCGAGCCTGCGCCGACCCCGCTCGCAATGTCGCCCTGGCTCGCGCCGCCCAGAAGGCGCGCGCGGCCGGCGCCAGCGACGCGAGCATCGCCGACGCCGTGG
Organism: Caulobacter sp. CCNWLW153; assembly: GCF_036889365.1. Taxonomy (NCBI): domain Bacteria; kingdom Pseudomonadati; phylum Pseudomonadota; class Alphaproteobacteria; order Caulobacterales; family Caulobacteraceae; genus Caulobacter; species Caulobacter sp. CCNWLW153. Next base: position 28,184 of record NZ_JBAKFV010000005.1, read on the forward strand.
CCCGCGCCGGCGCGCCAGGCTTCTCCACCTCCGCCGCACGGCCCGCCACGATCCCGCCCCTGCTCGCCCTGGCCGAACCGACCGACGTGGCCGCGGGCGACGAGTTCGCCGCCCTGGCCGCCCGGGCCAGCTGGGAAACCGGCGGCGTCACCCTGGCCCTGTCGCCCGCCGACGCCGACCAACTGGCGGCCGGCGCCGCGGCCCGAGCGGCCGTCAACGCCGCGGCTTTCCTCGGCGATGACGGCTTCGACCTCGCCGGCTTCCGTCACGCCGTTCGGCTCTGGGCCGTGGCCCTCGAGCTCGACCGCCCGCAGGACGGCGCCGTGGCGTTGACCCTGGCCGGCGTCGGCGACTGGCTGCTGGCCCAGAACCTTTCGCCCGCGACCGAGGCTGGTCGCGACGCGGCCGCAGCCCTCTGGGCCATGACCGCCGGCGAGGCGCTGACGGCCTCGGCCTCCGTAGCGGAGGCCCTCGGGGCCGCCGAGGCCTTCACCGTCGAATCCGAACGCATCCTGGCCGGCCTCGCCCGACGCGTCGAAGCCGCCGCCGCATTGACCGCGCCGCTCGCCGCGGAGGCGACCGCGGGGCTGCAAGCCGCCCTGGCCGCGGCCAAGGCCCACGGTCTGCGCGGCGTCGGCCTCGTCGCGGCCTTCGAGGACTCCGAGACCGCCCTGCGCCTGGGCGCGGCTCCCGGCCTCGATAGCGGCTGGAGCCTGGTCCTGCCCTCGGAGACCAGCGACGGCGTCGCCGTGCCCCAGCTTTCCGCCAGCGCCCAGGCCGCCCTGCGCGCCGCGGGGGCCGACCTCGACGCGGTGCGGGTGCACGCCCTGGGCGCCGGATCGCTCGAAGACGCCCCCGGCGTCGACCATCGCGCGCTGACCGCCGTCGGCTTCACCAGCCACGAGATCGGCCTGGCCGAGGCCGCACTGCGCGCCCGCGGCGACCTGCGAGCGGCCTTCGCCCCCGCCATCGTCGGCGCCGACTTCATCGGCGACGTGCTGGGCGCTTCCCGCGAAGCCCTCGCCGATCCGGCGTTCGACACCCTGGCCTTCGCAGGCTTCGCGGCGGACGCCGTCCTCGAGGCCCAGCGCCACGCCGTCGGAACCGGCCGCCTGTTCGACAGCCCCGCCCTCGCGAGCCAAACTCAGGACCTGCTGCGCGCCTTCGAGGCGCCGGCGCAAGCCGATCGCATCGCCATCACCGCCGCCGTCGAGATCTTCGCCTGCGGGCCCTGGCCGCTGGCCCTGGTCGCGCCGTTCGACGCCCGGCCGGCCGATCTGCTGCGACTTCAGGCCTCGGCCGCCCGCGCCGGCGTCCGCGCCCTGAAGCTGTCGCGCGCTCCGGCGCCGGCCGACTTCGCCCTCGACCTGCCCGAAGCCCCGGCCGAGACGCCGCGCGCCAGGCCGCCCGAGCCGATCGTCACCGAGCGCGTGGTCGAGAAGGTGGTCGAGCGCCAGCGCGAGCGCCGCAAGCTGCCCGACCGCCGCAAGGGCTACATCCAGAAGGCGGCCGTCGGCGGCCACAAGGTCTATCTGCACACCGGCGAGTACGAGGACGGCGAGGTCGGCGAGATCTTCATCGACATGCACAAGGAAGGCGCCGCCTTCCGCAGCCTGATGAACAACTTCGCCATCGCGATCTCCATCGGCCTGCAATACGGCGTGCCGCTGGACGAGTTCGTCGACGCCTACGTCTTCACCAAGTTCGAGCCCGCCGGGCCGGTGACGGGCAACGACTCGATCAAGTCGGCGACCTCGATCCTCGACTACATCTTCCGCGAACTGGGGGTCTCGTACCTGGGCCGAGACGACCTGGCCAACGGCGACCCGCAGGAGTTCAACGCCGACGGCCTGGGGCGCGGCAAGAACGCCGACGTCGAGGACGAGGCCGAGGAGCCCGCGCCGCTGCCGGCGTCGAAGTTCATCTCCAAGGGTTTCTCGCGCGGCGCGACGCCCGACAACCTGGTGTTCGCCGCCTTCGGGCGCTGCAAGGACGACGCGGCCAAGACCGGCGCGCCCGCCGACCAGGCCGACATCTGCCCGGCCTGCGGCGACGTGGCCCTGAGCCGCAAGGGCGGCCTGGTGGTCTGTGAAAGCTGCAACGGCCAGGCCGAACGGCCCTCACCGCGCGGCTGAGTTTCCGGCGCGGGACTTGCTGCGTTGGCGGCAAGTCCCCTATCCCGCCCTTTCCATCGCCAAGGACGCGTGCCGAAATGAAACCTCTGGCCCTCCTCGCCGCCGCCGCGCTGTCGACCCTGGCCTTGGCCGGTCCCGCCCTGGCGCAGAACGCCGGCCAGATCGCCAGCGTGCGTCGCGGCGCCGACTGCCCGCGCTGCAACCTGTTCCAGGCCGACCTTTCGGGCCTGACGCTGCGGGCCAAGAACCTGTCCGGTGCCCGCCTGCGCCAGGCCGACCTGTCTCTGGCGGTGATGGGCCGCACGCGGTTCACCGGCGGCGACCTGCGCGACGTCAACGCCTATGGCGGCGTCTTCGGCGGGGCCAGCTTCGCCAAGGCGGACCTGACCAACGCCACCTTCGTCGGCGCCTATCTGGAGGGCGCGAGCTTCGCCGGCGCCAACCTGTCGGGCGTCAACTTCTCGGGGGCCGAACTGGACCGCGCGAGCGGCCTCACCCAGGCCCAGCTGAACCGGGCCTGCGGCGATCCGTCGACGACCCTGCCGCGCGGCCTGTCGATCCCCCGCTGCCGCTGAGCCGAAGCCTCAGTGCACCGGCAGCATCAGGTGCGCGTAGGGCGTGTCCGGGAACATGACGTAGGGCTTTGAGGTGTCCGGACGCGCGCCGCCGGGATAGCCGACCAGCATGCCCGGCGCCCCCACGACCATGACGTGCGGACCCGTCTTGACCCAGTCGTGGCCGTCCATCGGCTTGGTGGCGTACGGATCCAGGTTGCTGGGGTCCGAGCCGCCCATCAGCATGTAGATGAAGCCTGGCTTGCCTTCCGGCGGCGGCTTGCGGCCGAACATGGCCATGGCCCATTCCATCGCGTTGGCGTCGGCGCACATCGGGTCGACGCCCGGCGTGGTCGGGATGTCGGGCATGCAGGTGTAGCCGTTGGTCCCGTCGCGCAGGTGGCGCATCGAGCCGTCGGCGGCGAAGGTCATGATCGCCGCGTCCTTGGCCAGCGCCGGCGGCGCGGCCGACATGGCGCTGTCGATGGCCTTCTGGTCCGCCATGATCGGCGGGGAAGCGGCGTAGGCGCCCGTCGCGGCCGACAGGCAGAGGCATAGGGCAAGCGTGGTCCTGAACATCGGGAACCCTCCCAGGGCGCACCCCCGACAGCGTCACCATAGCACGAAAAAGCCCTCCGAGCCGAGCGGCCGGAGGGCTTTGTCTTCAGGCGCTTGCCGCCAGGTCATAGACCTTGGTGGCTTACACCTTGATCGGAGGAGCGGTGCGGATGTGCAGCTCCTTGAGCTGCTTGTCGAGCACGTTGGCCGGCGCGTTCATCAGCAGGTCCTGGCCCTGCTGGTTCAGCGGGAAGGCGATGACCTCACGGATGGCGACCTGCTCGGCCAGCAGCATGACGATGCGGTCGATGCCGGGCGCCAGACCGCCGTGCGGCGGGGCGCCGAAGCGGAAGGCGTTCAGCATGCCGCCGAACTGCTCCTCGACGACTTCCGGACCGTAGCCGGCGATCTCGAAGGCTTTCAGCATGATCTCGGGCTTGTGGTTCCGGATCGCGCCCGAGCACAGCTCGTAGCCGTTGCAGACGATGTCGTACTGGTAGGCGCGGATGGTCAGGGGATCCTGGCCTTCCAGGGCTTCCAGGCCGCCCTGCGGCATCGAGAACGGGTTGTGCGAGAAGTCGACGCGCTTCTCGTCCTCGTTCCACTCGAACATCGGGAAGTCGACGATCCAGCAGAACTTGAACTGCTCTTCGGCGACCAGCTTCAGCTCCGTGCCGACGCGGGTGCGGGCCAGGCCCGCGAACTTGGCGAACACGGCCGGATCGCCGGCCACGAAGAAGGCGGCGTCGCCAGCGCCCAGGCCCAGGCTTTCCATCAGGCCTTGCGTGGGCTCACCCAGGTTCTTGGCGATCGGGCCGCCCCAGCCGCCCTGGTCTTCCGACCAGAACACATAGCCGAGACCGGGCTGGCCTTCGCCCTGGGCCCAGCTGTTCATGCGGTCGCAGAACGCCCGCGAACCGCCGGTCGGGGCCGGAATGGCCCAGATGGCGTTCTTAGCGTCGGCGCCGAGGATCTTGGCGAACAGGCCAAAGCCGCCGTCACGGAAGTGCTCGGAGACGTCGGCCATCTTGATCGGGTTGCGCAGGTCGGGCTTGTCGCTGCCGTACCAGGCCATCGACTGGGCGTAGGTCAGGCGCTCGAAGCCCTTGTGCTCGAGCGTCGCGCCGAAGTCGTTGGTGAAGGTGTGGGTTTCGCTGATCGGCGAGACCGGCTTGCCGTTCGAGAACTCCTCGAAGACGCCGTGCATGACCGGCTCGATGGCCGCGAACACGTCTTCCTGGGTGACGAAGCTCATCTCGACGTCGAGCTGGTAGAACTCGAGCGAGCGGTCGGCGCGCAGGTCTTCGTCGCGGAAGCACGGGGCGATCTGGAAGTAGCGGTCGAAGCCCGAGACCATCAGCAGCTGCTTGAACTGCTGGGGCGCCTGGGGCAGCGCGTAGAACTTCTCGGGATGCAGGCGCGAGGGCACCAGGAAGTCGCGCGCGCCTTCCGGCGACGACGCCGTCAGGATCGGCGTCTGGAACTCGTTGAAGCCCTGCGCGAACATGCGGTTGCGGATCGACTGGATCACGCGCGAGCGCAGCACGATGTTCTTGTGCAGGGTCTCGCGGCGCAGGTCGAGATAGCGGTGCTTGAGGCGGATTTCCTCGGGATAGTCGGGCTCGCCGAAGACCGGTAGCGGCAGCTCGTCGGCGGTCGACAGCACTTCCACGTCGGTGACGCGGATCTCGATCTCGCCGGTCGGCAGGTTGGGGTTCACCACGGCGGCGTCACGGGCGATGACCACGCCGTCGACGCGGATCACGCTCTCGGCGCGCAGGCGCTCGACGATGGCGAAGCCGGGGGTTTCGGGGTGCAGGACCAGCTGGGTCAGGCCGTAGTGGTCGCGCAGGTCGATGAAGACCAGGCCGCCGTGGTCGCGCTTGCGGTGGATCCAGCCCGACAGACGCACATTGGCGTTGGTGTCGCTGGCCCGAAGAGCGCCGCAGTTATGGGTGCGATAGGCGTGCATCGTGGTCATGAAAGGCTTCGAAACGCGTTGATTTGCAAGGCGCGGAAAGGCGCATGCGGGGGCGTTTATGTCAAGGATTCTGGCAAGCTTGTTCCTTCTCCCTGGAGGGAGAAGGTGGCGGTCGAAGACCGTCGGATGAGGGGCTAGGGACCGTTGACGGCGTGCCGGCACTCCGTTTAGCGGCGTACGCCCTCACCCTCCCACCGCTTCGCGGCGGGCCCCTCCCTCTCCCCACGGGAGAGGGAGCTGGTGGGTGACCTCACCCCGTCACGAAGACCTTCTTCAGTTCGGTCTTCAGGATCTTGCCGTTGGCGTTGCGAGGCAGGGTCTCGGGCCAGAAGATCACCTTCACCGGCACCTTGAAGGCGGCCAGGCGGTCGGCGACGAAGGCGCGCAGTTCGTCTTCGGTCGCGGTCGCGCCGGGTTTAAGGGTGACGACGGCGGCGGGTTCTTCGCCCAGGGTCTTGTGCTCGACGCCGACGAGGGCGGCGTCCATCACCGCCGGATGGTCGTAGAGGACGTTCTCCACCTCGATGCAGTAGATGTTCTCGCCGCCGCGGATCAGCATGTCCTTGGCCCGGTCGATGATGTAGCAGAAGCCCTCTTCGTCGAGGCGGGCGAGATCGCCCGTGCGCACCCAGCCATCGATGAAGGTCTGGGCCGTGGCCTCGGGCTTGTTCCAATAGCCCTTCACCACCTGCGGCCCCTTGCACCACAGCTCGCCCACCGAACCGATCGGCAGCTCCTCGTAGGGGGCTTCCAGCGTCATGATCTTCAGGTCGGTGACCGGCACGGCCGGACCGCAGCTTTCGGGGCGGTTCTCATAGTCTTCCGCCGAGTTGGAGGTGGCGGTGGCCGAGGTCTCGGTCATGCCCCAGCCGTTGCCGGGCGAGGATTTGGGCCAGATCTCCTTGATCTTGCGGACAAGTTCAGGCGCCGAGGGCGCGCCGCCATAGGCCACGGCCTCGAGCGAGGACAGGTCGTACCTGTCGCGGGCCGGGTGCTCGATGATCTGCCAGGCGATGGTCGGCACGCCGCCCATCTGGGTCAGCTTCTCGTCCTGGATCAACTGCATGGCCTTTTCCGGATCCCACTTGCGGATCATGGCCATCTTGGCCCCGCCGAACAGCGAGGGGTTCATCACCGCGAAGCAGCCGGTGGCGTGGAAGAACGGCACCGAGATCAGCGCGCCCTTCTGCGGCAGGCTGGGATCGGGCTGGGGCGGTGCTTCGCCCCGGCGCAGGAAACTGCGGGCCGAGGCGGCGGCGGCGGCGAAGATGTTGCTGTTGACCGCCCGGTGGGTGGCCAGCGCCCCCTTGGGCTTTCCGGTGGTCCCGGAGGTGTAGAAGATCGTCGCGTCGTCTTCCGGGCCCAGCTCGACGGTCGAAAGCGGCTTTTCCTCCAGCTTGATCCAGTCATTGGGGCAGCCGATCACGCTTTCCAGGCGCGTGACGTAGGGATGGGCGATGTCTTCCTTGCTGCGCGAGACGTAGACGCGCTTGAGCTCGGGGCAGTTGTCGAAGTGCTCGGCCAGGCGCTCGAAGCGCTCGACGTCCATCACCGCCACCGAGGCGCCGGAGTCGGTGAGGCCGTATTCCAGCTCGGGCCCGGTCCACCAGGCGTTCAGCGGGGTGAGGATCGCGCCGATCGACAGGCCCGCATAGAAGGCCACCGGCCATTCGGGCAGGTTGCGCATGATCAGGGCGACGCGATCGCCCTTCTTGACCCCCTTGGCCTCCAGTTCGGCGGCGAAGACGGTGACGGCGCGGTAGAAGGCCTCGAAGCTGACCCGCTCGTCCTCGTGGACCAGATAGATCTTGTCGCCGTGGGTGCGGCCCACCTGAAGCGTGTGGCGCAGCGTGGGCGGGAGGTTCTTCCAGGTCCGCGTCGGCACGCCGCGGATCTCAACCTCCTCCATCTCGGCCGGCGATCCCGGGGCGGTGATCAGGGCGTAGGCCTGCTTCACCGACATGGCGGGCCATGGGACAGGATTGGGAACGGGGTTAGGCGCGTGAGCGGCCTGGGTCATTCGTTACTCTCCCGGTGTCGATCGCGCTCGTTCAAGCGGCGCGTTTCCGTCGAGTAAGCACGCCCGGACGGCCGATGTAAACGGTCGTTTGGACGATAGGGGAACAATGTTTAGTTGGAGCGGCGGAAGGCACGCGTCCGACAAGAGATCGCCTCCCTCGCCCCTGTGGCGAGGGCCCATGCCGACAGCCTGCTCAGACCTCGGTCTCGTTGCCGAGGTCTGAGCAGGCTGAACCATGGATCCTGGGCGCAAGGCCCAGGAAGGCAGGAAAATGGGCGGAGAGGCGAAGCCTCACCCCATGGCCGCGAGACGACCCAAGGCCGCTTCCAGCTTGGCTTTCGCCGCTTCGGCTTCGGCCAGGCGTTCGCGGTTTTCCTCGACGACCTCGGGCTTGGCGCGGGCCAGGAAGTCGGGGTTGCCGAGCTTCTTGCCGGTCTTCTCGATCTCGCCGGCATGGCCGGCGATCTCCTTGGTCAGGCGGGCCTTCTCGGCGGCGACGTCGATGAATTCGGCCACGCCCAGGGCGCCGGTCGCCTCGCCCATCACAACCGGAGCCGTGCCGGCGGGCGCGGCCTGCGCGATGGAGACCTCGCCCAGGCGCGCCAGGCTGACCAGGAGGTCGCGCTGGCGCTCAAGGCGGCCCAGCGTGCCCTCGCCCGCCCCGACCACGGCCAGGGCCGGCTTGGCCGACGGCGGCACGTTCATCTCGGCGCGCAGCGAGCGGATCTCGCCGACGGTGTCGACCAGCCAGCCGATCTCGGCGGCGGCCTCGGCGTCGATCCAGCTTTCCGGCATTTCCGGCCACTGGGTAGAGATCAGCATGGTCTCGCGGGCCGGCCCGCCCTCCTCGGCCGTCTTTTCCCACAGCTCCTCGGTGATGAACGGCATCACCGGGTGCAGCAGGATCAGGATCTGGTCGAGCACCCAGGCGGTCATGGCGCGGGTCTCGGCCTTGGCGGCCTCGTCCTCGCCGTTCAGAACCGGCTTGGCCAGCTCCAGGTACCAGTCGCAGAAGACGTTCCAGATGAAGCGATAGAGCGCCGAAGCGCCTTCGTCGAAGGCCGGGGCCTCGAAGGCCTTGGTGACTTCGCCGAGCGTCTTGACGACCTCGCCGCGGATCCACTTGTTGAGCGGCTGGGTCACCGACGCGGGGTCGAAGCCCTCGACGCGGACGCAGCCGTTCATCTGGGCGAAGCGCGTGGCGTTCCACAGCTTCGTGCCGAAGTTGCGATAGCCTTCAATGCGTTGCTTCGACAGCTTGATGTCGCGCGCCTGGCCCGACATGGCCGTCAGGGTGAAGCGCACGGCGTCGCAGCCCACCTCGTCGATCAGGGCCAACGGGTCGATGACGTTGCCCTTGGACTTGCTCATCTTGGCGCCCTTCTCGTCACGGACGAGGGCGTTGATGAACACCTGCTTGAACGGAACCTCGTCCATGAAGTGGATGCCCATCATCATCATCCGGGCGACCCAGAAGAAGATGATGTCGAAGCCGGTGACCAGGGTGCTGGTCGGATAGAAACGGGCGACGTCCGGGGTCTTTTCCGGCCAGCCGAGGGTCGAGAACGGCCACAGGGCCGAGCTGAACCAGGTGTCGAGGACGTCTTCGTCCTGGCTCAAGACGACGTCGGCGCCGAACTGGGCCTTGGCGGCGGCGTAGGCGGCCTCCTCGGTCTCCTCGACGAAGATCGAGCCCTCAGGACCGAACCAGGCCGGGATGCGGTGGCCCCACCAGAGCTGGCGCGAGACGCACCAGGGCTCGATGTTGCGCAGCCATTCGAAATAGGTCTTTTCCCAGTGCCTGGGCTCGAAGACGGTGTCGCCGTTCTCGACCGCCTTCAGCGCCGGCTGGGCCAGGGTGTAGGCGTCGACGTACCACTGGTCGGTCAGGTAGGGCTCGATGACCACGCCCGAACGGTCGCCGTGCGGGACCATGTGCCTGGTCTTCTCGATTTCCTTCAGCCAGCCCTCTTCTTCGGCGCGGGCGACGATGGCCTTGCGCGCGGCGAAGCGGTCCATGCCCTGATACTCGGCCGGAACGGCGTCGTTGAGCTTGGCTTCCGGCGTCAGGATGTTGATCGACGGCAGGCCGGCGCGCTTGCCGACCTGGAAGTCGTTGAAGTCGTGCGCCGGGGTGATCTTCACCGCGCCCGAGCCCTTGGTCGGGTCGGCGTAGTCGTCGGCGACGATCGGGATGCGGCGACCGACGATCGGCAGGACGACGTCCTTGCCGACCAGGTCCTTGTAGCGCTCGTCCGACGGATGGACGGCCACGCCGGTGTCGCCCAGCATCGTTTCGGGACGGGTGGTGGCCACGACGATGTAGTCGCGTGTCTCAAATTGGGTCGGCTTGCCGTCGTCGTCGAACGCGACGGGGTGCTGGTAGGTCACGCCGTCGGCCAGCGGATAGGCGAAGTGCCAATAGGCGCCGTCGACCTCCTTCTGCTCGACCTCGAGGTCGGAGATGGCGGTCTGGAACTGCGGGTCCCAGTTGACGAGGCGCTTGTCGCGATAGAGCAGGCCCTGCTTGTGCAGCTGGACGAAGACCTTGCGGACGGCGGCCGACAGGCCATCGTCCAGGGTGAAGCGCTCGCGCGACCAGTCGCAGCTGGCGCCCAGGCGGCGCAGCTGGTTGGTGATGGCGCCGCCGCTCTCGGCCTTCCATTCCCAGACCTTCTCGACGAAGGCCTCGCGGCCCATGTCGCGGCGGCCGATGTTGCCGGCCGCGGCCAGCTGGCGCTCGACCACCATCTGGGTGGCTATGCCCGCGTGGTCGGTGCCCGGCAGCCACAGGGCGGCCTTGCCGCGCATGCGGTGGAAGCGGGTCAGCACGTCCTGCAGCGTGTTGTTCAGCGCGTGGCCGATGTGCAAGGACCCCGTCACGTTCGGCGGCGGGATCACGATGACGAACGGCTCGGCGTTCGGATCCTCGGACGGCTTGAAGGCCCCGGAGGCCTCCCAGGCTTCGTACAGGCGCGGTTCGACGGCTTTGGGATCGAAGGTCTTTTCAAGCATGGCGGAGGGGATATGCCACTTGCGGCCGCCTGGCGAAACCGGGCGACGGGATTATCGGGGATTTTGAACGGGAAAAGGCGGCCGCGAACGCGACCGCCTTCCCAAAGTCCGGGCGTCTTAGGCCGCCTAGCGGCGACCCGACGCCGATGTCATACGCCGCGGCCGCGCGAGATCCGGTGGACCTCTTCCTCGACCTTGTTCTCGACGATGCGCGGCAGGTTCTGGTCCAGCCACTCCTTGAGCAGCGGGCGCAGCAGTTCGCGCACGACGTCTTCCAGCGTGCGGCCGTTGGCCGGCATCAGCAGGGCCGAGCTCAGGCTGCCGAAGGCGCTGGCGGCCAGGCCCGCGGCGTGGTCGCCGACCAGGGTCTCGGCCACTTCGTCGCGGTTGAACACCGGCGGCGGGGTGTAGGCGGGCTCCGGAGGCGGCGGGGGCGGCTCATAGGCCGGCTCCGGCTCGGGTTCCGGGGTGTAGAGGTCGAGGTCGCCGAGCGTCTCGACCGGGGCCGGCGGCTCGATCGGATCGGTCAGCTCGAGGACGTCGTCCTCGATCACCGGCTCGGGCTCGGGAACCGGCTCGGGCGCGGGCGCGGGCGGCGGCGCCGCTTCGGCGGCCGGAGCGTCGTCTTCGGAGATGATCCGCCTGATCGAGGCGAGGATCTCCTCCATCGTCGGTTCTTGGGAGCTCTGGTCGGACATGTGGGCTGGGCCGTCTTGAAAGGGCTACGAATCCTTGCACGCCTCGCAAGACGCGTGCCGCCGATGGTGCAGACTTGCACGGCTTAAGCAAGCCAAGGATTCGCGCCGCGTTGATTCGTCCTGAAGTTGGACGAGATTACTTGCCGCCGGAGGACGTGGCGACCGCCGGCGAGGCGACCTTGTCCAGGGTCCGCACCAGCGGCTCCCACGGCACCGAGCCCGAATTGACCACGCGATCGTACGAGGTCTTGGGATCGTAACGCTCGACGCTCGGAGCCAGCTTGGCGACGTCCAGCGCGCCCATGGCCTGCAGCACGCCGGCGCTGGCGACGTATTCGTCGCGACGGGCGGTGACGAGGGCCAGTTCGGCGGCGCGCAGTTCCTGCTGGGCGTTCAGAACGTCCAGCGTGGTGCGCAGACCGACCTGCTGCTCCTGACGCACGCCCTCGAAGGCGATCTTGCTCGCCCTCACCTGCTCCTCGTTGGAGACGAGGTTGGCGCGGGCGGCCAGCAGCGTGCTCCAGGCGGCCGAGACCTGCTGGACCACGTTGCGCTTGGCGCCTTCGACGGCGATGCGGGCGGCGTTCTCGCGCTCCTTGGCGCTGCGCACGTTCGAGGCGTTCAGGCCGCCGGTGAACAGGGGCACCCGGGCGGTGACCGAGCCGCTAAGGGCGCGGTCGTACTCGCCGAACTGCTTGTACTCGCCGTTCACCTCGCTGGCCGAGTAGCCGAGGCTGGCCCCGGCCGAGACGGTGGGCAGGTAGGCCGACTTGGCCTGGGCGACGCGGGCCGAGGCGGCGCGCTCGCCGTAGCGGGCGGCCTGGACCGTCGGATTGTTGGCCTCGGCGGCGTCGAAGGCCTGCTCGACCGAGGCCGGCAGCAGTTCGGCCAGCGACGGCTCAGGCGCGAGGTCGGTCGGGTTCTGGCCGACGACCTGGGCGTAGTTGGCGCGGGCGACCGCCAGCGTGGCCTGGGCCGAGGACAGGCTGGCCTTGGCGGCGGCCAGGCGCGCCTGGGATTGGGCGACGTCGGTGCGGGTGATCTCGCCGACCTCGAAGCGAGCGTTCGACTCGTCGAGCTGACGGGTCAGGACGCTGACGTTCTCCTGGGCGATGCGCAGGCTTTCCTGGCCACGACGGACGTCGACATAGGCGGTGATGACGTTGGCCAGCACGCCCTGCTCGACGCCGCGCAGGTCTTCACGACCGGCCAGCACGTCGGCTTCGGCGGCCGACAGCCGGGCGCTGGCCTGGCCGCCCGTGTAGAGCGGCTGCGACAGCGAGAGCGTGGCGCCGCTGGAAGCGGACTTGGTGACGTCGCCGGTCACGACCTGGCCGCCGACCAGGGTCGTGCGGGGATGGGCCAGATCGGTGCGCGATCCCGAGATCGAGCCGTCCAGACCCAGCGTCGGCCTGAAGCCGGTCTTGGCCTGGACCACGCCCTCGTCCGCGGCGCGCTGTACGGCGCGCTGCTGCTGGATGGTGGGATTGGTCTGGTAGGCCAGGGCGACCGCGTCCGTCAGGGTCTCGGCGCTAGCCGCCGAGGCCAAGAAACCCATGCAGCAAGCAGCGGCCAGCAAACCGGCCCGACGGCTCTTCGACATCCCTCATTCCCCAACACACGCGAAGTCCGCGCTTTACACCCAAGCGCTGTAAGGCCCACCGTGGACCATCGCTAGTTAAGCTTTTTTCACGCGGAGTTTGCGCGCTTGTCACCGAAGACGCCAGACTAGGCCTGGCCAAGCTTGGATGAAATACCCAACCCTGGGCAGCAGTCCCTGGTTTCAAGGGCTTAATTGAAGCGTTCGAGCGGGTTCAGCACTCGAACGCCCATTTTTCCAAAAGACTAGAACGCGAAACCGGTCTCGACCGGGAAGCCGGCCAGAAGCGACGGGGTCGAATCAAAGGCGGCGCGACGGGCCAGGCCGTCCTCGGCGCGGGCATAGATTGCGGCGCGACCGACCGGGCCTTCGCGCTCGACGACGCCGAGGCGGCCGTTCAGGGCCAGGGCGCCCGTCCAGGAGGCCGGAGCCTTCGGCACGGCGCCTTCGCAGACGATGACGTCGTACTCGCCGCCCTGGACGGCGGTCAGGTCGTCGCCATCGAGACGGGTAACCTGCAGGCCCATGGTCTCGAGCACCACGGCGGCGTAAGGCGCGGCGATCGCCAGGGCCTTCTCGCCGGCGCGCGGCTTGAGGTTCTGCAGCAGCTTGCCGATGTCGCGCGGGCGCATCAGGGTGCGCCCCGGAGCGTATTCGACCTCGGCGTCGGCATAGGCCAGATAGGCCTTGCCGGCAGGCACGAGGTTCTCGCGCGGAACCACCCGCAGGGCGTCCTGCAACGGCAGGTCGGTCACGTCGGCGGTGCGGATCTGGCTTTCCACCATATTCAGGCGGGCAGCCGCGAAATCGGAGCTCATGGACTTCCTCGGACAGCAGTTCGAGAGGCTTATAGGTCCGGGCCTCGCCGGAAGGCAATCAGGCCCGTGCATCCAATCGCGCCGAGGATTTGCCCGACTCAGGCCGTCTCGCCGAGCAGACGACGCAACTGATTCACCGCCGGCTTCATCAGCGGACAGACGGTGGCGGCGGTGGCCAGCGGCGGACCCAGCACCGCGGCGCGCGAGGCGTCGTTCTCGCAGAGTTGCACGGCGATGCGCGCGATCAGCGGCAGATCGGGATCCAGCAAGGCCGTGCGCTGGTCGATCAGCCGGGTCAGGTAACGAGGGTCGGCGTCGTCCGGATAGGCCTCGATGGCCTCTTCGACGCTCTTGAGCAGCGCTTCGATACGCTCGGCCACGCCAACGGCGGCCGCCGCTTCTCGCAATCTGGCTTCGATTTCACTCATGCCCCAACGCGCCCCCCGCGTCCGTTTTCCCCTGAATCGGCGGCCCGTATGGCGCAAATCGCGGCGCGGCGCCTCCTCGAAAAGCACTCTGTCCCCAAAATGGGGACATGGTGAATTTTCTCACAGAGACGACTCGGCTTCAGCCTGCACCGAGCGGCTTTCCTTGGGGGCAGGCATGAGCACGGATGTTCGGCGCGCGGTCATCCGCCTATCGGCGGGCTATTTCCTGCGCTCGCTGGACGTGGCCAAGAGCCTTCACGCCGACGATCCCGTGCGGGCCATCGTCTTCACGACCATCTGGGTGGCCAATGTCGCCCACATCCGCCCCAACGCTGGCTTCGACGCCAAGGACGAACTGGCCAAGGACGCCCAGCGCCGACCGATCACGGTCGTCCAGGTCGCCGACTCGCTGGCCATGCCGGCCGAGACGATGCGTCGCCACGTCGGCGCGCTGATCGCCGACGGCCTTTGCGTGCGTCACGGCCGCAAGGGCGTGACGATTCCCGCCGAGGTGTTCACCCGCCCCGGAATGCTGGAAGCGCTGGATCGCCAGCACCAATATACCGAGACCTATTATCGGGAACTTCAGAAGCTCCTGACCGCCTGAAACAGGCGCGCCGAGAACTCACGCAGCGAAATCGAATGCTGGGATGCCTCTTACCGGCGACGAAATCTTCGATGAACGAAGGAGAGTGGCTCCGCGGGTAGGATT